>JAICXH010000112.1 GCA_025981645.1 Burkholderiales bacterium
ACCCCTCGCCCTTCCACTCGCGCGAGAACTGGAGTGCGCGCGCCTTGATCTCGTTCCATGACAGGGGCATCGTTGCGCTCGTCCGTTCGAGGAACGGCGAATATACCGTCTACGTTGACAAGTTTCGCTTCTACTTCCCCGACTCCGCATCGCGTGCGTCCATGGGTCGAGCGGACGTCTCGGTTGCAGAATCGTTGGACGATGCTGGGCGCCGCGGCGCCTGCGGATGCACGGTCGGCACGTTGTCGTCACGCGCGATCTCGTCGTGCAGCCACTCGCGAAAGCGCTCGAGCTTCGCCACTCCGGGGAGGCGCGGCGGATAGACGAGGAAGTAGCGACGCGTCGACGGCACGGTGATCGGGAACGCGCGCACGAGCACCCCGTTGGCGAGATCGTTGCCGATCAGCGAGGTCCGCGCGAGGGCGATGCCCTGCCGGTCGGCGGCCGCCTGCATCAGGTGCGACGCATCCTCGTACTTCGGGCCGCGCTCGGGCTCGGGCCAGCCGAGGCCAGCGGCGCGAAACCACGGCTCCCAGAACTCGTCCTCGGAGCGCAGCAGCGTGTAGCGCGCGAGATCGGCGGGACGCGCAGGAACGCCGCCGTCGATACGCGGGCTGCACGCGACGAAGAACGCATCGTCCATCAGGTGCTCGGCAATGAGCCCCGGATAGCTGCCGCTTCCGTAGCGGATGCCGGCGTCGACATCGTTGCGGCGGAAGTCGACGAGCGTGACGGTGGCCCTGACGTCGAGGTCGATGTCGCGGTTCGCCGCCACGAAGCGTCCGATGCGCGGGCGCAGCCAGCGTGCGGCGAACGACGGCATCACGGTCACGCGAAACGCGCGCGGATTGCGCCGCTCGGTCACCTCGCGCATCGCCTCGGTCAGCTCGGACAGAGCGACCTTGACGCGGCTCGCGAAGCGCTCGCCTTCGTCGGTCAGCCGCACGCCTCGCCCGACGCGCTCGACGAGGTGCACGCCGAGCGCATCCTCGAGCCCTTTCAATTGATGGCTGATCGCGCCGTGCGTGACGTGCAGCGCATCGGCCGCGCGCGAGAGGCTCCCCGTGCGCGCAACGGCCTCGAGCGCGCGCAGCGCCTGCAGCGGCGGAATGTGCAGTGCCGGGGTCTGGATCGCCATCGGAGCCCTCGTCAAAACGTCAATTCCTCTCACATATTACCGGAACCGATATCGATTGTCCCTGGCGGAGATCCCCCATAGACTCGCCTCGTCACCCAGCGAAGCTCCGAGGCGAGAAAATGACAAATCAACTCACATTCAAGCTGATGGGCCCCGGTTCGGCAACTCCGGCCGTCCGCGCGCTCCCCCAGGTCCACGCCCCGCAATCGGAGGGGTTCGGACTTGTCCGGCGGCCTGCCGCGTACGGCGCCGATGCCGCGCACGCCGCCGATGCTGCACAGCCCCCGCATGCCGACGCCGCGAACGACCGGCATTTGTCGCCGGACCCGCGCGGCGATCCTAGCGACCTGGACCTGCGCACGGCGATGTCGCCGTCGCAGCGCGACGCACTGCACGCGCTGACTCATGCGCGCGCGGCGGTGCCCGGCGCGCGCTGGGCGCGACGCGACCGCGGCATCGACTTCGTCTGGGCGGGGACGCTCGCGCTGCTGCTGGCACTCGCCGCGTCATCGATCGACTGCGGGCGGATCTTCGTCGCCACGGCCGACCGCCTTCATGCGGTGGCCGAGGCACGGTCAGCCGTGCGGGCGGCGCGGGCCACCGCCGTCGAGACGCCCGCGGAAACCGCCGAGGCGCCGAGAGCAGCCGTGGCGCGTCAGTCCTCGCCGGGGACGAGCCGCACGATGTAGCCGCCGGATTTCTCGTCGCGGTCGAGCGCGAGCTCGTTGCGGCGGGCGGCTTCCTCGAGCACCGCATTGAACGAGCGAAAGCCGTAATAGGCCTCGTTGAAGCCGGGCTTCACGCGCTTCAGCGCCTGCTTGACCATCGAGCCCCAGATCTTCTCGTCGGCGCCACGCTCGGAGAGGAGCGCCTCGACCGTCTCGACGACGAGGTCGACGGCGTCGTCGCGGCGCGCGGCCTCGTCGCGCGCGCTCTCGCCCGCGGCTTCGCCGGCGCTCGCCGCGTCGGTGCCGCCCGTCGCAGCGTGGGCCGCCGCTTCACCTGTTGTTCCGCCCGCTGCGGCCTGCGCGGCGCCCAACGTCTCGACGGCAGCGGGCGCTGCCTTGCGCCCACCCGCTCGCGGCTTCGCCGCGCCGGCCTCGCGTGGCGTACCGCGGCGCGCGGATGCCTTCTTCTTCTCGCGCACGAGATCGTCGTAATAGATGAATTCGTCGCAGTTCGCGATCAGGAGATCAGAGGTCGAGTTCTTCACGCCGACGCCGATCACCGACTTCGCGTTCTCGCGCAGCTTCGACACCAGCGGCGAGAAATCGGAGTCACCGCTGATGATGACGAACGTGTCGACGTGCGCCTTCGTGTAACAGAGGTCGAGCGCATCGACGACCATCCTGATGTCCGCCGAGTTCTTTCCCGACTGCCGCACGTGCGGGATCTCGATCAGCTCGAACGACGCCTCGTGCATCGGCGCCTTGAACGCCTTGTAGCGCTCCCAGTCGCAATACGCCTTCTTGACGACGATGCTGCCCTTCAGCAGCAGGCGCTCGAGCACCCTGCCGATATCGAAGCGGTCGTAGTGCGCGTCGCGGACTCCGAGGGCGATATTCTCGAAGTCGCAGAAGAGCGCCATGTTGGTGACTTCCGGCGAGTGGGCCATGGGAATCGGTCGGCGCAGATGCCGCCGTCGTGGGAAATGCCGCCACGATACCAGCAGGGCACCCCGCGCTACACTGCCACGCGAGATTCCCTGCGGACTTCGCGATGAACATGATCAACCTGTCGGCCCTCGAGGCACGCGTGCTCGGTGTGCTCGTCGAAAAACAGCATACGGTGCCGGACAGCTATCCGCTGACGCTCGCAGCGCTCGTCGCCGGATCCAATCAGAAGACCAGCCGCGATCCGGTGATAACGACTACCGAGATCGACGTCCAGGGCGCGCTCGACCGGTTGAAGGCGGATGCGTGGATCGTCGAGACGAGCGGCGGGCGCGTGATGCGCTACGCGCACAACGTCGAACGCGTTCTCGCGGTCCCGTCGCAGTCTGCCGCGCTCCTCGCCGTGCTCCTCCTTCGCGGCGCGCAGACCGCCGCCGAGCTGCGCGCCAACTGCGACCGCCTGCACCGATTTGCCGATGTCGGTGCCGTCGAGGCGTTTCTGCACGAGCTCGCGCAGCGGCCCGCGGGTGCGCTGGTCGTCGAACTGGCGCGCGCCCCAGGAACGCGCGAGACGAGATGGGCGCAGCTCCTGTCGAAGACGCCGGCCGATACGCTGGCGATCGCCTCGCCGGCGGACGCCGCGCATTCGGACGGCGACCTGCAAACGCTGAGACGCGACGTTGCCGATTTGCGCGACGAGGTCGAGCGTCTCGGCAGGATCGTGGCCGAGCTGTCGGCAAAGCTGGGCACTTCGCTGCCGCCGTCCTGACGCGGTCCCGAAGCGGCGGACTCCGGCGCGGCGGGTTACACCGCAGCGGGTCCCGGCGTAGACTGCCTGCACGTCAATGCCTTGCGGAGGGTCCGTGGGACTGCTCGATGGAGTACTCGGTAACGTGATGGGTGGCCTGCTCGGTGGACAGTCGGCGCAGGGTGGCCAGAATCCGCTGATGCAGATGGCGCTGCAGATGTTGCAGCAGAACGGCGGGCTACAGGGCGTGCTCGGCAAGTTCGAGCAGTCTGGCTTGGGCCAGCAGGCGCAGTCGTGGGTCGGCACCGGACCGAATCAGTCGATCGACGGCGGCGCGCTGTCGCAGGTCTTCGGCAGCGGTCAGATCGGGCAGATCGCACAGCAGCTCGGCCTGTCGCACGACCAGGCTGCCGGACAGCTCGCACAGGTGCTGCCGCAGGTGATCGACAAGCTGACGCCGCAGGGACAGGTCCCCGACAACCACAGCGACCTCGTCAATCAGGCGCTCGCGCTGCTGCAGAAGGGGAAGTCGGCGCAGGCCTGAAGGCGCTACGGCGCCCTGCGCGACGGGCCTGCATGGCGCAGGCCCGGTCGCGACAGGGTCGTGTTCCGATCGCCGCGTGCTCGCGGGCGGACGTTGTCTCGCCCCTTCGTGCGACAATCCGCCCGGCTCATTCGCACGCGCGCCGCTCCTCCGCCTTGGATCATCCCACCCTGCTGGTCACGCTGATTCTCGGCGTCGTTGAAGGCCTGACCGAATTCCTGCCGGTGTCATCGACCGGGCATCTGATCGTCGCAGGTTCCCTCCTCGGCTACACCGGCGAGCGCGCCAAGGTGTTCGAGATCGTGATCCAGGCAGGCGCGATCCTCGCGGTGTGCTGGGAATTCCGCGCGCGCATCGGCTTCGCATTGACCGGTTTCGCGGGTAATCGCGCCGGACGGCGCTTCGCGATCAACGTCGCGATCGCATTCGTTCCTGCTGCAGTCCTCGGCCTCCTGTTCGTCAAGGCGATCCAGGCACACCTGTTCGCGCCCGTTCCGGTCGCCGCGGCGTTCGTCGCCGGCGCCTTCGTGATCCTCTGGGCCGAGAGGCGACACGAGCTCCGCCCGTCGACGATACGCATCACGAGCGTCGATGCGATGCACTGGACCGACGCGCTGAAGGTCGGCATCGCGCAGGCATTTTCGCTGATCCCAGGCACGTCGCGATCAGGCGCGACGATCATCGGCGCGATGCTGTTCGGGATGTCGCGCACGGCAGCGACCGAGTTCTCGTTCTTCCTCGCGATCCCGACGCTCCTCGCCGCGTGCGGCTACGAGTTCTTCAGGAACCGCGCGCTTCTCTCGGCGCAGGACCTGCAGGGCTTCGGCGTCGGTTTCGTCGCAGCGTTCGTGTCGGCGTTCCTCTGCGTGCGCTGGCTGCTGCGCTACGTGAGCCGGCACGACTTCAAGCCGTTCGCGTGGTATCGGATCGCGTTCGGACTCGTCATCCTCGTCACCGCGTGGACGGGAATCGTCCGCTGGGATTGAGCCGCGACCTTTCCGCCGGGCGCCCGTGGATCGGCCCCGCGTTCGCGATCCTCGGCGTGCTCGGGTTCTCGTTCAAGGCGATCCTCGTCAAGCTCGTCTACGCCGCGGCACCCGTCGATCCGGTCACGCTGCTCGCGCTGCGGATGCTCTACTCGGCGCCGTTCTTCGCGCTGCTCGCCTGGTGGGCCGGCCGCGCGCCGCAGGTGCGACCGATCGAGCCGCGCGACTGGCGCCGGATCGCCGTGCTCGGTCTCGTCGGCTACTACCTGTCGAGCCTGCTCGACTTCATGGGACTGCAATACATCACGGCATCGCTCGAGCGGCTCGTGTTGTTCCTCTATCCGACGATCGTCGTCGTGCTCTCGGCGTTCTTCCTCGGTCACCCGATCACGCGACGCTCGGTCGCCGCACTCGTGCTCTCCTACGCGGGAATCGCGCTCGCCGTGCGCCACGACATCCGCACGTCTGGCGAGCCGCTCGCAATCGCCCTCGGCAGCGGGCTCGTGTTCGTGAGCGCGATCACCTATTCGATCTATTTGGTCGGAGCCGGCCCGGTGATCGCGCGCATCGGGTCGGCGCGCTTCATCGCGTGGGTGATGCTGCTCTCGACGATCTACCTCGGCATTCATTTCGCGATTGCGCAACCCCTCTCGGCGCTCGCGGCTCCGGTACGCGTCCAGGCTTTGTGCGCAACGATGGCGGTGTTCTGCACGGTGCTTCCCACGTGGATGATGGCCGAGGCCGTCCACCGCATCGGCGCGGGACACGCGTCGCTCGTCGGATCGCTCGGACCCGTGTTCACGCTGGGCCTCGGCGCACTGATGCTCGGCGAGTCGATATCCGCCGTGCAGCTCGCCGGAGTCGCTCTGGTACTCGTCGGCGTGATCACGGTGTCGCGTCGGCCCGCGCGTGCATCCTGAGCGTCGGTGTCGATTCGCATGAGCGCCGGTGCCGATTCGCATGAACGCCGGTGCCGGTTCGCCGGTGACGGCGCGCGCGCCTATACTGGCGACGTGAACGCTTTGGAGAACCGCCATGCCTCCTGACACGATCGAACGTGCATCACTCACCCTGCGCGATCCTGCGCTCCTGCGTCATCAATGCTACGTCGACGGCAAGTGGATCGACGCCGACGACCGCGCGACGATGCCGGTCGACGATCCTGCATCGGGCCTGCCGATCGGAACCGTTCCGCTGTGCCGCACTGCCGAGACGCGGCGTGCGATCGAGGCCGCAAGCCGGGCATTTCCGGGCTGGCGCGCGAAGACCGCGCGCGAACGCTCGGCGATCCTGCGCAAATGGCTCGACCTGATGAACGCGAACATCGACGATCTCGCGCTGATTCTCACGACCGAGCAGGGCAAGCCGCTCGCGGAAGCACGCGGCGAGCTCGCGAGCGGGGCCGGCTACACCGAATGGTTCGCCGAGGAAGCGAAACGCGTCTACGGTGACGTGATCCCGACGATCTCCGGGGACCGGCGAATCGTCGTCGTCAAGGAGCCGGTCGGCGTGTGCGCGGCGATCACGCCGTGGAACTTCCCGAGCTCGATGATCACGCGCAAGGTCTCGCCGGCACTCGCCGCCGGATGCACGGTCGTCATCAAGCCGGCCGAAGCGACCCCGTTCTCGGCGCTGGCACTCGCCGAGCTCGCGCACCGCGCGGGCTTCCCGCCAGGGGTCGTCAACGTCGTCACCGGCGATCCGCCGGCAGTCGGCGCCGAGATGTGCGCCAATCCGCTGGTGCGCAAGCTATCGTTCACCGGTTCGACCGAGGTCGGGCGCCTGCTGATGCGCCAGGTCGCGCCGACGATCAAGAAGATCTCGCTCGAGCTCGGCGGCAATGCACCGTTCATCGTGTTCGACGACGCCGACCTCGACGCGGCTGCCGACGGCGCGCTGGCGTCGAAGTATCGCAACTCGGGACAGACCTGCATCTGCACGAACCGGTTCTTCGTCCACGAGAAGGTCTACGACGCATTTGCCGAGCGGCTCGCGAAGCGCGTGGCGGCGATCAAGGTCGGTCGCGGAACCGAGCCCGGCATCACTTCGGGACCGCTGATCAACGACGAGGCGATCGCGAAAGTCGAAGAGCACGTCGCCGATGCGAAGGCACGGGGTGCCGTCGTCGCGACCGGCGGCAAGCGCCATGCGCT
>JAICXH010000117.1 GCA_025981645.1 Burkholderiales bacterium
CTCGGGTTCGGCGGGTTGCTGTCATTCGGTCACGCGATGTTCCTCGGCACGGCCGGCTACGTGACGGCATACGCGGCGAAGAGCTGGGGTTTCCCGCCGGAGCTGGCGATCGTTGCCGGCACGCTTGCGTCGGCGCTGCTCGGCGTCGTCGTCGGGCTGCTCGCCATCCGCCGCCAGGGCATCTACTTCGCGATGATCACCCTTGCCCTGGCGCAGATGATGTATTTCTTCTACGTGCAGGCGTCGTTCACGCACGGCGAGGACGGCATCCAGTCGGTGCCTCGCGGGCACCTGTTCGGCTTGTTCGATCTCGCCAGGCCGCTCACGATGTACTACACGGTCCTGGTCATCTTCCTCGCGGCGTTCCTGCTGATTTACCGGATCGTCCACTCCCCGTTCGGCCAGGTCCTGAAGGCGATCCGCGAGAACGAGCCGCGGGCAGTCTCGCTCGGCTACGACGCCGACCGCTACAAGCTCCTCGCGTTCGTGTTGTCGGCGACTCTGGCGGGGCTCGCCGGGGCGGTCAAGGCGATCGTGTTCCAGCTGGCGTCGCTGACCGACGTCCACTGGACGATGTCGGGCGAGGTCGTGCTGATGACGCTGCTCGGAGGCATGGGAACGCTGTTCGGTCCGGTCGTCGGCGCGTTCGTGCTGGTCGCGCTCGAGAACTACTTCGCCGGGTTCGGCGAATGGGTCACGGTGATCACCGGCGGCATCTTCGTGATCTGCGTGCTGGCGTTCCGCCGCGGCATCGTCGGCGAGATCGGCGCCTGGTGGGCGGCGCGGCGCGCGCGGCGAAGCGGCGCGAGCCAGGGGCACTCGGCCGCGGTTTGACCCATTCGGCGCGTCCGCGATAAAATCGCAAGGTTCTACGGACGGCATCGTGCCGTGACCGCGGCACCGGGCCGGCGTCGGGATGCGCGGAAGTGACGAGGGGCCGGCAGGGCTTCGGTCTCTCATGCGCGTCGGGCTGGTCGTCGGCAACTGGAAGATGAACGGCAGTCTCGCGGCCAACGCGAAGCTTCTTGGTCGGCTCGCGGACGGATGGCCGGATCAGGCTCCGCGCAGGCTCGCAGTGTGTGTCCCCGCACCCTATCTCGCGCAGACGCAGGCTGTGCTCGAAGGAAGCGCGGTGACGTGGGGTGTGCAGGACGTGAGCGAGCACGCGGCGGGTGCGTATACCGGTGAGGTTTCAGCGGGGATGGCGGCGGAATTCGGTTCCCGCTACGCGATCGTCGGCCATTCGGAGCGGCGGCGGCTGCACGGCGAGTCCGACCGCGTCGTCGGCGCGAAGGCGGGTGCAGCGCTCGACGCGGGGCTGGTCCCGATTGCATGCGTCGGCGAGACGCTCGTCGAGCGCGAGCGCGGAGAGACCGATCGTGTCGTGACACGACAGATCGACGCGCTGATCGCCGAGCTCGGGGAACGGCTGCGCGACTGCGTGTTCGCCTACGAACCGGTGTGGGCGATCGGAACCGGCCGGACTGCGACGCCCGGCGAGGCGGAAGCGGTCCACGCGCTGCTTCGGAGCCGGATGGCCGCGGCGGGCGCGCGCGACGTGACGCTTCTTTATGGAGGCAGCGTGAAGGCGGCCAACGCGAAGGCGCTTTTCGCGATGCCCGACGTGGATGGCGCCCTGGTGGGGGGTGCATCACTCGATGCTGACGAATTTCTGGGCATCGCCCGGGCCTGACGGGCCGGCGATGCGGAGCAGGCGGCAATGAGCTTGTTGCAAAACCTCGTTCTGGTCCTACACGTACTGGCGGCGATCGCCATCTGTGGCTTTGTGCTGCTGCAGCATGGCAAGGGTGCCGACATGGGCGCGGCGTTCGGCGGCGGCTCGTCGGGCAGCCTGTTCGGCGCGTCGGGTTCCGCCAACTTTTTGTCGCGAACGACCGCGATCCTCGCTGCGCTCTTCTTTGCCACGAGCGTCGCACTCACCTGGTTCGGCGCGCAGCACGGCGCGCCGGTCGGCGTCATGGAGAAGGCCGCTGCGGAGCAGAGCGCGGCTCCGGTGCCGCCCGCGTCGCAGGCGCCCGCCGACGCAGCGGGCAAGTCCGCCCCGGCTGGCGAAGCAGGCCCGTCGGGGAGCAGTCAGGTCCCTGGCGCGGTGCCCGCCGCGGCGGGACAGACGAGCCCGGTACGGGCGGAAGCTGCGCCAGCCAAGACCGGCGCAGGGGAAGTGCCAAAATGACGATTACGCCGACGTGGTGAAATTGGTAGACACGCTGTCTTGAGGGGGCAGTGGCGAAAGCCGTGGGAGTTCGAGTCTCCCCGTCGGCACCAGCGAACGGTGGCAGCGCAGTTGAACGAAGCAGCACAGTAGCGAGCCGCTCCGGCGGCCGGTCGGCAGGCGGCACACGATCACCGCGGCGGTCGCCGCGACGCGAGCACGTGTCGGCGATCGGCGCGGGGTGAACGCCGGATTCCTCACTCCTCAATTCATTATTCCCACCCCCCGACCCTCACTCCCCGCCCGCCCGTGCTCGCCGAATACTTCCCAATCCTCGTCTTCATTCTCTTCGGAATCGTGCTCGGCGCGGTGATGCTCGGCGCGGGTCGCTTCGTTTCGCCGAACCATCCGGACCCCGAGAAGCTCTCAGCCTATGAGTGCGGCTTCGAGGCGTTCGAGGACGCACGGATGAAGTTCGATGTCCGCTATTACCTGATTGCGATCCTGTTCATCCTGTTCGATCTCGAGATCGCGTTCCTGTTTCCGTGGGCGGTCGTGCTGCGCGACGTCGGAATGTTCGGCTTTGTCGCAATGCTGATCTTTCTCGCGATCCTCGTCATCGGATTCATCTACGAGTGGAAGAAGGGCGCCCTGGAGTGGGACTGAGCGATGGCCATTGAAGGCGTACTGGAGCAGGGTTTCGTCACGACGACGCTCGACAGCGTGATCAACTGGGCGCGCAATGGCTCGATGTGGCCGATGACCTTTGGTCTCGCCTGCTGCGCGGTCGAGATGATGCACGCCGGAGCGGCGCGCTACGACCTCGATCGTTTCGGCGTCGTCTTCCGGCCGAGCCCACGCCAGTCCGACGTGATGATCGTCGCCGGGACGTTGTGCAACAAGATGGCGCCGGCGCTGCGCAAGGTCTACGACCAGATGGCGGAGCCGCGCTGGGTGATCTCGATGGGGTCGTGCGCCAACGGCGGCGGCTATTACCACTATTCGTATTCGGTGGTGCGCGGCTGCGACCGCATCGTACCGGTCGACGTCTACGTTCCCGGGTGTCCGCCGACGGCTGAGGCGCTGCTGTACGGAATTCTCCAGCTGCAGAACAAGATTTGGCGCACCAACACGATCGCACGATGATGGCGGCCAATTCCGACAATCTCGCCAGCCTCCTGCCCTCGCTCTTCGGGGACGCCGGCGCGCGCGTGACCGTCGACCGCGGCGAGGTGACCCTCGAGGTGCCGGCCGCGCAGTACCTAGCGACGATGCAGACGCTGCGCGACCACCCGTCGCTCAGATTCGAAATGCTGGTCGACCTCTGCGGCGTCGACTATGCGGGATTCGCCGGCGTCATGCACGAAGGCCCCCGCTTCGCCGCCGTTTCGCACTTGCTCTCGCTGTCGCGCAACCGGCGCGTACGCGTGCGTACCTTCGCGCCCGACGACGATTTTCCGGTCCTCGCGAGCGTGATCGGCGTGTGGCCCTCGGTCAACTGGTTCGAGCGTGAGGCGTTCGATCTCTACGGTCTCGTGTTCACCGGCCATCCCGACCTGCGGCGCATCCTCACCGACTACGGGTTCGTCGGGCACCCGTTCCGCAAGGACTTTCCGATCTCGGGCTACGTCGAGATGCGTTACGACCCGGAGCAGGCGCGGGTGATCTACCAGCCGGTGTCGATCGAGCCGCGCGTGGTCACGCCGCGGGTCATCCGCGAGGAGAACTACGCCGACGAGAAGCCCGAGCCCGGCCCTCCGGACAGCCGCAGGCCGGCTACCGCACCGAATGGCTGAGACGCGGGACGACCGTGGCTGAGATCCGCAATTACACGATGAACTTTGGGCCGCAGCATCCGGCCGCGCACGGGGTGCTGCGCCTCGTGCTCGAGCTCGACGGCGAGGTCATCGCGCGCGCGGATCCGCACATCGGTCTTCTGCACCGCGCCACCGAGAAGCTCGCCGAGACGCGGACGTGGATCCAGTCGCTGCCCTACATGGACCGACTCGACTACGTGTCGATGATGTGCAACGAGCACGCGTACTGCCTCGCGATCGAGCGGCTGCTCGGCATCGAGATCCCCGAGCGCGCACTCTACATCCGCACGATGTTCGACGAGATCACGCGCATCCTGAACCACCTGATGTGGCTGGGTTCGCACGCGCTCGATGTCGGCGCGATGACGGTGTTCCTGTATGCGTTCCGCGAGCGCGAGGACCTGTTCGACATGTACGAGGCAGCATCCGGAGCGCGGATGCACGCCGCGTACTACCGCCCGGGAGGCGTCTACCGCGACCTTCCCGACCGCATGCCGCAGTACCAGGCGATGAAGACGCGCAGCGCGCGCGCGGTGAAGGCGCTGAACGCGAACCGTGAGGGGTCGCTGCTCGATTTCATCGAGGACTTCACGCGCCGCTTCCCGGCCTGCGTCGACGACTATGAGGTGCTGCTCACCGACAATCGCATCTGGAAGCAGCGCACCGTGGGCATCGGCGTGGTGAGTGCCGAGCGGGCGATCGCGCTGGGGTTCACCGGACCGATGCTGCGCGGCTCGGGCGTCCCGTGGGATCTGCGCCGCAAGCAGCCTTACGCGGCCTACGATCGGATGGAGTTCGACATCCCGGTCGGGACCAGCGGCGACTGCTACGACCGTTACCTGGTGCGCATGGCCGAAATGCGGCAATCCAACCGGATCGTCGCGCAGTGCGTCGACTGGCTGCGCAAGAACCCCGGGCCGGTGATCGTCGACAACTTCAAGGTGGCGCCGCCGCCGCGCGAGCGGATGAAGACCGGTATGGAGGACCTGATCCACCACTTCAAGCTTTTCTCCGAGGGCATGCACGTCCCGGCCGGCGAGGTCTATGCGGCGATCGAACATCCGAAAGGCGAATTCGGCGTCTACGCGATCTCCGACGGGGCGAACAAGCCGTGGCGGATCAAGCTGCGCCCGCCCGACTACGTCCACCTGTCGGCGCTCGACGAGATGGCGCGCGGGCACATGATCGCCGACGTGGTCGCAATCATCGGCACCCAGGACATCGTATTCGGGTCGATCGATCGATGAGCATCATCTCGGAAGCCGCACGCGCGAAGATCGACCGCGAGGCGGCGAAATATCCCGCCGACCGGCGGCAGTCGGCGGTGATGTCGGCACTCGCGATCATCCAGGACGAGCACGGCTGGCTGTCGGTGCCGCTGATGGACGAAGTCGCACGCTACCTTGGTATGCCGCCGGTCGCGGTCTACGAGGTCGCGAGCTTCTACGAGATGTACAACCGCGCGCCGACCGGACGCTTCAAGCTCACGCTCTGCACCAACCTGCCGTGCGCGCTCGCCGGCGCCAACGCGGCCGCGAAACAGCTTCACGACCGGCTCGGCGTCGAGTTCGGCGAGACCACCGCCGACGGCTGCTTCACGCTGAAGGAAGGCGAGTGCATGGGTGCGTGCGGCGACGCGCCGGTGCTGCTCGTCAACAACAAGCGCATGGAGGGTTTCATGACACCGCCGAGGCTCGAGGCGCTCCTCGACGAGCTCTCTGCCGCTGCCGCGCGCGGCGAAGGAACGCCGAATGCGGTCGAGCCGGAGCCGAAGGCATGAACGCGCCGTCGGAGTTCATCGACTACGGACCCGACGCGGTGCTGCTCGCCGGCCTCAACGGGCGCAACTGGAGGCTCGCCGATTACGTCGCGCGTGGCGGCTACGAAGCGCTGAAGAAGATCCTCGCGCAGAAGACTCCGCCCGAGGAAGTGATCGCGGAAGTGAAGAAGTCGGGGCTGCGCGGACGCGGCGGAGCCGGGTTCCCGACTGGGCTCAAGTGGAGCTTCATGCCGAAGCAGTACGCCGGCGACAAGTACCTCGTCTGCAACTCCGACGAAGGCGAGCCGGGAACGTTCAAGGACCGCGACCTCCTTCGCTACAACCCGCATGCGGTGTTCGAGGGCATGGCGATCGCCGCATGGGCGACCGGAAGCAACCGCGGCTACAACTACGTGCACGGCGAGATCTGGGATGTCTACGAGCGCTGCGAAGAGGCGATCGAGGAGGCGTACTCGGCGGGGTTGCTCGGCGACAACATTCTCGGCAGCGGCTTTTCCTTCCACCTCTACAACCATCACGGTTACGGGGCCTACATCTGCGGCGAGGAGACCGGGCTCCTCGAGTCGCTCGAAGGCAAGAAGGGCCAGCCGCGCTTCAAGCCGCCGTTCCCGGCCAG
>JAICXH010000050.1 GCA_025981645.1 Burkholderiales bacterium
GAGAACGAGGCCGGCGCGCTGTCGCGCATCTCGGGGCTGTTTTCGGCGCGCGGGTACAACATCGAGTCGTTGACCGTCGCGCCGACCGAGGACCCGACGATGTCGCGGATGACGATCGTCACCAGCGGCTCGGACGACGTCATCGAGCAGATCACCAAGCAGCTGAACAAGCTGGTCGAAGTCGTCAAGGTCGTCGACCTCACCGAAGGCAATCACATCGAGCGCGAGCTGATGCTCGTCAAGGTGCGCGCGGCGGGGAAGGATCGCGACGAGATGAAGCGTCTCGCCGACATCTTCCGCGGGCGCATCCTCGACGTCACCGACAAGAGCTACACGATCGAGCTCACCGGCACCGGCTCCAAGCTCGACGCCTTCCTGCAGGCGATCGAGCCGGGCGTGATCCTCGAGACGGTGCGCACCGGCGCATCGGGGATCGGGCGCGGTGAGAGAATTTTGAGGGTCTAGGATCGACGGACAACCGAGGGAAGAACGATGAAGGTCTACTACGAAAAGGACACCGATCTGTCGCTCATCAAGGGGCGCAAGATCACGATTGTCGGCTACGGTTCGCAGGGGCACGCGCATGCGCAGAACCTCGCCGACTCGGGCGTCAGGGTCACGGTCGGCCTGCGCAAGGGCGGCGCGTCGTGGGACAAGGCGAAGAAGGCCGGGCTCAAGGTCGCCGAGGTCGGCGACGCGGTGAAGGGCGCCGACGTCGTCATGATGCTGATGCCCGACGAGGGGATCGCCGCAGTCTACGCGGCCGACGTCGAGCCCAACATCCGCAAGGGCGCCGCACTCGCCTTCGCCCACGGCTTCAACATCCACTACGGGCAGGTCCTGCCGCGCGCCGATCTCGACGTGATCATGGTTGCGCCGAAGGCGCCCGGGCATACGGTGCGCTCGACCTACGTCGCCGGCGGCGGCGTGCCGATGCTCGTCGCCGTGCACCGCGACGTGTCCGGCAAGGCGCGCGACTTGGCACTCTCCTATGCCGCGGCGATCGGTGGTGCCCGCGCAGGCGTGATCGAGACGAACTTCCGCGAGGAGACCGAGACCGACCTGTTCGGCGAGCAGACGGTGCTCTGCGGAGGGCTCGTCGAGTTGATCAAGTCCGGCTACGAGACGCTGGTCGACGCCGGCTATGCGCCGGAGATGGCGTACTTCGAGTGCCTGCACGAGGTGAAGCTGATCGTTGATCTCATCTACGAGGGCGGCATCGGCAACATGAACTACTCGATCTCGAACAACGCCGAGTACGGCGAGTACGTGACCGGCCCCAAGATCGTCACCGACGACACGAGGCGCGCGATGCGCGAGGCGCTGACGCGCATCCAGAGCGGCGAATACGCGAAGGACTTCATCCTGGAGAACCGCGCCGGCGCGCCGACGCTGAAATCGCGACGGCGGCTCACCGCCGAACACTCGATCGAGCAGGTCGGCGAAAAGCTGCGCTCGATGATGCCGTGGATCGGACGCAACCGCCTGGTCGACCAGACGCGCAACTGAGGCCGGCGCCTCGGTTCGCGCGGTAGCTGGCGCAGTTCCGACGGTATACTTGCGCTTGCGCGCATTCGCCACGAGGTGATCGGTGCACGACGCGACGCGCCAGCGCGGCTGGCTCGGGTTGGTCGGATTGGTGCTCGCTCTGGTGATCGTCGCGCTGCTCGCGCGAACGATCCTGAAGGAGTATGGCCTCGCGGGCGGTTCCGCGTCCGCTGCGCGGCACGTCAGCGTGCCCGGGGCACCCGACGTCGAAGCTGCGGCCAACGTCACGCCGAAGAACGCGGTCGAGCGCGCGCGCGCGCTGCAGGACGAGGTTCGCAAGCAGGCGGCCGACGAGGAGAAGCGCATCGACGCCGCGACCTCGGCGGCGTCGAAGTGACGCTGCATCCGCTGATCGCGCGGGAGGGGTGGCCGTTCCTGGCCATTGCCTTCGTCGTCGCGCTGGCGCTTTCGTTCGCCGGCTGGTGGTTGCTCGCCGTCATTGCATGGCTAGCCTTCGTCTTCATGCTCCAGTTCTTCCGCGATCCGCCGCGGCGGCCGCCGGGCGCGCCCGATGCGGTGCTCGCCCCGGCCGACGGGCGCATCGTCAGCGTCGGACCGGCGCGGGATCCTTTCCTCGACCGCGACGCGCTCAAGATCAGCGTGTTCATGAACGTCTTCAATGTTCATTCGAACCGCAGCCCGGTCGACGGTAACGTGCGCAATGTCTGGTATCACCGTGGCAGCTTCTTCAATGCCTCCCTGGACAAGTCGTCGCTCGAGAACGAGCGCAACGCGCTCGAGCTCGTCACGGCCTCGGGAGCGACGGTCACCTGCGTGCAGATCGCCGGGCTCGTCGCACGGAGGATCCTCTGCTATGTGAAACCGGGCGACCGCGTCGCCCGCGGGCAGCGCTACGGCTTCATCCGCTTCGGCTCGCGCGTCGATCTCTACCTGCCGCCGACCGCGGTCCCGCGCGCGCGAGTCGGCGACAAGGTCTACGCAACCGAATCCATCGTCGCGAACCTCGTTCGCTGACGCCGGATCGGTCATCGCCGATGGCGACTCTCCACGACGAATACCGGCACGAGCGGGTGCTGCTGAAGAACCGCGTGCGCCGCCGTGGCATCTACCTGTTGCCCAACCTCCTCACGGCCGCGGCACTCTTCGCCGGCTTCTACGCGATCGTGCAGGCGATGAACGTGAACTTCGACCACGCGGCCGTCGCGATCTTCATCGCGATGGTGCTCGACGGCCTCGACGGACGCGTCGCCCGGCTGACCCGCACGCAGAGCGCATTCGGCGCCGAGTTCGACAGCCTCGCCGACATGGTGAGCTTCGGCGCTGCGCCCGCGCTCGTCATGTACGAGTGGGTGCTGCGCGACCTCGGCAAGCTCGGCTGGGTCGCGGCGTTCGTCTACGTCGCCGGGGCGGCACTTCGCCTTGCGCGCTTCAACACGCTTCTCGAAGTCGCCGACAAGCGCTGGTTCCAGGGGTTGCCGAGCCCGTCGGCCGCGGCACTCGTCGCCGGCCTCGTCTGGGTCGTCGACGACCTCGGCTACGATCCTGATGCGCTGCGCTGGATCGCGTGCGCGGTGACGCTCTTCGCCGGCCTCACGATGGTCAGCAACCTGCGCTACTACAGCTTCAAGTCGATCAACCTGAAGAAGAGCGTGCCGTTCATGGCGCTGCTCGTCATCGTGCTCTTGATCGCGCTCCTCGTCTGGCAGCCGCCGCTCGTGCTGTTCCTCGGCTTCGTCGCCTACGCGGTGTCCGGGTACGTGGTGTCCGGGTGGCGCTGGTGGCGCGGGTGGCGCGGGCGGCACTTCCGGGCTCCGCCGCAGTCCTGAGCGCCGTGCGGGCCGCCGCGACGCTGCTGCTTGCACGACGAGGCGGATTCGGATAGGCTCGTCCGGTCATGAGCAGCCGCACCTTCTCGCCGGCCTTTCGCACCCGGACCCTTGCGTCCGGACTTCTGCCTGCCGGTCTGCTGCTCCTGCTGCGCCCCGCGCGCAGATAAAACCCCCACCCCTCGCTCCGAGCAGCACCGTGCACCGCCCCCGCCGGGCGGCCGAGTCCGTTTCTCCACGCACAGGATCCGCCATGTCTTCGCAGCCGTCGCAGAAGTACCGCCCGTTCCCGTCGATCGACCTTCCCGACCGCAGATGGCCTTCGCGCACGATCGAGCGCGCGCCGGTCTGGTGCAGCGTGGACCTGCGCGACGGCAACCAGGCGCTGATCGAGCCGATGGATGCAGAGCGCAAGCTTCGCATGTTCGACCTGCTGGTGAAGATGGGCTACAAGGAGATCGAGGTCGGCTTTCCCGCCGCGTCGCAGACCGACTACGACTTCATCCGCAAGCTCATCGACGAGAAGCGGATTCCCGACGACGTGACGGTGCAGGTGCTGACGCAATCGCGCGAGGCGCTGATCCGGCGCTCGTTCGAGGCGCTGAAGGGCGTGAAGCGCGCGATCATGCATCTCTACAACTCGACGTCGACGACGCAGCGACGCGTCGTGTTCAACCTCGACCGGCCCGGCATCGTCGCGATCGCGGTCGACGGCGCGAAGCTCATCGCCGAATGCGCGAAGCAGTATCCGGAGACCGACTGGACGTTCCAGTACTCGCCGGAGAGCTTCACCGGCACCGAGCTCGACTTCGCCGTCGACATCTGCGATGCCGTCAACGGCGTCTGGCGGCCGACCTCCGAGCGCAAGGTGATCGTCAACCTGCCGTCGACCGTCGAGATGGCGACGCCGAACGTCTATGCGGACCAGATCGAATGGATGAGCAGGCACCTCGCATACCGCGATTCGATCGTGCTGTCGATCCATCCGCACAACGACCGTGGCTGCGCGGTGGCAGCCGCCGAGCTTGCCGTGATGGCGGGCGCCGAGCGCGTCGAGGGCTGCCTGTTCGGCAACGGTGAGCGCACCGGTAATGTGTGCCTGGTGACGCTCGGGCTCAACCTGTTCACGCAGGGAGTCGATCCGGGCATCGACTTTTCGGACATCGGCGACATCATCCGGACGGTCGAGCACTGCGACCAGCTTCCGGTCCACCCACGCCATCCCTACGGTGGCGAGCTCGTCTTCACCGCGTTCTCCGGGTCGCATCAGGATGCAATCAAGAAGGGTCTCGCCGAGCGGGCGCGGCTGCTCGCGGCCGGCCCGGTCGCATGGGACGTGCCCTACCTGCCGATCGATCCGGCCGATGTCGGCCGCACCTACGAAGCGGTGATCCGCGTCAACAGCCAGTCGGGCAAGGGCGGCATCGCATACCTGCTCGAGCGCGACTACGGGCTCACGCTGCCGCGGCTGCTGCAGATCGAGTTCAGCCAGGTCGTGCAGGCGATCACCGATGCCAGCGGCAAGGAGCAGTCGCCGGCCGATCTGCATGCCGCGTTCGCGCGCGAATACATCGCGCGCGCGTCGCCGCTCGCCTACGTCGATCACCGGGCCGGCCATGCGGTCGCGCGCAGCGGTGTGCAATCGGGGGCCGAGCAGCTGACCGCTCGGCTCGAGCTCGACGGTGCCGAGGTTCGCATCAGCGGAAGCGGCAACGGTCCGGTCGACGCATTCGTGCAGGCGCTGCGCGGCGGGCTCGGCATCGACGTACACGTGCTTGCCTACCACGAGCACGCGACCGGCGGCGGCGAAGACGCAACTGCCGTCTCGTACGTGCAGCTTCGCGTCGGCGAGCGCGGTGTCTATGGTGTCGGCATCGACCCGAACATCGTGACCGCCACGCTGAAGGCGGTGGTCGCCGCGGTCAACCGCGGCCACGCGCAGGGAGCGATCACTCTTTCCGCGCTGCCTGCCCGCAGAGAGGCGGTAGCCTGATCGTAGGGGCGCGCGTCGCAGGCGCGACTCCGCGCGCCGACTCCGGAGTCGACGGCGTCACGGATGCGATCGGCGGGATCGCACCCGGCTTCGAGATCGTGCAGTCGCACTTCCCAGGCTGGAAGTTTCGGGCCCCCGATACGGTCGCCGATTGGGCACTTCACGGCACGCTGCTGATCGGCCCGCCGCAACCGCCGTCTCGACTCGGCGGCGACGTCGCCGCGGCGCTCGAGTCGCTCACGCTTGCGCTGTCGTGCAACGGACGTTTCGTCGAACACGGACGGGGGTTCAACGTTCTTGGAAGCCCTCTGGTCGCGGTCGCCCACCTGATGAGCGTGCTGGCGAGCGAACCCCGCTCTACGCCGCTACAAGCGGGCGAGATCGTGACCACCGGGACGATCACGACGGCGCAATCAGTTTGGGCTGGCGAGATCTGGCGATCCGACATCCAAGGCATCGGGCTCCAGGGCATTGCAGTCGAATTCCTGGCCTGAGCGCAACGCGCAGCACGCCTGAACCGACGCCGCGGAATCCAGTTTCGCTGCAGTGCAGTAAAATACCTTTCTTGCACATGCGCTGCACCGACGCGCGCGGCCGGACGCCGCGCGCTCGTGGCGCCAGAACCCTGATGACCAATCCCCACTACGCCCCGGGCATCGAAATCACCGCGCCCGTCACCGAGTCTTTCGCCGAAATCCTTACCCCCGAAGCGGTCGCGTTCGCGGCCCGCTTGCAGCGCGCGTTCGGTGGACGTCGCGGCGAGCTGCTTGCCGCACGCGACGCCCGCCAGAAGCGCTTCGACGCTGGCGAGCTGCCGCAGTTCCTCGACCGTACGCGTGACGTACGCCAAGGCGACTGGACCTGCGATCCGGTGCCGCAAGGCATCGAGGATCGACGCGTCGAAATCACGGGACCGGTCGACCGCAAGATGATCATCAATGCGCTCAACTCCGGCGCGAAGGTGTTCATGGCCGATTTCGAGGACGCGAACACGCCGCGCTGGGAGAACAACATTCAGGGGCAGATCAACCTCAGGGACGCGATCCGGCGCCGCATCGACTACGTCACGCCGGAGGGCAGGGCCTATCGCCTCAACGAGAAGGTCGCGACGCTCTTCGTTCGGCCGCGTGGCTGGCACTTGCCGGAGAAGCACGTTCTCGTCGACGGACGCCCGATCTCGGGGGGCATCTTCGATTTCGCGCTCTACTTCTTCCACAACGCGAGGGAGCTCGTGGCGCGCGGCAGCGGACCCTACTTCTACCTGCCGAAGCTCGAGAGCCATCTCGAAGCCCGGCTGTGGAACGACATCTTCGTCATGGCGCAGGACGGGCTCGGCATTCCCCGCGGGACGATCAGGGCGACGGTGCTGATCGAGACGATCGTCGCCGCCTTCGAGATGGACGAGATCCTGCACGAGCTGCGCCATCACTCCGCCGGGCTCAACGCCGGGCGCTGGGATTACATCTTCAGCTGCATCAAGAAATTCCGCAGCAACCGCGACTTCTGCCTCGCAGACCGGGCGCGCGTGACGATGACCACGCATTTCATGAAGAGCTACGCCGAGCTCCTGGTCAGGACCTGTCACCGCCGCAACGCCCACGCAATGGGCGGCATGGCGGCGCAGATCCCGGTAAAGAACGACGAGGCCGCGAACGCCGATGCATTTGCCAAGGTGAAGGCCGACAAGGAGCGCGAGGCGACCTACGGTCACGACGGCACCTGGGTTGCCCACCCGGCGCTGGTGCCGGTCGCGCAGGAGGCGTTCGACCGCCTGATGCCCGGTCCGAACCAGATCGCGACGAAGCTCCGCGAGGACGTGCAGGTGACCGCGTCCGATCTGCTGCGTTTCGAGCCCGAGCAGCCGATCACCGAGCAGGGTCTGCGGCTCAACGTCAGCGTCGCGATCCAGTACGTCGGTGCGTGGCTCGCCGGCCAGGGCGCGGTGCCGATCTTCAATCTGATGGAGGACGCGGCCACCGCCGAGATCTCGCGCTCGCAGGTCTGGCAGTGGATCCGGTCGCCGAAGGGCAAGCTCGACGACGGCCGCAAGGTGACGAAGGAGCTGGTCGCGGAGATCCTGCCGCAGGAGATGGCGAAGATCCGCGAGCTCCTCGGCGCCGACTACCCAGCGGGCCGCTACGAGGACGCCGCGAAGATCTTCGCCGACCTCGTCTACAGCGACCACTTCGCGGAGTTCCTGACGCTGCCCGCGTACGAGCTCGTCGACTGATAGTCAGTGTCTATCGTCAGGATCGCGATTGTCGATTGGACACTTCGCAGCGCGCGTCGGACAATGGGACCGTCGGCGGCGACCGACGCCCGCTCCGGGAACCGGCCGCGGCACTCGATCCTCGCCCGCGCCGCATCGCCGCGGCGATCACCTCGCAAAGGAGCTCGCAGATGAAGCCACTGAAAGGCACCAAGACTCACGAAAATCTCAAGTTCGCGTTCGCCGGAGAGTCGCAGGCAAACCGCCGTTACCTCTACTTCGCGAACAAGGCCGACGTCGAGGGCCAGAACGACGTTTCGGCGCTGTTCCGCTCGACCGCCGAAGGTGAGACCGGCCACGCGCACGGGCACCTCGACTACCTCGCCGCCATTGGCGACCCGGTGACCGATCTGCCGATCGGCTCGTCGCGCGACAACCTGAAGTCGGCCGTTGCGGGCGAGACCCACGAGTACACCGACATGTACCCCGGCATGGCGAAGGCGGCGCGCGGCGAAGGCTTCGACGAGATCGCCGACTGGTTCGAGACGCTCGCCAAGGCCGAGCGCTCGCACGCGAACCGCTTCCAGAAAGCACTCGACGCGCTCGCCGACTGATGCGTGGCGCGCGCCGGCGATGACCCTACGCGAAGGCAATCTGCAGGCGCCGACCCGGCATGCGCTCGACTGGCGCAGCGCCGAGTTCAACGACGAAGCCGCGCTCCTGAAGGAACAGGAGCGCGTCTTCGACATCTGCCACGGTTGCCGGCGCTGCGTTTCGCTTTGCAGCGCGTTTCCGACGCTGTTCGATCTCGTCGACAACAGCAGCACGATGGAGGTCGACGGGGTCGCGAAGGAGGACTATTCGAAGGTCGTCGACCAGTGCTATCTGTGCGACCTCTGTTACATGACGAAGTGCCCGTACGTTCCACCGCATCCGTGGAACGTCGACTTTCCGCATCTGATGCTCCGCGCGAAGGCGCAGAAGTTCCGCCGCAACGGGGCGCGCTGGCGCGACCGCATGCTGACGTCGACCGACGCGGTCGGCAAGCTCGCGACGATTCCGGTCGTCGTGAAGGCGGTCAACGGCGGCAACCGCTCGCCGACGATGCGCAAGATGATGGAACGTACATTGGGCGTGGCGGCCGATGCCTGGCTTCCGACGTATGCGGCGAAGCCGTTCCTGCGCGATGCCCTGCCGTCGCTCGCCTGGCCGGTGCGCGACGGCGAGCGCACGCCGGGCAAGGTCGCGGTGTTCTCGACCTGCTACGTCAACTACAACGAGCCCGGCATCGGGCACGATCTGCTGAAGCTCCTCGACCACATCCGGGTCCCGTACACGCTGGTGACCGGCGAGGCGTGCTGCGGCATGCCGAAGCTCGAGCTCGGCGATCTCGATGGCGTGGAAAGGCTGAAGAACGTCAACATCCCGCTCCTGCTGCCGCTCGCGCGGGAGGGCTGGGCAATCGTCTCGCCGGTGCCGTCGTGCACGCTGATGTTCAAGAGCGAGCTGCCGCTGCTGTTCGCCGGGGATTCCGACGTCGGCGAGGTTGCTGGCGCGATGTTCGATCCGTTCGAGTATTTCGTCCAGCGCGAGCGCGACGGTCTGCTCGCGAAGGAGTTCAGCGCGTCGCTCGGGCGCGTCAGCTATCACATCCCCTGTCACATGCGGGTGCAGAACGTCGGCCAAAAGACGCGCGAGGTGCTGGAGTGGATCCCCGGCACCACGGTCACCACCGTCGAGCGCTGCGCCGGGCACGACGGAACGTACGGCGTCAAGCGCGAGTTCTATGCGGAATCGATGCGCATCGGCAAGCCGGTATTCCAGCGCATGGCGGAGGGCTCGCCTGAATACGTGAGCTCCGACTGTCCGATCGCCGGACGCAGGATCGCCCAGGGGATCACGCAATCCGGCGTAACGGAGCCGCGACGCGCGCATCCGCTGACGCTCCTGCGCATGGCATTCGGCATCGACTGAGACCCTCGCGATGACTGCACGGACGACGGCCCGGCCCGGGAACCCGCGGATCACGCGCGCGAGCCTGCTCTCGCTCGAGGCCTACGCGCGCGACCGCAACGAGTTCCGCGCCCGGGTGCTTGCACACAAGAAGAACCGCATCGTGCATCTCGGCGAGCACGTGACCCTGCTCTTCGAGGACGAGCTCACGATCCGCTACCAGATCCAGGAGATGCTGAGGATCGAGAAGACCTTCGACGAGGCGGGCATCCAGGACGAGCTCGACGCCTACGTCCCGCTGGTGCCCGACGGCACCAATCTGAAGGCGACAATGCTGATCGAGTACGAGGACGAGGGTGAGCGCCAGGCGGCGCTCGCTCGTCTGAAGGGGATCCAGAATTGCGTCTGGCTTCGCGTCGACGGGCGGGCGCCGGTGACGGCGGTCGCCGACGAGGATCTCGAGCGCGAGAACGAAGGGAAGACCGCAGCGGTCCACTTCCTGCGCTTCGAGCTCGACCGCGACGCGATTGCGGCGCTTGAGGCCGGCAGCGCCCTCGCCCTTGGCATCGATCACCCGCAGTACCGCGCCGAACTGCCCGCGCTGCCCGAGGCGACCCGCGTGGCACTCGTCGCCGACCTCGACTGAAGGCGGCAAGCCGCGGCGCTGGCTCCCGCGTCAGTCGCGGAAGTTCTCGTATTGCAGCGGGAAGTCGGTGACCGATTTGCGCACGAGGGCGATCGCCGCCTGCAGTTCGTCCTTCTTCGCTCCGGACACGCGCACCGCGTCACCCTGGATCGACCCCTGGACCTTGAGCTTGCCGTCCTTGAGGAGCCGCAGGATCTTCTTTGCGAGCTCCTGCTCGACCCCGGTGCGCACCGTCAGTACCTGCTTCACCTTGTTGCCGGAGATCTTCTCCGCATCGGCATACTCGAGCGAGCGGACGTCGACCTGACGCTTCGCGAACTTGGCCGTGAGGATGTCGGTCACCTGCTTCAGCTTGAACTCGTCATCGGCGTAGAGCGTCAGGGTCTTGTCCCCGATCTCGACGCGGGAATCCGAGCCCTTGAAATCGAAACGAGTCGAGACCTCCTTGTTGGTCTGGTCGACGGCGTTGCGAACTTCGACCTGGTTCACTTCGGACACGATGTCGAACGACGGCATGGATACTCCTCGGACGGCCGGAACGCGCAGCCGGGGCAGCTATTGTAGGCCGCGCACCGACACGCGCCGGGCACGGCCGCATCGCCGAACGCGAACTGACGGTGCAGCGGATCTTCGCGCAGCCGCGCGCGGTCATATCCGATGTCTGACAACCAGGCGGAGGCGAAGATGCGAACTGCAATGAATGGAAGGTGGATGGCGGCCGCTGCTGTGGCCGTCATGCTGGCTGCGGCGGGCGTCGCGCAGGCGATCCCGGCACCAACGGCAGTGACGCATGGCGACGCGACCTACGTGAGCGGCGGGGTCGGCAAGCTCGAACAGAACGCGATTCGCGACATGGCATCGCGTTATCCGGTCTCGATGACGTTCGCGAAGCACGATCAGGGTGCGAACGAGTTTGTCGCCGGAGTCGAGCTTCGCGTCACCGATCAAAGCGGCAAGCGGGTGATCGATCTGAACGACGGCGGGCCGATGCTGCTTCTGAAGGTCCCTGACGGCAAGTACACGGTGCGCGCCGAGTACGAAGGCCGCGTGAAGACGCAATCTCTCGACGTCACTTCGGGGCACCACGAGAAGCTCGGTTTCCTCTGGTCGTAGCGTGGGCTAAACTGCGGGGCTTTCCGGCGTCGCGCCGCTCCAAAGCCCCCATGTCCCGCATCCTGCAGAGTCTGCCGTCCGGCAAGAAAGTCGGCATCGCGTTCTCGGGCGGTCTCGACACCAGCGCCGCGCTGCACTGGATGCGCGCGAACGGCGCGATCCCGTACGCCTACACCGCGCACCTCGGCCAGCCCGACGAGCACGATTACGACGACATCCCGCGCCGCGCGCTTCGCTACGGAGCCGAGGCCGCGCGACTCGTCGATTGCCGTGCTGCGCTGGTCGGCGAGGGCATCGCCGCGCTGCAGGCGGGCGCGTTCCACGTATCCACTGCCGGCGTTACCTACTTCAACACCACGCCGCTCGGACGCGCGGTCACCGGCACGATGCTCGTCGTCGCGATGCTCGAGGACGACGTGCACATCTGGGGTGACGGCAGCACCTACAAGGGCAACGACATCGAGCGCTTCTATCGCTACGGCCTGCTCGCCAACCCCGGCCTCAGCGTCTACAAGCCGTGGCTCGACCAGCGATTCATCGACGAGCTCGGCGGACGCCGCGAGATGTCGGAGTACATGCGCCGCGCCGGATTCGACTACCGGATGAGCGCGGAGAAGGCCTATTCGACCGATTCGAACCTGCTCGGCGCGACGCACGAGGCGAAGGATCTCGAATATCTCGACAAGGGCATCGACATCGTCCAGCCGATCATGGGCGTTGCGTTCTGGCGTGACGACGTCGCGATCGCCCGTGAGCGCGTTTCGATCGCATTCGATGCCGGGCGCCCGGTCGCGCTGAACGGCAGGCGCCACGCCGACCCGGTCGAGCTCGTCACCGAGGCGAACGCAATCGGTGGCCGGCACGGGCTCGGCATGAGCGACCAGATCGAGAACCGCATCATCGAGGCGAAGAGCCGCGGCATCTACGAAGCGCCGGGACTCGCGTTGCTCCACGTCGCCTACGAGCGGCTCGTCACCGGTATCCACAACGAGGACACGATCGAGCAGTATCGCGACAACGGCCGCAGGCTCGGGCGGCTGCTGTACCAGGGGCGCTGGTTCGATCCGCAGGCGATGATGCTGCGCGAGACCGCCCAGCGCTGGATCGCCAGTGCGATCACCGGCGAAGTCACGCTCGAGCTGCGGCGCGGTAACGACTACTCGATCGTCGCGACGGCGAGCCCGAACCTCACCTACCGCCCGGAGCGGCTGTCGATGGAGAAGGTGGCGTCGGCCTTCTCCCCGCAGGACCGGATCGGCCAGCTCACGATGAGGAACCTCGACATCGAGGACACGCGCGCCAAGCTCGCGCTCTACGCGGGCAGCGGTCTGTTGCGCTCGGGCGGCGACTCGCCACTGCCGCAGCTCGACGAGCCGGGAAAGTGACGGGGCGTCAGGGCGCGACGCGGCCGCAGACGAGATATTCGAGCAGCGCCTTCTGCACGTGCAGGCGGTTCTCCGCCTCGTCCCAGACGACGCTCTGAGCGCCGTCGATCACGTCGGCCGCGACCTCTTCGCCGCGATGCGCCGGGAGGCAGTGCATGAAGAGCGCGTCGGGCCGTGCGGTGCGCATCAGCTCGTCGTTCACCTGGAACGGCGCGAAGGCGCGCATCCGCGCGTCGCTCTCGGCCTCGAAGCCCATGCTCGTCCACACGTCGGTGGTGACGAGGTCGGCATCGCGGCAGGCGTCGATCGGCTTCGCGAAGCGCGTGTAATGACCGTCGGCCGCGGGCCCGGCAATCGCCGGGTCGATCGCGTAGCCAGGTGGCGACGCGACGTTGACGTGGAAGCCGAAGATGCGTGCTGCCTGCACCCACGTGTAGAACATGTTGTTGGCATCGCCGATCCAGGCGATCGTGCGCCCCGCGATCGCTCCGCGGTGCTCGATCCACGTGTAGACGTCGGCGAGGATCTGGCACGGGTGGTACTCGTTGGTGAGCCCGTTGATGACCGGCACGCGCGAGTGCGCGGCGAATCGCTCGATCAGCGTCTGGCCGAACGTGCGGATCATGATGACGTCGACCATCCGCGACACCACGCGCGCTACGTCCTCGATCGGCTCGCCCCGCCCGAGCTGCGTATCGCCGCGAGTCAGGTTGATCGCGATGCCGCCGAGCTGGTTCATTCCGGCCTCGAACGAGACGCGAGTGCGCGTCGAGGCCTTCTCGAACACCATCGCGAGCGTGCGGTCGCGCAGCGGCTGGTAGAGCTCGTAGCGCTTGAAGCGCTGCTTGATCCAGCGCGTGCGCTCGAACAGGTAGTCGAACTCCTCGCGGGAGAAGTCGCCGAACTGGAGGAAGTGTCGTGGTGCCGGGACCGTCACCGCTTCAGGGCATCGTCCTGATCGCCTGGGCGAGGCGAGATTTGGTGCGCGACGCGAGGTTCTTGTGGACGATTTTCTTGTCGGCGATGCGGTCGATCACCGCCTGCGACTGGCGGAGCTGGGCCGTCGCTGCCGCCTTGTCGCCGGCAGCGATCGACTTCCTGACCTTCTTCACCGCGGTGCGCAGCTCGGACTTCAGGCTCGCGTTGCGCTTGCGCGTCGCTTCCGCCTGACGGGCCCGCTTGCGCGTCTGTGCCGTATTGGCCATGAACTTCGATCCCTGCTCGACCGTGAGAAAGACCGCGCATAATACAGAGTTTTTGCCTCCTCTGCAAGGCGCGCGAGGCAATCCCTCACACGTGAACCTACTCCGAACCGTGACGACGATCAGCGGCATGACGCTGCTGTCGCGCATCACCGGCCTCCTGCGCGAGACGCTGAAGGCAGCGCTGTTCGGCGCCGGCGTGCAGATGGACGCGTTCGAGACGGCGTTCAGGCTTCCGAACCTGCTGCGGCGCCTGTTCGCCGAGGGTGCGTTCTCGCAGGCGTTCGTGCCGATCCTCGCCGAGTACCGCCAGCGGCGCGGCAACGCGGCGACGCGAAAGCTCGTCGGCGACGTCGGCACGCTGCTCGCCGTGATCCTGATCTTCGTCTCGCTCGCGGGCGCCCTCGCGGCGCCGTGGCTCGTCTACCTGCTCGCTGGCGGCTTCGCGCGCACTCCCGGCAAGGTCGAGCTGACGGCCGAGATGATCCGCATCGTGTTCCCGTACATCGGCTTCGTCTCGCTGGTGTCGCTCGCCGCCGGCGTACTCAATGTCCACCGGCGCTTCGCGATTCCGGCGTTCACGCCGGTCCTGCTCAATGTCTCGATCATCGGTGCGGCGATTCTCCTCGCACGCTACGTCGATCCGCCGATCAAGGCGCTCGCGTGGGGCGTGGCGATCGGTGGCGTCGCGCAGCTCGCGCTGCAGATCCGGCCGCTGATGAAGCTCGGCATGCTGCCGCGCCTCGGTCTCGACTGGAGGGATCCTGGCGTCCATCGCGTGCTGAAGGCGATGGGCCCCGCGGTCATCGGCGTCTCCGCGGCACAGATCTCGGCGCTCATCAACACGCAGCTCGCGGCGCTGCTCGGTGACGGCAGGATCTCGTGGATCACCTACGCCGACCGGCTGATGGAGTTTCCGAGCGCACTTCTCGGCGTTGCGCTCGCCACGGTGCTGCTGCCGTCGCTCGCGCGCCACCATAGCGACGCCGATCACGCGCAGTACTCGTCGCTGCTCGACTGGGGGTTGCGCCTCGCCGTGCTGCTCGCACTGCCGGCGGCGATCGCCCTGGCACTGCTTGCGCTGCCCCTCGTGTCGACGCTCTATCAGTACGGGCGCTTCAGCATCGTCGATGCGCTGCAGACGCGCCTGGCGCTCCTCGGCTACTGCGTCGGCCTTCCCGGGCTCATCCTGGTCAAGATCCTCGCCCCCGGCTTCTACGCGCGCCAGGAGATGAAGACGCCGGTGAAGATCTCGTTCGTCACCGTGCTCGTGACCCAGACCCTCGCGGTGGTTCTCGCGTGGCCGCTCGGCCTCGACCAGGCAGGCTTGACGCTCGCCACCAGCCTCGGTGCGTGCTGCAACGCCGCGCTGCTGCTCCGGACGCTGATCAGGAATGGCTACTATCGCCCGCACCCGGGCTGGACGGCATTTCTCGCCAAGGCGGGCCTCGCGGCAATCGCGCTCGCCGCGACGCTCGCATGGCTGGCCGGCAACGACGCCCTCTGGCTGCACGCCGGATTCGTCCATAAGGCGGCGCGCCTCGCCGCCGTCGTCGGCGCCGGCGCGATCGTCTATTTCGGCGTGCTGTGGCTGCTGGGGTTCCGCGTCGCCGATTTCAGCCGCAGCGAGGCGCCGCTTCCCGACGCATTCGCCGTCGACACCGACGGCGGTATCTAACCGTCAGCTTCCACCTGCCTTGCGGTACGGACATCGCGGCTTCGTGCACTCCACGTAGAGGTAGAGCGCATGCTCACGGATCTCGAAGCCGCGCTCATGGGCGATGCGCGTCTGGCGCTTCTCGATCTCGGCGTCGTAGAACTCCTCGACGCGGCCACACTGCAGGCACACGAGGTGGTCGTGATGCTTCCCCTCGTTCAGCTCGTAGACGGCCTTGCCCGATTCGAAATGATGGCGCACGAGCAGTCCCGCCTGCTCGAACTGCGTCAGCACGCGATAGACCGTCGCGAGACCGATATCGATGCCGTCGGCGAGGAGGAGCTTGTAGACATCCTCCGCCGACAGGTGGCGGACCTTCGACCCCTCGAACAGATTGATGATCCGCAGGCGCGGAAGCGTGGCTTTGAGCCCCGCGCTCTTGAGGTCCTGCGATGTGCTCATGACATGGCCGCGGCCGCCGCGGACGGCGGCGTGTCGCAGCTATAATAAACATTTGCTCCGGCGCTGCCCATGTCGCTCATTTCCGCGGTTCCTGCATCCAAGCGCGCCGCGTCCGCCCGACGCCGGCTGCGGATCGCCATGGCGATCGCCGCGGCGACCGCGGTCACCGGATGCGCGAGCATCGACAAGGTCACCCCGTCGTGGCGCTCGCTCGGCGTCTACAAGATCGACATCAACCAGGGCAACTATCTCGCCCAGGACCAGATCGATCGGCTCAAGGTCGGCATGACTCCGCAGCAGGTCCGGCTGACCCTCGGTACGCCGCTGATCGAGTTTCCGTTCACCCCGAAGCGCTGGGATTACGTCTACGAATACACGCGCCAGGGGGTCGTGCGCGAGCATCGCAAATTTACCGTCTGGTTCGACGACGACAAGCTCGCGCGCTGGGAGGGCGACCGGATGCCGCAGACGGTGGTCGACCTCAACCGCTCGGCGAGCGCCAAGGCGCTGCCGATGGACGAGGGCAAGAGCTGGTGGCAGAAGATCCTCGACAGGAAGTCCGACTCGAGCTCGGCGCACTGAGCGTGATTCCCCGGACGGGCCGGCAGCGACGCAACCGATGACCGGAATCGAGGCGCCCGAAACGCCGACTCGCGTCGCCATCGCCGGTGCCGGCGGGCGCATGGGGCAGGCGCTGATCGCCGCGGCGCTGGCCGCGCCGGGCCTGCGTCTCGCGGCGGCGACCGACGTCGCCGGGAGCGCCGGGCTCGGCCGCGATTGCGGCGCGGCGCTGGGACGCGAGACCGGCGTGACGATCACCTCCGATGTCGATGCGGCGATCGGCGCGGCCGATGTGCTGATCGATTTCACGCGCCCGGCCGGAACGCTCGTCCATCTTGCCGCGTGCGCCCGCCGGGGCGTCGCCGCGGTTGTCGGCACCACCGGTTTCGACACAGCTGGAACCGCAGCGATCGCCGCGCACGCCGCGGCGATCCCGATCGTGTTCGCGCCAAACATGAGCGTCGGAGTGAATGTGCTGATCGGTCTCGTCGAACGCGCCGCGGCGCAGCTCGGATCCGCCTTCGACATCGAGATCCTCGAGATGCATCACCGCCACAAGGCCGACGCGCCTTCGGGAACCGCGCTTCGCCTCGGCGAGGCCGCCGCCAGGGGCGCCGGGGTCGCGCTCGCCGACCACGCCGTCTACGCTCGCGAAGGGGTGACCGGAGCGCGCCGGTCGGGAACGATCGGCTTCGCCACGCTGCGCGGCGGCGACGTCGTCGGCGAGCACACGGTGCTCTTCGCCGGAGCGGGCGAGCGTCTCGAGCTCACCCATCGGGCGACCTCGCGCGCGAACTTCGCTGCCGGAGCGCTGCGCGCTGCGCTGTTCGCGGCGGCCCGGCGCACGCGCGGCGAGTCCGGCCTCTACGACATGGCCGACGTGCTCGGCGTCGGCTGATTGCCGGACTGCGACGACGCTTCGCTCCGCGCATCGATGAGCGGACCCTTCGATCTCGCCGGGCGCGTCGCACTCGTCACCGGGGGTTCGACCGGTCTCGGGCTGGCGATCGCCCGCGGGCTCGCGAACGCCGGTGCGACGGTGGCGATCAACGGCCGCAGCGAGGTGCGCCTCGCTGCGGCGGCCGACCAGCTCGCGCGCGAGGGGCTCACCGTCGCAACCCGCGCGTTCGACGTTTCCGATCCCGCTGCAGTGGAGGGTGGGATCGACGCCATCGCCCGCGAGCACGGCGCGATCGACGTGCTCGTCAACAACGCAGCGATCAACCTGCGGCGCCCGTTCGACGCGTACACGCTCGACATCTGGCGGCAGGTGATGGCAACCAACGTCGACGGCGCGTTCCTGGCCATCCAGGCGGTGCTGCCGTCGATGAAGTCACGCCGGCGCGGCAAGATCGTCAACCTCTGCTCGCTCGCGTCCGATCTCGGGCGCCCGGGCGTCGTCGCGTACGCAACCGCCAAGGGCGCGATGCGGATGCTGACGCGCGCGCTCGCGGTCGAAGTCGCGCCTTTCAACGTGCAGGTCAACGGCATCACTCCGGGCTTCTTCCGGACGGAGATGAACGCCCCGCTGGTGGCCGACCGGGAATTCTCGGCCTGGGTCGAGCGCCGCACGCCGGCAGGCCGCTGGGGCGAGCCACCCGACGTCGCCGGAGCGGCGGTGTTCCTCGCGTCACCGGCAGCCGATTACGTGACCGGGCACCTGCTACACGTCGACGGCGGATTCGCGGCGTCCTACTGACGCAGCGGCCCCTTTCGTGTAGAATTCCGACGCTTCAGAGCGGGGAAGGGCCACCTTCCCCGTTTGCACGTTCAGAGTGCAGGTCCGGAGCGCGCTCCATGCGCGCCTCGTGGCGCCGAAGCGCTTCCGTCACCGCATGATGAACGCTCCGGAGATCGCCGCCGCGACGACCCCCGCCCAGCAGGGAGGGGGAGCGACTCCGTCATCGCCGCGGGCCGCCAGCAGCGGCGGGGCGCGGAAGCCGCTCTTCGCGAGTCGTCCCGAAGGCGCGCTCGTACTCGCCGACGGCACCGTGCTGCGCGGGCGCGCGTTCGGCGCGTTCGGGCACGCGGTCGGCGAGGTCGTTTTCAACACGGCGATGACCGGCTACCAGGAGATCCTCACCGATCCGTCCTACGCCGGCCAGATCGTCACGCTGACCTATCCGCACATCGGCAACGTCGGTGTCAACGCCGAGGACGCCGAATCGCGGCGGATCTTCGCGACGGGGCTCGTCGTGCGCGACGTGCCCGATCTCGCGTCGAGCTGGCGCCGCGAGCGCGATCTGGGTGAATCCCTGCGCGGAACCGGCGTCGTCGGCGTTTGCGACGTCGACACGCGCCGCTTGACGCGGGTCCTGCGCGAGCGCGGCGCGCAGAACGCCTGCGTCATCGCGGCGGAGCGGCTCTCCGACTTCGACCTTGCCGACGCGCTCGCGTGCGCGCGCGCCGCACCGTCGATGATCGGCCTCGATCTCGCGAAGGTCGTATCCTGCGTCGAGCCGTATGCGTGGACGGCGGGAACCTGGGAGCTCGGCGGGGGCTATCGCGAACCTGCGCCACCGAAGTTCCATGTCGTCGCCTACGACTACGGTGTCAAGCACAACATCCTGCGTCTGCTCGCCGTGCGCGGCTGCCGCGTGACGGTCGTGCCTGCGCAGATGACGGTGAAGGATGCGTTGGCGCTCGCTCCCGATGGCATCTTTCTCTCCAACGGGCCCGGTGATCCCGATGCCTGCGACTACGCGGTGCGCGCGGTCGCCGAGTTCGTCGAGCGCGCGATCCCGCTCTTCGGCATCTGCCTCGGTCATCAGTTCCTGGCGCTCGCTTCGGGCGCACGCACGGTGAAGATGAAGTTCGGCCATCACGGCGCCAATCACCCGGTGCTCGACCAGGACAGCGGGCGTGTGGTCATCACCAGCCAGAACCACGGTTTCGCCGTCGATGCCTCCACGCTGCCTTCGACACTGCGTGTCACACACGTGTCGCTGTTCGACGGCAGCGTGCAGGGGATGGCGCGCAGCGATCGTCCGGCGTTCAGCTTCCAGGGCCACCCGGAAGCGAGCCCGGGTCCGCACGACATCGGCTATCTGTTCGACCGGTTCGTGAAGATGATGGAGGCAAGGTAGCGTGCCCCGGCGCACCGACCTCGAAAGCGTCCTCATCGTCGGCGCCGGTCCGATCATCATCGGCCAGGCCTGCGAGTTCGACTACTCCGGGGCGCAGGCGTGCAAGGCGCTGAAGGAGGAGGGCTACCGGGTGATCCTGGTGAACTCCAACCCGGCGACGATCATGACCGACCCGGAGATGGCCGACGTCACCTACATCGAGCCGATCA
>JAICXH010000032.1 GCA_025981645.1 Burkholderiales bacterium
GCCTCAGGACGGCGATCGCCTGCGGAATGCCGCTGCCCTGCGCGCCGGCGAACCAGCGCTGGCTCGCGTAGCTGATCGCGGCGAAGCCCGCCGGTGCAAGCACGAACGGCAGCCACGACCATCGGGCGAGCATCCGGTGCAAGACGTCGTTCGCGAGGTTCGCGGCGATCGCGAAGCCGACCGCAACGACACCGACTGCGATGCTGCCGCCGAGGAAAACGACGCGCCTGCTCCACTGCGGCCGCGACAGCCACACGTGCCGCGAGCGGCGCGTGAGGCGCAGCAGCGCGACGCGGAGCCGCGGTGCGAGGGCTATTTGACGACCTGCAGATGCGACGGCCGTCTCGGCCGTGCGGCATCCGCGAGCTTCGGCGCACCGATCGCCTGACTGTCACGCGGTGCCGTCGACACCGCGAGCGAAGCCACCGGGTCGTCGGGGGTCGTGAACGAGAACCCGTAGCCGGTTTCCTTGGCGAAGATGCCGATCACGGCGCCGACCGGCACCGAGACCTCCTGCGAAGCGCCGTTGAAGCGCGCTGTGAACTGGATCCACTGGTTGTCGATCGTCAGCTTGCGCGTCGCCGTCGCGCTGACGTTCAGCACGATCTCGCCGTTCTTGACGAACGCTGCCGGCACGCGCGTCTGCGGATTGACGCGGACGGCGAGATACGGCGTTAGACCGTTGTCGGCGCACCATTCGCAGATGGCACGTACGAGATAGGGCTTCGCGGACTGCTCGGACATGCGGAAAATATTACCCTCGGCCCGGGAACGGTCAAGCCGTGGGCTTTACCGCCTGTCCGACGGCCGTGCACCACATTGCGTAGTACGCTACTTGCGCATGCCGCGCTCCGCCGAGGTCAGCGCCTCGGAGAACGCGGGGCGGGAGAACAGGCGCTCGGCGTACTTGAGGAGCGCTGCCGCCTGCTTGGGCATCTGCACGCCGTAGTAGTCGAGCCGCCACAGAAGCGGCGTGATGGCGACGTCGAGCATCGAGTATTCCTCGCCCAGCATGAACTTGTGCTTGGAGAACACCGGCGCGATCTGCAGCAAAGCGTCGCGCACCAGCGCGCGGGCGCGATCGACCTGACGCTGATTGTTGCCCTCGAGCGCCTCGACGTGAACGAAGAGTTCCTTCTCGAACCGGTGCAGGAAGAGCCTGGCGCGAGCGCGCATCACCGGGTCGGCCGGCATCAGCTGCGGATGCGGGAAGCGCTCGTCGATGTACTCGTTGATGATGTTGGCTTCGTGCAGGACGAGATCGCGCTCGACCAGCACCGGAACCTGGTTGTACGGGTTCATCACCGCGAGATCCTCGGGCTTGTGGTCGAGGTCGACGTCGATGATCTGAAAGTCCATACCCTTCTCGTGCAGCACGATTCGGCAGCGCTGGCTGAACGGATCGGTGGTGCCGGAGTACAGCGTCATCATGTCAGTGCAGGGCCTTCCAGTAGTCCCGTTTCAGCGCGTAGGCGAGCGCGAACAGCACGCCGAGGAAGATGAGCACGATCATGCCGAGATGGATTCGCTCGTCGCGGATCGGCTCACCCATGTAGTCGAGATAGTTGACGATGTCTCCGACGAAGGCCTCGTACTGGGCGCGTGTCATCGTCCCGGGAGCATCGGGAGCGATCGACACCATCGTGTACTTGTGATCCTTGGTCGGCTCGACCATCGCCAGACCCTTGACGGCGATCGCCGCGGCCTCCGCCGACTCCTCGTTGTCGAACTCCTTTTCGACGCGCTTGCCGGTCCCCGAGAGCTGCCAGAGTACGTCCGGCATACCGACGTTCGGGAACACCAGGTTGTTCCAACCGGTCGCGGACTTGTCGTCGCGGTAGAAGCCGAGCAGGTAGTTGTACAGCCAGTCGCGGCCGCGAACACGCGCCTCGACCGAGAGATCGGGAGGTGGGTTGCCGAACCACGTCTTGGCATCGTCCTCACGCATCGCCACCGTCATCGTGTCGCCTATCTTGTCGCTCGCGAACATCAGGCTGCTCTTGATCTGCGCCGGGGTGAGGCCGAGGTCGGTCAGCCGGTTGTAGCGCATGTACTTCGCCGTGTGGCAGGTCAGGCAGTAGTTGACGAAGTCGCGCGCACCGCGCTGCAGCGACGCGATGTCGAGGCGGTTATCCGGCGCGGGCGCCATCCGCAGCCCGGCCTCCTCGGCGGCGTTCGCGGCGAGTCCGACGAGGGCGAGTGCCGCGCAGGCGATCAGGGCGAGCTTTCTCATTTCCACCTCACCCGGTCCGGTTGCGGCAGGGTTTTGTCGCGCACCGAGTACCACGGCATCAGCACGAAGAACGCGAAGTAGATGACGGTCAGCACCCGCGACACGACGGTCGCGCGGTCGGCGCCATGGAACGGGAACACGTCGGCGAACTGCCCCCACACCGTCACCGGCACCGTGCCGAGATAGCCGAGGAGCAGAAACGAGAAGATGAACGCGATCAGGAAGCCCTTGTACAGCCGCCCGCGGTAGCGAATCGACTTCACCGGCGCGCGATCGAGCCAAGGCAGCGCGAAGAAGATCAGCACCGCGCAGGCCATCACGATGACGCCCCACACCTGCGTCTCGAGGAATGACGGCACCGCGCGCAGCATCGCGTAGTACGGTGTGAAGTACCACACCGGCGCAATCTCCTGCGGCGTCTTCAGCGGGTTCGCGGGGATGAAGTTGTTGGATTCGAGGAAGAAGCCGCCCATGTTCGGAAGGAAGAACACGATCGCCGAGAACACGATGAGGAAGCCGATCACGCCGACGATGTCCTTCACCGTGTAGTACGGGTGAGAGTAGATGCCGTCGAGGGGCAGCCCGGTCTTCGGATCCTTCGGCTGCTTCTTGATCTCGACGCCGTCGGGATTGTTCGAGCCCGTCTCGTGCAGCGCCATCAGGTGCATGACGACCAGCGCGACCAGCACGAGCGGCAGCGCCGCGACGTGGAATGCGAAGAAGCGGTTCAGCGTGACGTCGGAGATCGTGTAGTCGCCGCGGATCCACACGGCGAGGCCCTCGCCGATGCCGGGGATCGTCGAGAACAGGTTGACGATCACCTGCGCGCCCCAGTACGACATCTGCCCCCACGGCAGCAGGTAGCCGAAAAACGCCTCGGCCATCAGCGCGAGATAGATCACGCAGCCGAACAGCCACGTGAGTTCGCGCGGCTTGCGGTAGCTGCCGTAGATCAGGCCGCGAAACATGTGCAGGTAGACGACGACGAAGAACATCGACGCACCGGTCGAGTGCAGGTAGCGGATCAGCCAGCCCCACTGCACGTCGCGCATGATGTACTCGACGGACCCGAAGGCCTTGGCTGCGTCCGGCTTGTAATCCATCGCGAGCCAGATGCCGGTGACGAACTGCAGCACCAGCACGAACGCGGCAAGCGAGCCGAAGAAGTACCAGAAGTTGAAGTTCTTCGGCGCGACGTACTTGCCCCACTGGCTCTCCCACAGCGCGGTCAGCGGAAAGCGCTCGTCGACCCAGGTCATGAACTTGCTCATCGAACGCTCCGTCCGCTCACGCTTTTTTCGGATCCTCGCCGACGACGACGCGCGTGTCGCTCGCGTATCGGTACGGCGGGATGTACAGGTTCGTCGGTGCGGGAACGCCCTTGAACACGCGCCCGGCGAGGTCGTACTTCGATTGGTGGCACGGGCAGAAGAAGCCGCCGAGCCAATCGGGACCGAGGTCGGCCGGCGCGACCTCGGGCCGGAACGTCGGCGAGCAGCCGAGGTGGGTGCAGATGCCGATCGCGACCCAGAGGTTGGGCTTGATCGAGCGATCCTCGTTCTTGCAGTACGCCGGCTGGTGCGGCACTTCGGAATGAGGATCGGCGACGCGCGAATCCATCTTCGGCAGCGTCGCCAGCATCGCGTCGGTGCGGTTGACGACAAAGATCGGCTTGCCGCGCCAGGAGACGGTGATCATCATTCCCGCCTCGAGCTTCGAGATGTCGACCTCGACCGGAGCTCCGGCCGCCTTGGCCGCCTCGGACGGAAAGAGCGACATCACGAAAGGCGTCGCGACTCCGATCACGCCGATGCCCCCGACGACCGACGTCGCGCCGATCAGAAACCGGCGCTTGGCCGTGTTCACCGCCACATCCGCACTCATCCGCCGCCTTTCGCCCGATTCGTCTCGCCGGATCGCAAAAAAACCTGCCGATTATACGGGATTTCGCCAGGTCTTTTGAAGGGCGAGCACGGGGCGATACGATTTTCGCGCGCAAAAACAGTGTGTTGGCGCGCGAATTCCGGACGACCCCCGATGCATCCGGTTACGATCGTTCGACGCGGCCGGTACGCGCGCGACCCTATAATGCGGTCGCCGCACCGCGCGCGCCGCCGCGCCGGGCTGCGACTCTCCACCCAAACTGCGTCCGGTGCATTCCGGCCTCCACGTGCTGAAGCATTTCTGGCTCCTGTTCGCCCAGGCCTGCACGCTCTGCCTCGCGGCGCTTTTCGTCGTCGTCACGCTGCGGCCCGATCTGCTCCCCCGCCTCGCCGCACGGCACAACGACGTCGTCGTGCTGCACGAGGCGGCACCTACGCGGGAATCCCCGACACCAACGTCGCCAACGACGACCGGAGCCCCGCGAGCGACGAGTGCTGCGAAATCCGGGTCGGTGCTGGCGGTCGCGAGCTACGCCGACGCGGCGAAGAAGGCCATGCCGTCGGTCGTCAACGTCTACACGAGCAAGGCGGTGCGCGTGAACAACCCGCTGCTCGACGACCCGATGCTGAAGCACTTCTTCCCCGACCTCGTCGAGCGTGCGCAGACGCGCCGCACGACGAGCCTGGGGTCCGGGGTGATCGTCGCGCGCAACGGCTACGTTCTCACCAATCACCACGTGATCGCCGGCGCCGACGAGATCCAGGTCGTGCTCGCCGACGGTCGCGATTTCCGCGCGACGATCCGCGGCGATGATCCGGAAACCGACCTCGCCGTACTCAAGGTCGATGCGACCGATCTGCCCGCGATCACCTTCGGCGCGATCGACCGCGTCGAAGTCGGCGACGTCGTGCTCGCGATCGGCAATCCGTTCGGTTTCGGCAACACGGTCACCGCGGGGATCGTCAGCGCGCTCGGGCGCAACCACCTCGGCGTCAACCGCTTCGAGGACTTCATCCAGACCGACGCGCCGATCAACCCAGGCAACTCGGGAGGGGCGCTCGTCGATACGCGCGGCGACCTCATCGGCATCAACAGCACGATCTTTTCGCAGTCCGGCGGCTCGATGGGCATCGGCTTCGCGATCCCCGTCTCGCTCGCGCGTGACGTGCTCGAGCAGATCATTGCCCGCGGGGAGGTCACCCGCGGCTGGCTCGGTATCGAGCCGCAGGCGCTCACTCCCGACGCGGCGCAGGCGCTGGGCGTGCCCGCCTCCGCCGGCGTGCTGGTGCAGGGACTGCAGCGCGGCGGGCCGGCCGACCGCGCGGGTGTCCACCTGCGCGACGTCATCGTGGCGATCGCCAATCGTTCGACGCGCGATGTGCCGCAGCTGATGGAGCAGGTTGCCGACCTCGCACCGGGAGCGATCGTCAAGCTGTCGCTGCTGCGCGCCGGCCGGCCGTTCGACGTCGACGTGACGGTCGCGAAGCGTCCGGCGCCTGCGCATTAGCGCCGCTCGTCGGCGCTCGACTTACCCCGGCGCGTCGGCGGTGTCGGCGCCGGCTGCGCGCGGGGCTAACGCGCGGCGAGCGCGGGACTACTTCGCAGGCTCGGTCTCCTCGTCCGGCGCGCGTGCAGCGGGACTCGACACGAACCGCGCGACGAGCAGCCCGATCTCGTAGAGCATCCACAGCGGGACCGCGAGCAGGCACTGCGACAGGATATCGGGCGGCGTGAACAGTGCGCCGATGATGAACGCGCCGACGATCGCGTAGGGGCGCACTGATTTCAGCTTGGCGAGCGACACGACGCCGAGCCGCACGAGCACGACGATCACCACCGGCGTCTCGAACGTGACGCCGAAGGCAATGAACATCTTGAGCACGAAAGTCACGTACTTGTCGATGTCGGTCATCATCTGCACGCCGACCGGCGTGTAGTGCGCGAAGAAGTGGAACGCGACCGGAAACACGACGAAATACGCGAACGACATGCCGACGAGGAAGAAGCAGCAGCTCGACACCAGCACCGGCAGCACCAGCCGCTTCTCGCTCCGATACAGGCCCGGCGCGACGAATGCCCACACCTGCCAGAGCACGTACGGAAGGGCGATCAGGAACGCGGCGACCAGCGTCACCTTGAGCGGCACCAGGAAGGTTCCGGTGACGTCGGTTGCGATCATCGTCGCGCCCTGCGGCAACGCCCGCAGAAGCGGACGCGCCAGGAACTCGTAGATGTCCTTGGCGAACGGAAACAGGATTGCCAGCACGATCACCACGGCCACGATCGAGCGCATGAGCCGCGTGCGCAGCTCGATCAGGTGCGAAATGAACGTTTCCTGCGTTTCGGCGGATTCCGTGCTTTCGTTCATCGTGCTCGCAAGTGCAGCCTTCGATCCCGGCGCAGATCGATCGCTGCGCCGGGGCCGCGTAACCATCGCTCAGATCCGGTCGAAGCCAGGCAGTGTCGCCTGGCGCGCCGACTCCGTGGCGCCGCCCGCCGCACCTGCCGGCGTCGCGGCCTTCGTCGCCGCAATCATCTCGTCGGTCGAAGTCGGTGCGTCTGCGGACGAATCCGACCCCGGCGCCGCTGGCACCGATGCCACATGCGCCGGCGGCAGGCCGGCAGCCGCGGCACCTGCACCCGCCTCGTTCAGCTCGCGCTCGACGTTGCGCACGCCGGTCGCGACGTCGTTCGCGGCGCTCGTCATCGTCTGCTCGAACTCGTGCGCCGCACCCTGCATCTCGGTCTTCAGCTTGCGCAACTCCTCAAGCTCCATCTCGCGGCTGATATCGGCCTTGACCTCGTTGACGTAGCGCTGCAGCCGGCCGAACAGGTGCCCGAGCGTGCGCGCCGCCTTCGGCAGCCGCTCGGGTCCGAGCACCACCAGCGCGACGACGGCGATCAGGACGATCTCGGAGAAGCCGATGTCGAACATGACAAGGCGACCGTCAGCGGGCTGCGACCAGCCACCGCTCACGCGGCGCTGAGCGCCCGCGCAGCGGCATCAGACCTTGGACGAAGTCTCCTTGGTGACCTCGGCGTCGATCGTCCGGCCGGTCACCTGCGGCGCATCGGCGGGCGGCGGAGAGGCGGGCTCGTCGCCGCTCTTCATGCCCTCCTTGAATCCCTTGACGGCACCGCCCAGGTCCTGGCCGATATTGCGAAGCTTCTTGGTGCCGAAGATCAGCACGACGACCAGCAACACGATCAGCCAATGCCAGATGCTCAATCCACCCATTGCTCTCTCCTCGTTTCGAATCGGTTACGCGCCGTCGCGTATCAGCATCGGCCCGAGGCGCTCGGGCCCGCCGAGTATGTGGACGTGCACGTGCATCACATCCTGGCGCCCGACGTGGCCGGTGTTGACGATCGTGCGAAAACCGTTGCCGGCACCCTGCTCGCGCGCGAGCTTCCCCGCGAGGGCAAGGATCCGGCCGAGCGCCTTGGCGTCGTCGGGCGTCGTCTCGTAGAGGGTCGGCACGTGGCGCTTGGGCACCATCAGGAAATGCACCGGCGCCCACGGCGCGATGTCGTGGAACGCGATGATGTCGTCATCCTCGTAAACCTTCCGGCACGGGATCTCGCCCCGAATGATCTTGCAGAAGACGCAGTCCGGATCGTCAGCGATGGGGGGCATGCGCACGCTCGGTGGTCGGATTCGGCCGGGGCAGGCGTTCTCGGGTCAGCCTCGCGACGCCTTTTCCGCATGACCCGACACGCCCTCGCGGCGCGCCAACTCCGCCAGTACGTCGGCGGGGCCCAGGCCGTGGCGGGCAAGCAGCACGAGGCAGTGAAACCACAAGTCGGCAATCTCGGCCGCAATGTGTATTTTATCACCGTCCTTGGCCGCCATGACCGTCTCGGTCGCCTCCTCGCCGATCTTCTTCAGGATCGCATCGTCGCCCTTTGTGAAGAGCGACGCGACGTACGACTGGCGCGGGTCGGCTCCCTTGCGTGCTTCGATCGTCGCAGCGACACGGGCAAGAACGTCGTCCCCACCCGCAGCGGCGTCGCCGTCACTCGTGGCCATAGATCGTCACCGGATCCTCGAGCACCGGCTCGACGACGTGCCACTCGCCGCCGTCGAGCCGATGGTAGAAACAGCGCTCGCGTCCGGTGTGACACGCGATGCCGCCCACCTGCTCGACCAGCAGCAGAATGCTGTCACGGTCGCAGTCGAGGCGAATCTCGCGCACCCGCTGAATGTGCCCCGAGCGCTCACCCTTGTGCCACAGCGTTGCGCGCGAGCGCGACCAGTAATGCGCCTCGCGTGTCCGCTCGCTGAGCTCGAGCGCCTCGCGATTCATCCACGCGAGCGTCAGCACACGGTGCGTCGCTGCGTCCTGTGCGATCGCCGGGACGAGCCCGTCGGCGTTCCAGCGCACGGCGTCCTGCCAGGCGGTCTGCTGTGCCATCTTCAGTCGCGTACCTCGATCCCCGCCACCCTCATCGCCGCCTTGGCGGCACCGATCGTGAATTCGCCGTAGTGGAAGATCGACGCCGCGAGCACCGCGTCGGCGCCACCTTCGACGATGCCGTCGACGAGGTCGGACAGCGATCCCACGCCGCCCGACGCGATCACCGGCACGTCGACCGCATCGGCGACGGCACGCGTCAGCTTGAGGTCGAAGCCGCGACGCGCGCCGTCGCGATCCATGCTGGTGAGCAGGATCTCGCCCGCCCCCTGCGCGGCGACTTCGCATGCCCACTCGATCGCGTCGATCCCGGTCGGTGTGCGCCCTCCGTGGATCCACACCTGCCACCGGTCGACCGCGCACTTCTTCGCATCGATCGCCGCGACGATGCACTGCGCACCGTAGTACTCGGATGCCGCGCGGAACAGCGTCGGGTCATGGATGCCGGCAGTGTTGATGCTGACCTTGTCGGCACCGGCGTTGAGCAGTGCGCGGATGTCGCCGAGCGTCGAGACCCCGCCGCCGACGGTGAGCGGGATGAATACCTGATCGGCGACCGACTCGATCATGCCATAGAGGAGGCCGCGCGACTCGACGCTCGCACGAATGTCGAGAAAGGCGATCTCGTCGGCCCCCTCGGCGTCGTAGCGCCGCGCCGTCTCGACCGGGTCTCCGGCATCCTTCAGGTCGACGAAGTTGACGCCCTTGACTACCCGTCCGTCGGCGATGTCGAGACAGGGAATGACGCGCTTGGCGAGACTCACGCGCCGCCCTTCGCGGCCTTGAGCGCGTCCTTGAAATCGAGGCGTCCCTCGTAGAGTGCGCGGCCGGCGATGGCGCCGATGATGCCCTCGCTCTCGTAGCGCAAGAGATCGTGGATGTCCTTCAGCGACGCGATGCCGCCGCTCGCGATCACCGGCGTCTTCACCTCGCGCGCGAGGTTCACCGTCGCCGCGATGTTGACGCCGGTCAGCATGCCGTCGCGGCCGATGTCGGTGTAGATGATCGCCTCGACGCCGTAGTCCTCGAACTTGCGCGCGAGGTCGACGACGTCGTGGCCGGACATCTTCGACCAGCCGTCGGTCGCCACCTTGCCGTCGCGCGCGTCGAGGCCGACGATAATGTGGCCGGGAAACGCGTAGCAGGCGTCGTGCAGCAGACCTGGATTCTTGACCGCGGCGGTGCCGATGACCACGAAGCTGATCCCGTCGTCGAGATAGCGCTCGATCGTGTCGAGGTCGCGGATGCCGCCGCCGAGCTGGATCGGCACGTCATCGCCGACCACGCTGACGATCTCGCGGATCGCGAGCTCGTTCTTCGGCCGGCCCGAGACGGCGCCGTTGAGGTCGACCAGATGCAGGCGCTCGGCGCCGAGCTCGAGCCAGTGCTGCGCCATCGCGGCCGGCTCCTCCGAGAACACCGTCGCCGCCTGCATGTCGCCCTGGCGCAGGCGCACGCAATGCCCGTCCTTGATATCGATCGCGGGGATGATCTGCATGTCGGGAAGACAGCGCAGGGGATGCAGCGCGAGGGCGCGAGGACGCCCCGGGTGGAGGTCTAGAAGCGTCCGTCCCAGGTTACGAAATTGGCGAGCAGCCGCAACCCTGCACGCTGGCTCTTTTCCGGGTGGAACTGCACGGCGAAGATATTAGCCCGCGCTATGGCGCAAGTAAACGGCGACGGATAGTCGGCGGTCCCGACGGTGATGGCAGGGTCGGCCGGCACCGGATAGTAGCTGTGCGCGAAGTAGAACCGCGACCCGCCGGGGATGCCGGCCCAGAGCGGGTGCGGCACCGTCTGACGGACGCTGTTCCATCCCATGTGCGGGATCTTGAGGCGCTCGCGCGCCGGCGTCACGAGCTCGGCCTCGCGAAAGCGCCGCACCTTCCCCGGCAGGACAGCGAGGCACGCCGTCGGGCCCTCCTCGCTGTCGTCGAACAGCATCTGCAGGCCGAGACAGACGCCGAGGAACGGTCGCGCTTCGAGCGCTTCCACGACGGCATCGTGCAGACCGGAGCGCAAGAGTCCTGCCATCGTCTCGGGCATGGCGCTCTGGCCGGGCAGCACAACTCGCGACGCCGCGCGGATCTCCGCTGCATCCGATGTCACCACGACACGCTCGTCGGGGGCGACGTGCATCAGCGCCTTCGCGACCGAGCGCAGGTTGCCCATTCCGTAATCGACCACGGCCAACATGTCCGGTGACGCCTCCCGACCGCGGCGGCTACAGGCTGCCCTTCGTCGACGGCACCGCGGCGCCCGAGCGCGGGTCGCGCTCGCACGCTAACCGGAGCGCGCGCGCGAACGCCTTGAACACCGTCTCCGCCTGGTGGTGGGCGTTGTCGCCGCGGAGGTTGTCGAGGTGCAGCGTCGCCATCGCGTGGTTGGCGAAGCCCTGGAAAAACTCGTGTACGAGGTCGACGTCGAAGCCGCCGATCAGCGCACGCGTGAACGGCACCTGGAACGTGAGCCCCGGCCGGCCGGAAAGATCGATCACCGCGCGCGATAGCGCCTCGTCGAGCGGGACGTAGGCCTGGCCGTAGCGGCGGATGCCGCGCTTGTCGCCGAGCGCCTGGCGCAGCGCGTCACCGATCGCGATGCCGATGTCCTCGACTGTATGGTGGGCGTCGATGTGGAGGTCGCCCTTGGCGCGCACTTCGAGATCGATCATCCCGTGGCGCCCGACCTGGTCGAGCATGTGATCGAGAAATCCGATTCCCGTCGCGAGTTTCGTGTGACCGGCACCGTCGACGTCGAGCGTGACCTCGATGTTGGTTTCCGCCGTCCGGCGGGCGATCCGGGCCGTGCGATGCGCGCCGGTCGTGTCGAAAGGTGCATTCATGGTTTGCGGGACAGGGTCGCGATCAGCGCGTCGTTCTCCGCCGGGGTTCCGACCGTGATGCGCAGGCAGTTTGCGAGCAGCGGGTGCCAACCGTGGACATTCTTCACCAGGATGCCGGTCTCGCGCAATTTGGCCGCCGTCGCCGTCGCGTCGGGGACGCGCACGAGGACGAAGTTGGCTTCGCTCGGAAAGACCCGCATGCCGGGGCGTGCCGCGAGCGCCGTGGCGAGGCGATCGCGCTCGGAGCGCACCGCCGCCGCGTGGGCGGCGAACTCGCCGGGCTCGGCGAGCAAGGCAGTTGCCGCGGCCTGCGTCAGCGCGTTGAGGTTGTACGGCGAGCGCAGCGTGTCGATCGCGCGCGTCCACGCCGGATGGCCGATGGCGAAGCCGAGGCGCAGCCCCGCCATGCCGGTCTTCGACAGCGTGCGCAACACGACGAGGTTGGCAAACTCGGATGCGCGGGCGAGCATCGACTCGCGCGCGTACGCGCAGTACGCCTCGTCGACGACGACGAGGCCCGGAGCCGCCCGCAGGATGCGCTCGATCGCGTCCACCGGGAACCGCGTACCCGTTGGATTATTGGGCGACGCGAGCCAAACGAGCGCTGGGCGCTCGCGCGCGATCGCGGCGAGCATCGCGTCGACGTCGAGCTCGAGGCCGGCATCGAGCGGAACGCCGACATAGCGAACTCCCGCGTGCTTTGCGTAGATCGCATACATGACGAACGTCGGTTCGGGCGCGATCACCGCGGCACCCGGACGCGCGATCATCGTCGTGATGAGCTGAAGGAGCTCGTCGGAGCCGTTTCCGAGCACGAGTCCCATCGCGCCGGAAAGCCCTAGCGTCACGCGAAGTGCCCGCTGCACGTCGGCGGCGCCGCCGTCCGGGTAGCGGTTGAGCTCGACCGCGGCGAGCGCCGAGGCGAGCGCCGGACGCAATGTTTCGTGCAGCGAAAACGGGCTCTCGTTCGCGTCGAGCCTGATCATCGGCCCGGACTTCGCCACCGCATACGGCGACATCGCGAGGATCTCCGGCCGAACGGTGCGGGCAGCAACCGCCTCGGCGTCGCGCGCGACGGGCTCGACGTTGCGCGCACGCCGGCTGCCGGCCCGCGCTTCGGCCGAGCGCGCATGGGCGACGAGGCCTTCACCGCGTGCAAGCGTCGACGCGACGCCGGCGAGCGCATCTGCCGCAGCCGGGGTGATGCGCAGTACGCTGCTGCGCTTCTGGAAATCGTAAACGCCGAGCGGCGACGAGAAGCGCGCGGTGCGACCCGTCGGCAGCACATGGTCGGGCCCCGCGCAGTAGTCGCCGAGCGCTTCGCACGCGTAGTGCCCGCAGAAGATCGCGCCGGCGTGGCGGATCTTCGGCAACAGCGCGTCGGGATCGGCCACGGCGAGCTCGAGGTGCTCGGGAGCGACGCGGTTGGCGATCGCACACGCCTCGTCGAGGTCGCGCACGCGCACGAGCGCGCCGCGCCGCGCGAATGACGCCGCGATGATGCCGGCACGCGGCATCTCGGGAAGGAGTCTTTCGATACTGGCGGCGACGCGCTCGATCAGTTCCGCATCGGGTGTGACCAGCAGTGCCTGCGCGAGCTCGTCGTGCTCGGCCTGCGCGAAGAGGTCGAGCGCGACCCAGTCGGGATCGGCGGTCGAGTCGGCGAGCACGAGGACTTCTGAGGCGCCTGCGACCATGTCGATGCCCACGGTGCCGAACACGCGGCGCTTCGCCGCCGCGACGTACGCGTTGCCGGGACCGCAGATCTTGTCGACGGCGGCAACCGTCGCGGTACCGTACGCGAGCGCCGCGATCGCCTGCGCGCCGCCGATCGCGAATGCCTGCGTCACGCCGGCGAGATGCGCCGCCGCGAGCACCAGCGGGTTGCGCTCGCCGCCGGGCGTCGGTACCGCCATGACGATCTCGCGCACGCCGGCGACCTGCGCCGGAATCGCGTTCATCAGCACCGACGACGGATAGGCCGCCTTGCCCCCGGGGACGTAGATGCCGGCGCGGTCGAGCGGCGTCACCCGCTGGCCGAGCTCGCTGCCGTCGGCGTCGCCGAGCATGAACTGGCCGCCGCGCTGGCGCTCGTGAAACGTGCGAATCCGGCGCGCCGCGACGGCGAGCGCCGCGCGCAGCGGCTCCGGAAGCCCGTCGTGCGCGGCGCGCATGGCGTCGGCACCGATCGCAAGGTCGGCAGCAGTCGCGACGGTGTGTCCGTCGAAACGTGCGGTGTACTCGACGAGGGCGGCGTCGCCGCGGCGGCGCACGTCGGCGATGATCGCCGCGACGACGCGGTCGACCTCGGGATCCTGCGCCGCTTCGAATTCGACGAGGCGTGCGAGTGCGGCGTCGAAGTCCGCGGCGGACGAGTCGAGCCTGCACAATTCGAGCGCGGGCGATCCCGTCATCGGACGCCCGCGGCGGCGCTTCGCGCCAGGACCGCGGCCTCGATCGCGTCATGCACCGGCTTCACCTCGGCGCGCCGGAGCTTCAACGCGGCCGGGTTGACGACGAGCCGTGAGCTGATCGGCATGATGTCCTCGACGGCGACGAGGTCGTTGGCCTTGAGCGTATTGCCGGTCGACACGAGATCGACGATCGCGTCGGCGAGCCCCGCGAGCGGGGCGAGCTCCATCGAGCCGTAGAGCTTGATCAGGTCGATGTGCATCCCCTTCGCGGCGAAGTGCTCACGTGCGGTGCGCACGTACTTGGTCGCGACGCGGATGCGCGCGCCGCGCTGGACGCTTCCCGCCCAGTCGTAGCTCCGGTGCGTCGCGACCACCAGCCGGCAGCGCCCGATGCCGAGGTCGACCGGCTGGTACAGTCCTTCGCCGCCATGCTCCCGCAGCACGTCGAGCCCGGCGACGCCGAGGTCGGCCGCGCCGTACTGGACGTAGGTCGGAACGTCGGCGGCGCGCAGCACCACCACCGATGCGCGCACGTCGGAGGTCGCGAGAATCAGCTTGCGCGACGAGCGTGGGTCCTCGACCGGAACAATGCCCGCTTCGGCGAGGAGCGGCAGCGTCTCGTCGAGAATGCGCCCTTTGGAGAGGGCAATGGTGACGGTAGGCATCGGAGCGGTTCGGGCCTGCGTGCCCGAAACCCGTCATTCTAGTGGGTCACGGGTGCCGGAGGCGCAGCGCGCTGCATCGGGTCATTGCCGCGGCGTGCGGACGTTCGGCGGTGCGGGCGCTTTCGAGCTGCTGCGAAACGGATTGATCTCGATGCCGCCGCGCCGCGTGAAGCGCGCGTAGACCGACAGCGCCGTCGGACGACAGCGCTGCGCGACGTCGACGAAGATCCGCTCAACGCAATGCTCGTGAAAGCCGGGGTGGTCACGGTAGGACACCAGGTAGCGCAACAGGCCCGCCCGGTCGATCCGTGGCCCGCGATAGGCGAGCTGCATCGAGGCGATGTCGGGCTGCCCGGTCACCGGGCACACCGAGCGGAAGAGCTGCGTGACTAGCGTCTCGGCGACTTCGGCTTCGCGCGCGTCGAGCGACGACGGATCGACGTCGTAACAATCGCAGTCGACGTCGATCCGGTCGAGCGACTCGCCGGCGAGCTCGCTCATCGCGAGCTCCGCGAACCGCGCGGGTCCGGTCAGCGTCACCGCAACCGGCGCACCCGCGGCGCGCGAGAGGTCGGAGCGAATCGTCGCGGCCACCTCGTCGACGCCCGGCCAGCGCGTCTTCGCGAACGAGCCGAGGTAGAGCTTCATCGATTTCGACTCAACGATCGACGGAGAGTCGACCGGGACCTCCATCGTCGCAAGCGCGATCCGCGGCTGTCCGCCGGGACCGAGCCAGGTGAGCTCGTAGGCAGTCCACTGGTCGCAACCGCCGAACGGCAATGCCGCGCCGATGCCGAGCGCTTCGCGCTGCGGCGCGCGCGGGACCGTGAACAGCGCGTCGGGCGCGTAGCGGTCCGGATACCCGGTCGCACGGCCGAGCGGAGAGCGGTCGAGCGGGCTCGCGGCGGAGTCCGGCGGTTGCATCGGTGCGCGGTGATTGAGTCAGGCGGCAGATCGGTCGGGCGACGGGCCCGCGCGGTCAGCCGACCCTGCGGATCCTCGCGCCGAGCGCCGACAGCTTGTCCTCGATGCGCTCGTAGCCGCGGTCGAGATGATAGATGCGGTCGACGGTCGTCTCGCCGTCGGCGACGAGGCCCGCGACGACGAGGCACGCCGACGCGCGCAGGTCGGTCGCCATCACGCCGGCCCCGGTCAGCCGCGGGACGCCCTTGATCACCGCCGCATTGCCCTCGACCTCGATGTCGGCGCCGAGCCGTTTCAACTCCTGCACGTGCATCATCCGATTTTCGAAGATCGTTTCGGTGATCACCGATGCGCCGTCGGCGCGCGCAACGAGCGCCATGAACTGCGCCTGCATGTCGGTCGGGAACCCGGGGAACGGCGCCGTCCGGACATTGGTCGCGCGCGGACGGCCGTCGCCGCGCACGCGCAGCGTGGAGTCGGCGGCGACGACGTCGGCGCCGGCTTCGCCGAGCTTGTCGATCACCGCCGCGAGCGATCGCGGGTCGACGCCGCGGATCGTCACATCGCCGCCGGTGGCCGCCGCGGCGACGAGAAACGTCCCCGTCTCGATCCGGTCCGGCATCACCGCGTGCTCGGCACCGTGCAGTTCCGCGACGCCCTCGACGACGATGCGATCGGTGCCGGCGCCGCTGATCCGCGCACCCATGGCGGTGAGGCACTGTCCGAGGTCGGCGACCTCAGGCTCGCGCGCGGCGTTCTCGAGTACCGTCGTTCCCTCCGCGAGACAGGCGGCCATCAGCAGGTTCTCCGTTCCGGTCACCGTCACGACGTCGAACACGAAACGCGCGCCGACGAGCTTCGGTGCGCGCGCGTTGATGTAGCCGTGCGTGAGGTCGATCTCGGCGCCGAGCGCCTGCAGCCCCTTCACGTGCTGGTCGACCGGACGCAGACCGATCGCGCAGCCGCCGGGAAGCGACACCCGCGCTTCGCCGCAGCGCGCGACCAGTGGTCCCAGCGCGAGGATCGAAGCGCGCATCGTGCGAACGAGCTCGTAAGGCGCGAGCGGCCAGTCGATCCGCGATGCGTCGAGCTTCACGCGTGCCGGGCCGACGGCTTCGACCCGAACGCCCATCTGGCCGAGCAGCGACTCCATCGTCCGCACGTCGTTGAGGCGCGGGAGGTTGACGACGGTGAGCGGCTCGCGGGTCAGCAGCGACGCGCAGAGAATGGGCAGCGCAGCGTTCTTCGCCCCGGAGACGCGAACCTCACCCGCGAGCGGGCGGCCGCCTTCGATCACCAGCTTGTCCATGGGCGGGCTCAGCCCGCAGCGTCGCCTGCGCCGGCGCGCTCCTCGGGTGTCTGCGTGATCATCGACAGCGCGTGGACCTCCTCGCGCATCCTGTCGCCGAGTGCCGCGTAGACCAGACGGTGTCGCTCGACGCGCGAAAGGCCGCGAAACGCCGGCGAGACGACGAGCGCCTCGAAGTGGTGTCCGTCGCCGGCGACCTCGAGCGCGACGCAGTCGAGGTGGGCGGCGATCGACGCCTCGATCGATTCGGGTGTGACCATTCAATTCCTCAGCTTGTAGCCGCGTGCGAGGAGCGCCAGCGCCAGCGCCGCGAGCAGAACGGCCGCCAGCGCCACCAGCGCGAGGCTTCGCGCGGGGGAAACGTCCGAGAGACCGAAGAAACCGTAGCGAAACCCGTCGATCATATAGAAGAACGGGTTGAAGTGCGACAACGCCTGCCAGAACTCCGGCAGCGAGTGGATCGAGTAGAACACGCCGGAGAGGAACGTGAGCGGCATGATCAGGAAGTTCTGGAACGCCGCGATCTCGTCGAATTTGTCCGCCTGCATGCCGGCGATGAGCCCGAGCGTGGCGAGAATGCCGCTGCCGAGGAGCGCAAAGGCGAGTGCCCACAGCGGATGTGCGAGCGCGGCCATCGCCGGCTCGAATGCCAGCGTGACGGCAAAAACGCCGGCGCCGACGGCGACGCCGCGCACCATCGCGCCGAGCACGTAGGCGGCGTAGAAGTCGAGCGGCGACAGCGGCGGCAGCAGGACGAAGATCAGGTTGCCGGTGATCTTCGACTGGATGAGCGACGACGATGCGTTGGCGAACGAATTCTGCAGCACCGACATCATGACGAGGCCGGGAATGAGGAACTCGGTATAGCGGACCTGGCCGCCGAACACCGTCACCCGCGACGCCAGCACGTGCGAGAAGATCAGCAGGTAGAGGAGCGCGTTCAGCACCGGCGAGGCGATCGTCTGGAAGCTCACCTTCCAGAAGCGCAGCAGCTCCTTGCGGAACAGCGTCACGAAGCCCCCGCCGGGCGACACCGTCGAGACCGGCAGGTCGCGCATCAGGCCTCCGGAACCGGTGCGGCGACGATCGCTTCGTCGCTGGTCGCGCTGCCTGCCATGATGCGCAGGAACGCCTGCTCGAGGTCGGTGCCGGCGACGGTGAGCTCGTCGATCACGATGCCCTCTCCGCGCAGCGCGGCGAGCAACTGCTCGAGCTCGGCGTAAGTCTCGAGCTCGAGATAGTGCACGTCGCCCTCGTTGCGCGTGACGCGGGCGAGCCAGCGCTCGGGGACCTTCGCTGCCGACAGGCGCACGATGAGCGACCCGAAGCGCGACAGGAGGTGCTGGGTGGTGTCGAGCGCGACGATTCGCCCCGCCTTCATCATCGCGATGCGATGGCACAGGGCCTCGGCCTCTTCGAGGTAGTGGGTGGTGAGGATGATCGTGTGGCCGTCGGCGTTGAGTCGGCGGATGAACGCCCACAGGCTCTGCCTCAGCTCTACGTCGACCCCCGCGGTCGGCTCGTCGAGCACGATCACCGGCGGCTTGTGCACGAGCGCCTGGCCGACGAGCACGCGCCGCTTCATCCCGCCCGACAGCGCGCGCATGTTGGCTTCGGCCTTGTCGGTGAGATCGAGGTGATGCAGGAGCTCGTCGATCCACGCGTCGTTGTGGCGCAGTCCGAAGTAGCCAGACTGGATGCGCAGCGTCTCGCGCACGGTGAAGAACGGATCGAACACGAGCTCCTGCGGTACCACGCCGAGCGCGCGGCGTGCACGCCGGTAGTCCGACACGACGTCGTGGCCGAGCACCCGCGCGACGCCGCGATCGGCCCGCACGAGGCCGGCAAGGATCGAGATCAGCGTCGTCTTGCCGGCGCCGTTCGGGCCGAGCAGGCCGAAGAACTCGCCTTGCGCGACGGTGAGGTCGACGCCCGCGAGCGCATGCACGCGTCCGAAGCTGCGCGCGACGTCGCGCACTTCGACGGCATCAGGCATTAGTCGCGCCGGGTCCGCGCCGTGGCGGCGCCGTTCAGGCGAACAATTCGTCGACGCCGTAGACCGTTGCCAGCGAGCGTAACGGCTGCGGAATGCCGACGATCGCGAGCGTGGCGCCCTCGCTCGCCGCCCGGCGCTCGAGCGCGATCAGCACGGCGAGCGCCGCGGAATCGGCATGGCGCAGACCCGAGACGTCGACTGTTCCGTCGACGGGAAGCGGCAGCGCGAGGGATGCCTGCAGCACCGCCGCAGCGTTCGCGAGCGTGAGCCCGCCGGCATAGCTCCAGCCGCTGTCGGTTGCGGAGAACGCGCCGGTCGTGGCGTCGTCCGCGCCCGGGGCATCGGAGTGCTCGGAAGGGTCGCGGCAGGCGACAGTCATTTCGCCGGTGCGCCGCTGTTCTTGGCCTCGAGCGCCTTGATGAGGCCGTCGATCCCGCCACGCTGGATTTCGGCGGTGAATTCCTCGCGATAGTTGGTGACGAGCGACACGCCGCCGACCACCACGTCGTAAGCCTTCCACCCGTCTGAAGTCTTCTCCATGCTGTAGTCGATCTGCACCGGTGCCTGCCCGGGCCGCTGGACCTGCGTGCGCACGGTGAGGTCGGTGGCGCCGGCGTCGGCGCGAAGCGGCAGATAGGCGATCTTCTGGTCGCGGTACTGATTGAGCGCGCCCGAGTAGGTGCGCACCAGGAGCGTCTTGAACTGGTCGGCGAGCATCTTCTTCTGCTCGGGGGTCGCGTTTCGCCAGCCTCGCCCTGTGGCGAGTGCGGTCATGCGATCGAAGTCGAAATACGGCGTGAGCTTCGATTCGATGACATCGCGGATGCGCGCCTGGTCGCCCGCCTGGATCCTCGCGTCGGACTTGATGAGGCCGAGCACCTCCTCGGTGACGCGCTTCACCAGCACATCGGGAGCCTCGCCGGCAGCAGCGTGGGCAAGCGGCTGAACGAACGCGGTGAGTGCGAAGCCAACGATCGCGATCGCGAGCGCACGCCACGCGCCGATCGGGACGAAGCGGCACATCGAGGGGCGAAGGAGGCTCATTGACTATCCTTTTCCGGGGGCGGCTTTCCGTCGTAGAGCAGATAGCGGCGATGCTCGAGGTAGGCGCGCCGGATGAACGCATACGGATCGAGGGCCGCGGAGAGCGCAACCGATTCGGCGGATAGGGCCTGCGCGCGAGCGTTGAGCGCGCCGATCCCGTACAGCGTGTTGCGCAGCGGAACGTCGGGAATGTAGCCGACCGGGCCCATGTAGAGCTCGACGAGGCTTCCGGTCCCGTCACGCACCGTCGTGGGGCCCCAGATCGGGATGAACAGGTACGGCCCCTGCGGGAAGCCCCAGGCGCCGAGTGTGAGACCGAAGTCCTCGTTACCCTTCGGAATGCCCGCCTCGGACGCGATGTCGATCAGGCCGCCGAGGCCGAAGCCGGTGTTGAGGATCACCCGCCCCATGTCGTTGCCGGCCTTGTCGAGCTTGCCCTGCAGGAAGTCGTTGATGATCGAGACGAAGTCGTGAATGTTGCCGAAGAAGCTCGCGACAGCGGTCTGGATCGGCTTCGGCGTGTAGTTCACGTAGGCCTGCGCGATCGGCTTGACGAAATGGCCGTCGACGACCTCGTTCACCTTGTACGACGCGCGGTTCATCGGCTCGAACGGATCGTCGCGAGCCGGCGCCGCTGCGCAGCCGGCGAGCGTCGCCACGAGCAGGAGCACGGCAAGCTTGTCGGTGGCGAGGCGACTGCAGGCGGCGAGACAACGCCCGTTCACTTGCCGCCCCGCGCGCCGGACGGCGCGGCGCCCGCAGGCAACGGAGCTGCGGTCGCTGCGCCGCCTCCACCGCCGTTCGCCGCGCGATCGAACATGAACTGACTGATGAGTTTTTCGAGCACGATCGCCGACTGCGTCTTGGCGATCCGGTCTCCGTTGGCGAGCATCTTCGTGTCCCCCCCGGAGTCGAGGCCGATGTACACCTCGCCGAGCAGTCCCGACGTAAGAATCGACGCGATCGTGTCCTTGCTGAACTCGTAGCCGCGGTCGATGCGCATCGTCACCACCGCCTGGTAGGTCTTCGGGTCGAGCTGGACTGCCTCGACGCGGCCGACGACCACTCCCGCGGCCTTGACCGGCGCCCTCAGCTTCAGCCCGCCGATGTTGTCGAATTCGGCGACCAGCCGATAGCCGGGGTCGTGGCTGACGGTGAGCAGATTGCCGACCTTGAGCGAGAGGAACAGGATCGCTGCGATGCCGAGGGTGACGAACACCCCGACCCACAGATCGAGTGTCGCGCGGTTCATCGCGCACCTGCGCGCATGGCGCCCGCTCCCGCACCGAATCGACCGTCCGTCATCCGACCATCCCCCGGAACATGAACACCGTCAGCACGAAATCGAGGGCGAGGATCGACAGCGAGCTCGCCACCACGGTGCGCGTCGTGGCCGTCGACACGCCCTCGGCGGTCGGACGCGCGTTGTACCCCTCGAATACGGCGATCAGGCTTACCGCAACTCCGAAAACGACGCTCTTGATGATCCCGTTGACGATGTCGTAGCGGAAATCGACCGCCGACTGCATGTTGCCCCAGAACGACCCCGCGTCGATGCCGATCAGCTTCACGCCGACGAGATACGCGCCGAAGATGCCGAGCATCGAGAACAGCGCGGCGAGCAGCGGCATCGACACGATCCCGCCGACGAAGCGCGGCGCGACCACGCGCGCCAGCGGGTCGACCGCCATCATCTCCATCGCCGAGAGTTGCTCGGTCGTCTTCATCAGGCCGATCTCGGCGGTGATCGCACTCCCCGCGCGACTCGCGAACAGGAGCCCTGCGACGACCGGGCCGAGTTCACGCACCAGCGACAGCGCGACCAGCACGCCAAGCGATTCGTTCGCGCCGTAGCGCGTCAGGACATCGTACCCCTGCAGCGCGAGCACCATGCCGACGAACAGTCCCGAGACCAGGATGATGACGAGAGACAGCACGCCGGAGAAATAGATCTCGCGCAGCGTGAGCGACAGGCGCCGCAGCGCCGCCGGCGTGTGTACGAGCACGGCGACCGAGAAGCGCGCCGCGAAGCCGAGCCGCTCGACCGAGCCGAGCGTCGCCCGGCCCACGCGTCGCAGCGTCCAGGTGACGGCATCAGGCCGCACGCGCAAAATCCTTGGCGAGCGGGCGCGCCGGGTAGTGGAACGGCACCGGTCCGTCGGCGGCGCCGTCGACGAACTGGCGCACGAACGCCTCGCTCGACGCACGCACCTCGGCCGGCGTGCCCTGCGAAATGATGCGGCCCTCGGACACGAAGTAGATGTAGTCGACGATCTTCAGCGACTCGTAGATGTCGTGGGTCACGACGACCGACGTGATGCCCAGCGCATCGTTGAGCCGCCTGATCAGCTGGCCCACGATGCCGAGCGAGATCGGATCGAGCCCCGCGAACGGCTCGTCGTACATGACGAGCATCGGATCGAGCGCGATCGCGCGCGCGAGCGCGACGCGCCGCGCCATGCCGCCGGAAAGCTCGGACGGGTTGAGCCCGGCGGCACCGCGCAGACCCACTGCATTGAGCTTCATCAGCACGAGGTCGCGAATGAGCTCGTCCGGAAGCCCGGTATGCTCGCGCAGCGGGAACGCGATGTTCTCGAATACCGACATATCGGTGAACAGCGCGCCGAACTGGAACAGCATGCCGATCTTGCGCCGCATCGCGAACAGCCCCTCGCGGTCGAGGCTGGCGACGTCGCAGCCGTCGACCAGAACCTGCCCGCGCTGCGGGCGCAGTTGGCCGCCGATCAGGCGCAGGATCGTCGTCTTGCCGCAGCCGGAGCCGCCCATGATCGCGACGACCTTGCCTCGCGGCACCGACATGTCGATCCCGCTCAGGATGGTCCGGCGCCGCTCGTAACCGAACGAAACATCCTTCAGCACGACGGCGGGACCGGCATTGCCGGCGTCGCTGCCGGCTGGAAGGGTGTCTGACATGGAATGACCGCGAAAAGCGAGCGGGCATTGTATCCGCAGCGTTTCGCGCCCCGCAATGACTGCGGATTATCGCGCGCGCGGGCCGTCGAGAAGCCTCGCTTCCGCGCGCACGAGGTCGACGGGCTGGCCGAGCAGCACGACCGCGTCGCCCGACTCGAAGCGCCAGTCGGCGCCGGGCCGCACCGAGCGTGCGCCGTGGCGCCGCACTCCAGTGACTTCGACCCTGCCCTGCAGCGCGATCTCGCCCAGCGTCCGTCCCGCGGCCCAGGCGCGCTCCGGGAGGAGAATCGTGCGCAGCCGCGGCTGCAGGTTGTCGGCCGCCTCGGCGTCGCTCGCGCCGTGGAAGAATCCGCGAAACAGGCCATAGCGCTCCTCGCGAACCGCGCGAATGCGCTTCAGCACACGATTGAGCGGCACCCCGAGCAGCAGCAGCGAGTGCGACGCGAGCATCAGGCTCCCTTCGAGGATCTCGGGCACCACCTCGGTCGCGCCGGCGGCGAGCAGGCGCTCGATCTCGCTGTCGTCGCGCGTGCGCACGACCACCGGGAGGTCCAGCCGGAGCTGATGCACGTGGTGCAGGATGCGCAGAGCGACCGGCGTATCGGCGAAGCTGATCACGACGGCGCGGGCACGTTCGACGCCCGCCGAGACGAGCATCTCGCGCCTGCTCGCGTCGCCGTAGACGACGCTCGTTCCGTCGGCGGCATCGCGTACGCGCTGAGGATCGGCATCGAGCGCGACATAGGCGATGTCCTCGCGCTCGAGCAGGCGTGCGAGGTTCTGGCCACTGCGCCCGAAGCCGCAGATGACGATGTGCCCCTGATGCGCCATCGTGCGCGCGGCCACCTGCGTCATCTCGGCGGCACGTGCGAGCCAGTCGTTTGCGGTCAACCGCCGTACGATCCGGTCCGCGTGCTGGATCATGAGCGGCGCGGCCAGCATCGACACGATCATTGCCGCCAGCACGAGTTGCGTGAACCCGGGGGGGAGCAGCGCGTTCTCTGCGGCGAGCGCCAGCATGACGAGCGCGAACTCCCCCGCCTGCGCAAGATAGATGCCGGTGCGCAACGCAGTTGCCGGCGGTGAACCGAATGCGCGCGCGAGCACGACGACGAGCGCGAACTTCACCAGCACCGGTACGACGAACAGCAGGGCGATCTCCGCCGCCTGCGTGACGTTGACGTGAAGGTCGAGCAGCATCCCCATCGTGATGAAGAAGAGGCCGAGCAGCACGTCGCGGAACGGCTTGATGTCCTCCTCGACCTGGTAGCGGAACTCGGTCTCCGCGATCAGCATGCCGGCGAGAAACGCCCCGAGTGCGAGCGACAGCCCGGCGAGCTCGGTGAGTTCGGCCATGCCGAGCGTCACCAGCAGCACGTTGAGCACGAAGAGCTCGCGCGAGCGCCGGCGCGCGACGAGCTGAAACCACAGGCGCATCGGCTTCTGCCCGAAGTAGAGGATCAGCGCGAGGGCCAGCGCGCCCTTGCCGAGCGCCTTCGCGAGCGCCAAGCCAACGTCGGGACCGGGGTTCGCGAGTGCCGGGATGAGAACGAGGAACGCGACCACCGCAAGGTCCTGGAAGAGCAGGATTGCGATCGCGTCGCGGCCATGCGGCGTGGCGAGCTCCATCCGCTCGGCAAGCATGCGCGACACGATCGCCGTCGAGCTCATCGCGAGTGCCCCGCCGAGCACCACGCCGGCGCGCCAGCCGAAACCGAGAAGCATCACGGCGACCGTCGCACCGAGCGTCGTCAGCGCAACCTGCGCGAGGCCAAGGCCGAACACCGCGCGCCGCATCGCGTGGAGCTGCGGCAGGCTGAATTCCAGGCCGATCGAGAACATCAGGAACACGATGCCGAACTCGGCGAGGCGCTGCGTCGCCGTGATATCCGGCACCACGGTAAGCGCGTGCGGCCCGAGTACGAAGCCGACGACGATGTAACCGAGGATCGGCGGCAGCCGCAGCGTGCGGCAGATCGTGACCGCCACCACCGACGACGCGAGCAGAAGCAGTACGAGAAGCAGCGTCTCGGACATCGCCGAACACTAGCACGCCGCGCATGTCCGCCACGTGACGCGGCCGCACCGTCGCGACACCGGCGATGCTCGCAACGCCTGCGACAGCGGCGGTCCCCGCGGAACCCGCGAGAACAGAGCTGCGGCGGTATACTTCACACGATGACCGCCCCTGCGGATGAGCGCGCGCCGGCGCGCGGCGCCCACGCCCCCACGGTCGACCCGCAGCGCGCGCTCGCGCTCGCGCGCAACGTCCTCGACACCGAGGCGCGCGCGATCGCCGCGCTTGCGCAGCGCCTTGCCGGTCCATTCGTGACTGCGGTCGAGCTGATGCTTGCCTGCCGCGGGCGCGTCGTCGTCTCCGGCATCGGCAAGTCCGGCCACGTCGCGCGCAAGGTCGCGGCGACGCTCGCGTCGACCGGCACCCCCGCGTTCTTCGTCCATCCGGCCGAAGCGAGCCATGGCGACCTCGGCATGATCACCGCCGACGACGTCGTCGTGATGCTGTCGAACTCCGGCGAGACCGACGAGCTCCTGATGCTCGCGCCGCACCTGAAGCGCCAGGGTGCGCGCGTGATCGCGCTCACCGGCAACCGCGAGAGCTCGCTCGCCCAGGCGGCCGATGTGCACCTCGACGCGGCCGTCGACGGCGAGGCCGATCCGCTCGGGCTCGCGCCGACGGCGAGCACGACCGCGGCGCTGGCGCTCGGCGACGCGCTGGCACTGGCACTGCTCGACGCACGCGGCTTCTCGGTCGAGGACTTCGCGCGCGCGCACCCCGGCGGCGCACTCGGGCGCAGGCTGCTGACGCGAGTCGCCGACGTGATGCGAACCGGTACCTCGATTCCGCGCGTGCACGAGGACGCGACGCTGGCATCGGCGATCGTCGAGATGACCGGCAAGGGGATGGGCATGACGATCGTCGTCGCCGCCGACGACCGCATCGCCGGGATCTTCACCGATCGCGACCTGCGCGACGCGCTCGCCGCCGGCGGCGATCCGACGCGCACCGGCGTCGCCGCGCATATGACGAAGAAGCCGCGGACGATCGAGGCGAGCCGGCTCGCCGCCGATTGCGTGGTGGCGATGGAGACAGCGCCGAAGGTACTGCAGCTCGTCGTCGTCGACGACGCGGGGCGCCTCGCCGGTGCCGTGCACATGCACGACCTCTTCGAAGCGCGGGTGCTCTGATGAGTCCAGCCGACCGCAACGCGATGAGTGCCGCCGAGATCTCCGGGCGCGCACGCCGCGTGCGGCTCCTCACCTGCGACGTCGACGGCGTGCTGACCGACGGACGCATCTACGTCGACGAGCACGGCGGCGAGAGCAAGGCGTTCCACGCGCTCGATGGCATCGCGATGCGGCTACTCGCGCGCGCGGGCATCACCGTCGGCTGGATCACCGGCAGCAGCGCGGGCGCGGTCGCGCACCGCGCGCGCCAGCTCGGCGTGCCGCACCTCGTGCAGGACGCCAGCGACAAGCTGACGCCATGGACGCGGCTGCGCGGCGAGCTCGGCCTCGCCGCGGAAGAGTGCGCGCACATCGGCGACGACCTCCCCGATCTGCCGGTGCTCGCCGCCTGCGGACTTGCCGTCTGCGTTCCTCATTCGCCGGCACGCGTGCTCGCTCAGGCGCACTACGTGACGCTGCGCGACGGCGGTCGCGGCGCAGTACGCGAGATCGCCGAACTCATCCTCGATGCGCAGGGCCACGGTGCGACGCCGGCCGGCGGAGGCTGAATGGACCGGCGCCGCGTCCTCGTCGATCGCATCGTCGCGTGGTCGCCTGCGCTCCTCCTCGCCGGGCTCGCCGCACTCACCTACTGGCTCGACGCGCAGATCCAGCCACAAGCGCCGCGCACGGACGGCTCGAAACGGCATGATCCCGACCTGTTCCTGCAGGATTTCCGGGCGCTCACCTTCGATGCCGCCGGCAACCTGCGCGAATCGCTCACCGCGAAGCGCGCCGAGCACTATCCCGACGACGACAGCACGCTGCTGACCGCGCCCACGCTGCTCCTCACGCAAACCGGGCACCCGGCGCTGTCGGTGACGGCGAATCAGGGAATCGTCGCAGGTGATCGCGACAGCGGCGAGTTCAAAGGCGACGTGCGCGTGGTCCGTGAGGCCGATTCGACGGCGGCCGGCAAGGACGCGAGCGGTCCGGTGACCCTCACCACCGAAAGCCTGCACGTGCAGGCGAACGAGCAGCGCGTCGACACGCGTGCGGCGGTGACGATCGTCGAGCCGCGTGGAATAATCCGCGGCCGTGGCCTCACCTACGACAACAAGACGCACATCTTGCATATCGATTCGAACGTGAGCGGAAGCCTCGCCCCGCGAGCGCTGCCACAATGAGCGCCTTCGATCGGCCGCCCAACGTGCTTCGCGCAGCGCCGATGCGCGTCGCCGCGCTTACCCTCGCGGCGACCCTCGCGCTCGTCGCGGCACCGGTCCATGCCGAGAAAGCCGACCGCGACAAGCCGATCAATTTCTCGGCCGACCAGCCGGCGCAGGTCGACTTCCAGAAGCGTGTCGGGACGCTGCGCGGCAACGTGATCATCACCCAGGGGACGCTGTCGATCCATGCCGACCGCATCGACTTCAAGCAGAACCCTGACAACTCGCTGTCGGCGACCGCATTCGGCAATCCGGTCAGCTTCCGCCAGAAGAAGGACGGCTCCGACGAGTACTTCGAGGGGTATGCGCAGAAAGCCGTCTACAGCGGCGAGACGCAGACGCTCGAGCTCTTCGACCGCGCGCTCCTCAAGGAGGGCAAGAACGAGCTGCGCAGCAACTACATCTCGTACAACGAGTCCACCGGTATCTTCAAGGCCGAGGGCAGACCCGATGCGCCGGGAACCGAGGGTCCGGGCGCGCGCGTGCGCGGCGTGTTCCAGCCGCAGCCCGAGAGCGGCGCAACAAAGGGTGACGCTGCGCCGGGTGCGCCCACGGGGGGCGCAGCCAAAGCGGGAACTGCAGCGATGCCGTCTGGGGCGAGTGCGACTGCCGCGCCGCCGCTCACGCTGACGCCGGATACGCGTCCACCTGGCAAGTGAGCCAACTTTCGGCGGCGCATCTGCAAAAGCGCTACAAGACGCGCACCGTCGTGCACGACGTGTCGCTCGACGTCGCGAGCGGAGAGGTGGTCGGCCTGCTCGGTCCGAACGGAGCCGGCAAGACGACGTGCTTCTACATGATCGTCGGGCTCGTCGCCGCCGACGGCGGCGGCATCGAGCTCGACGGTGAGAACCTCTCCCGGCTGCCGATCCACCGGCGCGCGCGGCGCGGGCTGTCGTACCTGCCGCAGGAAGCGTCGATCTTCCGCAAGCTGACCGTCGCGCAGAACGTGCGCGCGATCCTCGAACTGCAGGATCTCGACGACGACGCGCTCGCCAATCGCCTCGACGCGCTGTTGGACGACCTCTCGATCGCGCACCTCGCCGACGCGCCGGCGGTGTCGTTGTCGGGCGGCGAGCGGCGGCGCGTCGAGATCGCGCGCGCGCTCGCCACGCGGCCCCGCTTCATCCTGCTCGACGAGCCCTTCGCCGGCGTCGATCCGATCGCCGTGCACGATATCCAGACCATCGTGGCCGGGCTGCGGCATCGCGGGCTGGGCGTCCTCATCACCGACCACAACGTGGAGCAGACCCTCGATATCGTGGATCGCGCCTACATCATGTTCGAAGGGCGGGTCCAGGTGTCCGGATCGGTCCGC
>JAICXH010000005.1 GCA_025981645.1 Burkholderiales bacterium
CGCATGCCGCCGTAGGTGACGATGCGACGACCCAAAAGATGTCCCTCGCGCTTCAGCCACGCGACGAATGGAATGAAGGTCGTGATTTCCGCACCGAATTCGCCGGTGTATTCGAGCCCGGAGCGCGTCTTCAACAGCGCCCGCGCGCTTTCGAGCAGACCCTGATCCCGCGACTGCGGTGACAAAGGCATCATCGCTCCCCATCGATGACGTGCGTGCCGGGGCCCGCCCCCGCCTTGCTCTTCTCAACCGGACGCCAGTGCCATCCGCAGATCCCCGGTGAAACGGTCGACGACGTCGCCAGTCGTATCCCAGGCACACATCAGGCGCACGCCGGTTTGGCCGACGAACGGGTAGAAGTGCCACCCCCGCGCGTGGAGCGCGTCGATCGCGCGCTTCGGAAGGTCGACGAACACCCCGTTCGCCTCGACGGGCGCGAGCAGACGCGCCTCCGGGAACGAGGCGAGTGCCGCCGCGAGGCGGCGCGCCATCGCGTTCGCGTGCGCCGCATGACGCAGCCACGCGCCGTCTTCAAGCACGCCGATCCACGGCGCGGCGAGAAAGCGCATCTTCGACGCGAGCTGCCCGGCCTGCTTGCGACGGCGCGCGAATTCATCGGCGAGCGAGTGATCGAAGAACAGGATCGCTTCCGCGCCGGGAAGCCCGTTCTTGGTGCCGCCGAGGCAGAGCACGTCGACCCCAGCGCGCCACGACAGGTCGGCCGCCGCGCAGCCGAGCGACGCGACCGCGTTCGCGAAGCGCGCGCCGTCGACGTGCACCTGCATGTCCTTCGTGTGCGCTGCCGCGGCGAGGGCCTCGATCTCGGCGCGCGTGTACACGGTGCCGAGCTCGGTCGCCTGCGTCAGCGACAGCGCGCGCGGGCGTGAAGCGTGCTCGTCGTGTGGAGTGATGGCGCGCGCGAGCACCGCATCCGGCGTCAGCTTGGCATTTGGTAGATCCAGGGTGAGCAGGCGCGCTCCGCCGCTCATGAACTCGGTTGCGCCGCACTCGTCGACGTTGATGTGGGCGCTCGCGTGGCAGACCACCGCGTCGGTGCTGCGGCAGATTGCCGACAGCGCGAGCGCGTTGGCGGCGGTGCCGTTCCAGACGAGGTAGACCGGACAATCGGTGTCGAAGGTTCGCCGCAGCAGGTCGGCTGCGGTGCGGGTCCAGTCGTCGTCGCCGTAGCCGCCGGCATGCCCGCGGTTGGCCGCTTCGAGCGCCCGCCACGCCTCCGGGCAGATGCCCGCCTGGTTGTCGCTTGCAAAGCCGGTATCGATCAATTTGCCTCACTCACTGGGCGACTTGGCGATCCAACCCAGCCACACCCGGAAGTGTGACCGGCGCATCCCCTGCGAAGCTGGCAAGGGGGCGACAATCTTACTCGACCGAACGTACTCGTCCTACCGCTTATCACGACGGCGCGGCGGTCGCGCACGACGGCACATGCAGGACGCGTCCGGCAGCCGATAGCCATCTACCGGGCATCGCAGGAATATGCGATGCTGAAGGCAGCTGCGCTGGCGGGCCACCTCGACGGCCTGGCGATCGGGCGTCCGCGCAAGTCGCTTGCAGGGTCTTCGGGGAAGGCGATGCGTATGAAGCGCAACGGCTGCCTGATGCTCGCGGCATGGGCCGTGGGAGTAACCCTGCCATCGGCATCCTCGCTGGCGCAGGTGCCCGATGCCGACGCGTCCGCGCCAGCCGAGACCTCGCCCGACATTCGAATCGACGTTACCGGGTCGAATATCAAGCGCGTCGAGAGTGAGGGCGCCCTGCCCGTGACCGTGATCACGCGGGAGGAGATCGACCGATCCGGCGCGACCACACCGATGGAGCTGCTGCAGCTCGTCTCGGCGAACAGCAGCCTCAATGCAATCTCGCTCGCGAACGTCATCGGTGCAACGACGTTCTCGGCGCAGACGGCGTCTCTGCGCGGGCTCGGAGGCGCACACACGCTCGTGCTGATCAACGGTCACCGGATCGAGGGCTTTCCGGGCGAGACCGCCGGCGTTCAGGGCGTCACGCTGTCGACGATTCCGTTCAGCGCGATCGAGCGCGTGGAGATCCTGAGGGATGGCGCATCGGCGATCTACGGCTCGGACGCGATCGCCGGTGTCATCAACTTCATCACGCGCTCCGACTACACGGGTGCCGAGGTAACCGGCTTCTACGGTGCGCCGACGCGCGGTGGCGGAGGCGAGCAGTATCAGGGCCAGGCAACGGCGGGCTCCGGCGACCTGACGCGCGATCACTACAACGTCTTCGTCTCGATCGAATACACCGAGCAACGGCGGCTCGACCAGGCGAGCCGCAGCTTCTCGAACAGTTCCTATCGGCCCGAGATCGGATTGATCGGCCTTTCAAGCAATACGTTCCCCGCTCGCATCACGACCGGTGACATCGGCGCCGTCAACAACGCACAAGGAGCACCCGTCGTCGCAAACAGCGCCGCGCTATGCGCGCCAGGCGTCTTCGTCGATGACGACATCGTCGGCACGAACTGCTTCTTCGACCCGGCGAGGGTGCACGGCATCGACATGATTCCGGAAGACAAGTCGAACAGCTTCTTCGGCAGCGGAAGGCTCCGAATCAGCGCCGATCTCGATCTCTATGGTCAGGCGACGTACACGAACGACGCCACGCGGGTCGTCATCCAGCCGGGACCGATATCGAACCTCTTCGTTTACGGCCCTGACAACACACCGGCGACGATCCTGTTGCAGCCAACGAGCCCGTACTATCCCCACGCGTTGGCGGCGGTCGCCGGAGTCGACGGCTCGCCGCTCAACATCCGCTACCGGACGTTCGACAACGGCTTTCGCGACACGACCGACACGAATGATCACATGCAGGTCATCGGTGGTGCGCGCGGAAGCTGGCGCGACTTCGATTGGGACGCCTCGGGGTACTACGGGAGGGGAACGACGAGCGAGCATTTGAACGACGGCTTCCAAGACTACCGGCTGCTCCTGCCGCTCCTGAACAGCGGGACCGTCAACTTCTTCGGTCCCAACTCGCCGGACGTCGTCGCACGGCTTCGTGCCACGAACTTCGTCGGCGATACGTTCGACAGCACGGGAGCGTCGTACGGCACGCGGATGGTGGTTTCCGGAGATATCGCGAAGCTGCCGGCGGGGCCGCTGGCCATTGCCACCGGCCTCGAGACACGTCGAGACTCGCTCGACCAGCGCATGCCCGAAGCTATGCAGGACGGCTACATCACCGGCTATGGCGGCGCACTCAAGAACCTCGCCGGATCCCGCACGCAATACGCGGCGTTCACCGAGCTCGACGCGCCCATCGCCGCGGGCCTCGAAACGGACATCGCCCTTCGCTACGACCACTACAGCGATTTCGGGGGCACGACCAACCCGAAATTCAGCCTGCGCTGGCAGCCGACGCGCTCGCTGCTCCTGAGGGCGTCATACGGCACCGGATTCCTGGCGCCAGGTCTGTTTCAGCTTTTTACCCCGGCGATCCCAAGCGTCACGCAACCGGGCCTCTCCGACCCGTTGCGCTGTCCGGTCACGCACGATACCGGCTTCGACTGCAACACCCAGTTCGGCGTGCTCATCGGCGGCAATCCGGCGCTGAAGCCCGAGACGTCCGAGCAGGCGACTGCGGGCGTGGTATGGGATGCGTTCACCGGCGCGTCGCTCAGCGTCGACTGGTTCAAGATCAACCTCGCCAATGCGATCGGCACCCTTGACGCGACCACGATCCTCGGCAACCCCGCGCGATGGGGCTATCTCGTCACCCGTGCGCCGCCTGCTCCGGGCTCGGGGCTGCCGGGCCGGATCGTGTCGATACTCGCCACCTACCAGAACGTCGCGGCCGAGAAGATCGAGGGCTATGACATCGAGGCGCACTATCGCACGCCGATCGAGCGATGGGGACGTCTCGCGTTCGACGTTTCGGGAACGTACTACTCGAAGTACGACGTGCAGAACCTCGACGGTTCGTACAGTGGCCAAATCGGCACCGCGTACGGCCTCGAGGTCACCGGCGTCATCCCGCGCTGGAAACAGTACGCATCGCTGACCTGGGACGAAGGGCCATGGTCGGCGACACTCGCGAACACCTATCAGAGTTCATACACCGACCAGCAGCCGGATCTGGACCGCAATCTGCGCACGGTAGGGGCGCTGTCGCTGTGGGATCTCCAGGGAACGTACACCGGCTTCAGGGACTGCAAGCTGACGCTCGGCGTCAAAAACTTGCTCGATCGCGATCCGCCGCTGTCCAACCAGCAGAGCACGTTCACCGCCGGCTTCGATCCCACCTACTACGATCCGCGCACGCGGTTCGTCTATTCGAGCGTGACGTATCGGTTCAGGTAGGCGCGTTCGTTTAACCATAGCCTCGATCGCAGGGCGACAGCGCTACTTCTCCGGCACGCCCGCCTTGCGCAACCACACGTTGACGTAGGTCTCGACGCGCTGGCGATTGCCGGTCGTGCAGAAGTTTCGCGCGTTGGCCCTTTCGAGGGTGTAGTCCGGCTTCTTCCTCAGCAGCGTCGCCTTGGCCGCAGCGGCCTTGGCATCCTCGCCGAGTTCGGCATAGATCGCGATCAACGACAACTGGTCAGACCACCAGTTGTCATCAGCGGCGGTCTTCTCGCAGGGCGCGACGGCATCCTGGTAGCGACCGAGCAAGAGGTTGGAACGACAGACGAGGCGTTGCGCAAAGCCATCCTGGCTCGTACCCCGCGCATGCAGCATCTCGACCGACCGCTTGCCGATCGCCAACGCCTCCTCGGGCCGGTCGAGGTGCAGCAGCAGAAAGCCGTACTGATCGACGAGCGACGAGTCGGAGAGATCGTCGAGACTTCGCGCGCGGGTGTTGGCTTCGAGCGCCTGGTCGCACTTGCCGAGGAGCTCGAGCGCCATCGCGCGCTCGAACCACGATGGCCACCAGCTGTTGTCGACTCCGACGGCACGCGAAGTCAACTCGTCGATCTCGTTCTGCCAGCGAGCGCGCGTCGCCGCGTCGGCGACGAGATTCCCGCGCAATTCGGCCTCCACGATCAGGGACAGACCGAGCAGCGCCGGCACGAAATCGGGGTCGATCTTCAGCGCAGCCTCGTAATGCTTGCGTGCGGGCTCGTAGTCCTCCGGCCGCGGCGTATCGCGTCCCGCACGAGCGGCTGCACGAGATGCATCACTGAGGGCGGCTTGGCCCTGCAGGTACGCGTCGGTCGCACTGCCGCGAACGGGGTGCGCGCTGGCGCGCTGCACTTCCTTTGCGAACAACGCGATCTTGAGACGGCCGTCGGCGTCGATGGTGAGCTCGCGCTGCTGCGCAGCGGACGCAGGATCATCGGTCTGCAGCTGGTCGCTCCAGGTCTGGAGGCCCGATGCCACGTCGATGAGATGCAGTGACACCGTCGTCTTGCCGGCGTCGGCGCGAACTTCGCCGTCGATCAGATAGCGCACGTCGAGCTCATGTCCGAGCGTGCGCGCGTCGGCGCCCTTCTCCCGCTCGCTCTGGACGCTGCGCCCCGACGACACGCGGTCGATCTTCGACTTGGCCATCAGCGTCGCGAGGTTGTCAGTGAGCGCGTTGGCGAACTGCACCTCGCCCGGCTTCCCGGTCAGCGCCCGAAACGGCATGATCGCGAAGGAAAACGGCGGCGGCACCGTCGCGGGGTGCAACCACCGCGGAATCTGCCAGAATGCGACGCCCACCGCTGCGAATGCGACGGCCACCGCGGCCCATCGCCAGCTTCGCATGCGGGACAAGCGGCGGAATCGCCGCGCAAGCGGTGAAAGCGCGGTGGCCGATGCGCCGCCGTCGCGAATCCGGAACACTTCGACCGGGCGCGCGATGTTCTTGACCTTCTGCGCGCCGAGCTCCTCGAATCCGAAGCTGAGCTTGTCGAGCACCTGGTCGCGTACGGCGCGGCTGACGCAGATACTGCCGGGATCCGCGAGCGACTGCAGCCGTGCGGCGACGTTGACGCCGTCGCCGAAGATATCGTCGCCATCGATGATGATGTCGCCGACGTTGATGCCGATGCGAAACTCGATCCGCTCGTCGACCGGCACCTCGGCGTTGCGCACCACCATGCCGCGCTGCACGTCCACCCCGCAGCGGACTGCCTCGACGACGCTCGGAAAGTCGAGCAGCAGGCCGTCGCCTGTCGTCTTGACGATGCGGCCGTCGTATTCGGCGATCTTGGGATCGATCAGTTCGCGGCGGTGGGCCTTCAGCGAAGCGAGCGTACCACTCTCGTCACGGCCCATGAGGCGCGAATAGCCCACGACATCGGCTGAAACGATCGCCGCCAGTCGACGCTGATCGTGCGCCATCGGCTTCGACTCCAACTGTGCCCGAACGGCCAGCGCACTATAGGGGGGAAATCAGGCTGATGCAATCCACGGGCGGGTGCCCGGAAATTCGGCACGCGGTTCCGCCCGCGGGCTCCCCGGAGCACTCCGCGCGCACCTGAAACTCGCAAATGCGCCGGATCGCATCGGAGGCCGCGTGTCCAGTCAGCGGCACGTCATGCCGTGGCGGCCTGACGCGCCAACCCGTGTCAGCCTGCGCGACTCCGCTCGGAGAGTTCGACGCAGACGCCCTCCGGTCCGCGCAGGAATACGAGCTTGCAGCCGCGAAAATCGAGCACCTCCGACCGCGTCTCGACCCCGGCCGCGCGAAGCCTCGCTAGCTCGGCATCGAGATCATCCGTCGCGACGCAGACGTGATTGAATCCGGTCTTGCACAGCGAGGCGATGTTCGGGTCAATGGTCGGATCGGGACTCGTGAAGCGCAGAAGCTGCACTTCCAGTCTCGGCTCGGCGCCGCGGAGCACTAGCGTCACATGTTCGGCCACCAGGCCGGGCGTCACCATATAGCGCGAGAACGTTTCGCCCGAAATGGTCACGGTGCGCTCGTGCTCGAAGCCGAGCAGCTCGAAGAAGCGCGTCGCTGCGGCGACGTCGCGCACGCCGATCGTGACGTGGTCGAAGTGGGTGATCATCGTCGCCTCCGAGTCTGCACGGGCGACGCGGTTGCGCGCGAAGTCCGGGCGGGATGATGCGTTTAGAGTCGCTCCTCGACGAAGCCGCGCACCGACTGCAGCGCTTGCGGCAGCGCCGCCGCATCCGAGCCCCCTGCCTGCGCCATGTCGGCGCGCCCCCCGCCCTTGCCGCCGACCTGCTGCGCGACGTGATTGACGAGCTCGCCGGCCTTGACCTTCGACGTGAGGTCGCCGGTCACCCCGGCGATCAGCGTGACGCGCCCATCGATGACGCTCGCGAGCACGATTGCCGCGCTCTTCAACCGATCCTTGAGCTTGTCGACCGTCTCGCGCAGCGCCTTCGCGTCGGCGCCGTCAATGGTCGCGGCCACGACCTTCGCGCCCTGCACCGCGACGGCGGACCCCGCGAGATCATCCCCGGCCGACGCGGCGGCCTTCGACTTGATTCTCGCGAGCTCCCGCTCGGCGCTGCGCACCGCCTCCTGAAGCTGCACGATTCTCGCCTCGAGCTCGTCGGGTCCCGCCTTCAGCGCGTGCGCCACCTCAGCGAGCCTCGCAGCGTCGTGCTGAGCCCACGCGAGCGCGCCCTTGCCGGTCACCGCCTCGACGCGGCGGATGCCTGCCGCCACGCCCGATTCGGAGATGATCCTGAACTGGCCGATGTCACCGGTACGGGCGACGTGGGTGCCGCCACAAAGTTCGCGCGAGCTGCCGATGTCGAGCACACGCACCTCGTCGCCGTACTTCTCGCCGAACAGCATCATCGCCCCGAGTTTCTGCGCCTCGGCGATCGGCATCGTGCGCGCATTCGTCGCCGTGTTGTCGAGGACCTCGGCGTTGACGAGCGCCTCGACGCGGCGGATCTCGTCGTCGGTGAGCGGCGCGTGGTGTGCGAAATCGAAGCGCGTGCGCTCGGGGTCGACGAGCGATCCGCGCTGCTGCACGTGGGCGCCGAGCACCTCGCGCAGCGCCTTGTGCATCAGATGCGTCGCCGAATGGTTGCGCATCGTGCGTGCGCGCGCGTCGAGATCGACATTGGCGGCGACGGTCTCGCCGACGCGGAGCTCGCCGGTCTTCATCTCGCCGATGTGCCCGAACACGTCGGGTTGGATCTTCTGTGTGTCGGTGACGGCGAACAGCGTCAGGCATGCGCCCATCCGCGACAGCTCGCCGCGGTCGCCGACCTGGCCGCCCGATTCGGCATAGAACGGCGTGCGGTCGAGCACCACGACGCCGAGCTCGCCGCCGGACAGCGAATCGACGGCGGCACCGTCGCGGTAGAGCGCGACGACACGTCCCTCGCCGGACGTCGTCTCGTAGCCGCGAAAGCGCGTCTTCGGGCCGTCGTACGCGAGCGCCGCGGCGGACTTGAACTGCGACGCAGCGCGCGCGCGGTCGCGCTGCCCCTCCATCGCGCGCTCTACGCCGCCGACGACGACGGCGACTCCGCGCTCGCGGCAGACATCGGCGGTCAGGTCGAGCGGGAAGCCGTAGGTGTCATAGAGCGTGAACGCCGTCTCGCCGTCGAGCCGCTTCGTGCCATCGGCGAGCGCCTGGTCGAGCATCCGCATACCGTGCTCGATCGTCTCGCCGAAGCGCTCCTCCTCGGCCTTCAGCACCTCGGCGACGCGTGCCTTGTCGCGCGTGAGCTCGGGGTAGGCCCCGCCCATCTCTTCGTCGAGCTTGTCGACGAGGCCATAAAAGAACGGCTGCCGCTGCCCGAGCTGGTAGCCGTGGCGGATCGCCCGCCGGGTGATCCGCCGCAAGACGTAGCCGCGGCCCTCGTTGCCGGGAATGACGCCGTCGACGACGAGGAACGCGCAGGCACGGATGTGGTCGGCAATCACCTTCAGCGACGGGCTGTCGAGGTCCTTCGTCCCGGTGAGGCGCGCGGCCGCCTCGATCAGCGCGACGAAGAGGTCGATCTCGTAGTTGGAGTGGACGTGCTGCAGCACCGCGGCGAGACGCTCGAGCCCCATGCCCGTGTCGACGCAGGGCTTCGGCAGCGGCGTCATCGTGAACGCGTCACCGTCCCGGCGCCGATCGAACTGCATGAACACGAGGTTCCAGATCTCGATGAAGCGGTCGCCTTCGGCATCGGGCGACCCAGGCGGTCCGCCAAAGACCCCCGGTCCATGGTCGTAAAAGATCTCCGAGCACGGCCCGCAAGGGCCAGTGTCGGCCATCTGCCAGAAGTTGTCGCTCGCGTATCTCGCGCCCTTGTTGTCGCCGATGCGCACGCAGCGCTCGATCGGCACGCCGATGTCGCGCGTCCAGATGTCCCAGGCCTCGTCGTCCTCGGCGTAGACGGTCACCCACAGCCGCTCGCGTGGAAGCCGGTATTCGACCGTCAGCAGCTCCCACGCGAAGCGGATCGCGTCGCGCTTGAAGTAGTCGCCGAAGCTGAAGTTGCCGAGCATCTCGAAGAACGTGTGGTGACGCGCGGTGTAGCCGACGTTCTCGAGGTCGTTGTGCTTGCCGCCGGCGCGCACGCAGCGCTGGGCGGTCGTCGCGCGAACGTAGGGGCGCCGTTCGACGCCGGTGAAGACGTCCTTGAACTGATTCATGCCGGCGTTCGCGAACAGCAGCGTAGGATCGTTGGCCGGAACAAGCGACGAGCTCGGCACGTGGGTATGGCCGTTCGCGACGAAATAGTCGATGAACCGGCGGCGGATGTCGGCGACTTTCATGTCTGTCGGTGGCGCGGCGCGCGCGGGCACTCGGCCGCGCAGGACGCATCAAATCAAAAGCTCGTAGTTTATCGCGTTCCCCCAGCCGAGCCGTGCGGCGGGTCGGCCGGTGCGCGTTCTCCGCTGACCCGTTGCGCATCTGGTTACAATCGGCCCAGCGACAAGCGAAGCGTCGGGTGCTTCAATGGGCATCGGATGCTTCCGCGAGTGCCGCCCCGGCCGATGGACGCTTCGAAGCTCGATCCCCCTCCTGCGCACGTCCACCTGGTGAACCCGTTGTGGGATCCCGCCGGGGGTTCGGACTGGCGGACGATCGACACGTGGCGCCTGTTGCGCGATCACACGGACGTCTCGCTCTGGTCCGAGTACCGGCCCGCCCGTGTATTCCGCGATCAGTACCCGATCCATGCAATCCGCCCGCTCGTCATGCGCTTTCCTCGCGGCGGCACGCTGGTATTCATCGGCACCTATTTCAGGATCGGCCACTGGACGCGCCTCGCGTCGTTCAGGCGCGTGGTGATCGTCTACAACACGAATCAACCCGATCGCCTCGCGAAGAACCTGTCCCGGCTGACGCGGGCGGGACACCGCCCGGAGGTGATGTACACGTCCGAGGCGCTGAGGCGGCTGCACGGAGGACGCGGCCATGTGCTGCAGAGTCCGATCGACGTCGAGCGCTTCCGGCCCGGCCCGGCGCCGTTCGTGCCGCGGCCGTTCACCGTCGGCAGGCTCTCGCGCGACATTCGCTCGAAACATCACGCCGACGCGGCGGCGCTGTGGAAGACCCTCGCCGACGCCGGCCTTCGTGTCCGGCTGATGGGTGCTTCGTGTCTCGCGGACGAGCTCGGCAGTCATCCCCGAATCGAGATCCTGCGCGCAGGGTCCGAGGACCCGGCGGAGTTCCTGCGCTCGCTCGATTGCTTTGCCTACCGGACGAGCGACGGGTGGTTCGAGGGTTACGGGCGCGTCGTGATGGAGGCGATGGCGACCGGGCTCCCGGCGGTGGTCGGCGAGCGCGGTGGATACGTCGAGCACCTGCGCGACGGCATCAACGGTCTCGTCGCTCGATCGACAGCGGAGATGATCGCCGCGGTGCGCTCGCTCGCAGCCGACCGGGCGACCGCAGCGCGCCTCGGCGCAGCGGCGCGCCATGACGCCGTCGCGTTCAATACCGACGTGCTGCCACGACGCACGGTCGCCCTCCTCGCCACCGGCATCGCACCCGACCTGCCGGCGGCCGACGCCCCCCGCGTCGTGACTGTTACGGGCTAGTCACGCTCGGCGGCCGCGCGGAGCACTCTGGCGATCGTTTCCACGGTGTAGCCGCGCGCGAGCAGGAAGCGGTACTGGCGCGCCCGCTCGCGCTCGTCCGCGGGCGCCTCGCCGAAGCGTTTCGACCATAGCCGGCATGCATCGTCGAACTCGTCGCGTCCGGCGAGGGTCGCGAGCGCGTCGGTGCGGGCGGACGCGGCAACGCCCTTGCGACGCAGCAGCGCTTCGATCGCATAGCGGCCCGAGCGCTCGCGGTGGCGCTCGACGATGTCCGCCGCAACGCGTGCGTCCGACAGATAGCCGCGTCGCTCGAGATCATCGAGTGCAGACGCGACCTCCACCGCGCCGAAGCCGCGCTCGACGAGCCGCCGTTCGAGCTCGGCGCGCGCGTGATCGCGGCGCGCGAGCATCGCAACCGCGGCTGCGCGCGCGCTGCGTTCGGGCCGGTCGCGTGCGTGACGCAGCTAGTCGCTCACCGCCACTCCGCTGCCGTCACCCTTGATTCGCGACGGCGACGGAATCCCCACCGCGCCGCGAATCTTCGCCTCGATCTCGGCCGCGGTGTCCGGGTGCTCCTTGAGAAATTCGCGTGCGTTGTCCTTGCCCTGGCCGATCCGCTCGCCGCCGTAGGCGTACCACGCGCCCGACTTTTCGACGATGCGATGATTGACGCCGAGCTCGATGATTTCGCCCTCGCGCGAGATGCCCTCGCCGTAGAGAATGTCGAAGAGCGCCTCGCGAAACGGAGGCGACACCTTGTTCTTCACCACCTTGACGCGCGTCTCGTTGCCGACGACCTCGTCGCCGCGCTTGATCGAACCGATACGGCGGATGTCGAGTCGCACCGATGCGTAGAACTTGAGCGCGTTGCCACCGGTCGTCGTTTCCGGATTGCCGAACATCACGCCGATCTTCATCCGGATCTGGTTGATGAACACGACGAGCACGTTCGCTCGCTTGATGTTGCCTGCGAGTTTGCGCAGAGCCTGGCTCATCAGCCGCGCCTGCAACCCCGGAAGCTGGTCGCCCATCTCGCCTTCGATTTCCGCCTTGGGAACCAACGCCGCCACCGAGTCGATGACGATGATGTCGACCCCACCCGAACGGACCAGCATGTCGGCGATCTCGAGCGCCTGCTCACCGGTGTCGGGCTGCGAGATCAGCAGGTTGCCGACCTCGACGCCCAGCTTGCCCGCATAGACGGGATCGAGCGCATTCTCGGCATCGATGTAGGCGGCGACGCCGCCCTGCTTCTGCACCTGCGCGACGACCTGCAGGCAGAGCGTCGTCTTGCCCGACGATTCGGGGCCGTAGACCTCGACGACGCGTCCACGCGGAAGGCCCCCGACGCCGAGCGCGATGTCGAGGCCGAGCGAGCCGGTCGAGACGACCTGGAGGTCGCTCTGGATCTGAGCATCGCCCATCTTCATGATCGAGCCCTTGCCGAACTGCTTCTCGATCTGCGCGAGCGCGGCAGCGAGTGCCTTGCCCTTGCTGTCGTCCATGGGTTGTCCTGCTGAGCTGGCGAGCGCGACGGACATGAGTGTAGGCCCCTTCGTGACGATCGCGGGCGGCGTTGGCAGGTCGAAATGATCTGGTTTCGGCCCCGATTGACGGCGATTGTCCCATGGAACGATCGTTCGGTCCAGCGACCCGATGACCTAGACCGAGCGACCGATTGACGCGGCTCCCGTCGGCGCCTCCCGGGAGGCGAACCCGCACCTCCGGACCCGAAGCTACCCGGCGGCGACGATCGCGGCGAGGCCGCCGAGCGCCTCGCGAACCGCTGCCTCCCGCACTGCGGCGCGGTCGCCGGGGAAGTGGCGCGTCGTCGTCATCGGCTTCCGGCCCGATGCGGCGAACCCGAAACAGACGGTGCCGACCGGCTTGTCCGGCGTGCCGCCGTCGGGGCCGGCAACCCCGGTCACCGCCAGCGCGCACTGGGCGTGGCTCCTCCGCATCGCACCCTCGGCCATCTCGCGCGCGACCTGCTCCGACACCGCCCCGTGGGTCGCGAGCGTTTTCGGCAGGACGCCGAGCTCCTCGACTTTCGCCTCGTTCGAGTACGTGACGAACCCGCGCTCAAACCACGCGGAACTGCCTGAAATCGAGGTGATCGCCGCCGCGACGAGACCGCCCGTGCACGATTCGGCCGTCGCGCAGAGCCAGCCGCGCCCGCGCAGCGCTGCGCCGAGCCCGACCGCCAACGCGTGTTCGGGCGCCATCATCCGTCGCCGAGCAGTCGACGGCCGATCGCGAACACCACCAACGCGTAGAGTGCCGCGAGGAGATCGTCGGCCATCACGCCGATGCCGTTCTTCAGCGCCGCGTCGACTTCGCGAATCGGCGGCGGCTTGACGATGTCGAAGAACCTGAACAGCACGAACGCCAGCACATCGCGCAGGGCACCGGGGCCGGTGAAGTACAGCACGAGCACAAACGCGGCGATCTCGTCGATGACGATGCTGCCGTGGTCGGCGACGCCGAGATCGCGCCCGGCGGCCTCGGCCGCCCACGCGCCGATGACGATCAGGCCGACGATCGCGACGAGCCATCCTGCGTCGCTGGCGTGACCGCGCAGCCACCACGCAATCGGAAACGCGACCAGCGTCCCGACCGTCCCCGGCATCCTCGGCGCAAGTCCGGCGCCGAAGCCGAGGGCGACGAAATGCGCCGGATGGCGAATCAGGAACGATACGGTCGGCGCCGGCATAGCGGTAGGTCTGCCCCGCTCAGCGAAAGTGGTCGAACGCATCGGGCAGTGCCGCGAGCCGGCGCCCGCGTTCGTCGCGAACGACGATTCCCGGTTCGGCGATGATCTCGCCGATTGGCGTGAGCGGCACGCGCAGCGCGAGCGCGAGCGCCTCGATCGTCTCGCCTTTCGACGGCGGTACGGTGAAGAGGAGCTCGTAGTCGTCGCCACCGGCGAGCAGGCACTGCAGCGCACGTTCGCGGTCGCTGCCGCCGAGCCCCGCGCGGAGCGCCTTATTGCAGGGGATCGCCGCGAGCTTCACGATCGCGCCGACTTTCGACGCGGCGACGACGTGACCGAGATCTCCGACGAGCCCGTCCGAGATATCGATCGCTGCCGATGCGATGTCGCGCAGCGCGACACCCAGCGCGACGCGCGGCTCGGGCAAGTCGAGGCGGTGCCCGAGCGATGCCAGCGAGTCGTCGTCGACCTCGATTGTGCCGTCGGCAACGGCGAGCGCCAGAGCAGCGTCGCCGAGCGAACCTGAGACGTAGACGCGATCGCCGGGATTCGCGCCGGCGCGGGTGAGTGCCGAACCGGCAGGAAGCTCTCCGATTGCCGTGATGCAGAGGTTTCGCGGTCCGCGCGTGGTGTCGCCACCGATGAGCTCGACGTCGTACTGTCGCGCCAGCGCGTCGAAACCGGCCATGAACGCCTCGACCCACGCCTCGTCCGCGCGCGGCAGCGCTCCGGCGAGCAGAACATAGCGTGGCAGCGCACCGACCGCGGCAAGATCCGAAAGGTTGACCGCGAGCGCCTTGTGTCCGAGGTTCCGAGGATCGGCATCGACGGCGAAATGGCGGCCCTCGACCAGCATGTCGACCGTCACCGCGTACTCCATTCCCGGCGTCGGCGCGAACACTGCGGCGTCATCACCGATGCCGACGCGTACATCGGCGCTGCGTGCGGCGCGCTGGAAGTAGCGCGCGATCAATTCGAATTCGTTCACCGCCGGGAGCCCGCGTCGCGCGCCGCGCTCAGTCGCGACCGCCCGCGACGGTGAACTCGGCCGCGCGGAGCTCGGGGGCAAGCTTGTCGAGGACAGCGTTGACGAACCGGTAGCCGTCGGTCCCGCCGTAGGCCTTCGCGAGCTCGATCGCCTCGTCGATCACTGCACGCCAGGGAATGTCGGCGCGCTCGGCGAGCTCCCACGCGCCGATGACGAGCAGCGCGCGCTCGACCGGGGCAAGTTCGCCGGGCTTGCGGTCGAGCTTGGTCGCGACGAGGCCGAGCAGCGCGTCGTAGCCGGTAGTCACGCCACGCCAAAGCTCGCCGAAATAGTCCTGGTCCGCAAAGACCCAACCGGGGCTCGTCGCGAGATCGGAGGCGATCTCGCCGTCGGCGTTCCCCGCGACCTGTCGCTGATAGAGACCTTGCAGCGCGAGCTCGCGGGCCCGCCTGCGCGCGCTCGCCGCGCTCATCGCTCGCCGATCGCGCTTAGGAGGTTGGCGAGCTCGAGCGCCGCCATCGTCGCGTCGTACCCCTTGGCGTCCATCCGCGCCTCGGCCTGCGCGTCGGAGTCGCAGGTGAGGATCCCGTTGCCGATCGGAATGCCGAATTCGAGCTGCACGCTCGCGACGCCCGCCGCCGACTGCTCCGCGACGATTTCGAAATGGAACGTCTCGCCGCGAATGACCGCCCCCAGCGCGACCAGCGCATTGAAGCGCCGGCTCTGCGCGAAGCGCTGCAGCGCCAGCGGGATCTCGAGCGCGCCGGCGACCGTCACGAGCGTCACGTCGCCGTCGGCCACGCCGGCCTCGGAAAGCGCCCGGAGCGCCCCCCCGACGAGACCCGCACCGATCGGCGAATTGAAGCGCGACTGGACGATCGCCACCCGCCGCCCCTTCCCGGAAGAGTCGGGTGCAATGCGCTCGATCGGCATTACGATGCCTGCCGCGCGGGTGGAGCCTCGTCGTAGCCGGTCACTTCGAGATCGAATCCGGCCATGCTCGGCATCCTGCGCTGCCGCGCGAGAATGCGCATCCTGCCGACGTGCAGGTCGCGCAGGATCTGCGCGCCGATGCCGTAGTTGCGCAGATCCAACTTCGCCACCTGGGTAGGCTCGCCACCGATTGCCCGGCGTCGCAGCTCCTGTGCGCTCTCGGCGCGGTGCAGGAGCACGATCACGCCGCGGCCCGCGGCGGCGATCGCGCGCTGCGCCTCGGCAACGCTCCACGAGTGCGACGCGCTCCCGGTCTCGAGCAGGTCGACGACCGACAAGGGCTCGTGCACACGCACGAGCGTCTCGACGTCGGGCGAGATCGGGCCACGCACCAGCGCGAGATGCGTTGCGTCGGACAGCTTGTCGCGGTAGACGACGAGCCTGAACGGCCCGGCCGGCGTGGCGATCGGCCGCTCGGCCAGTCGCTCGACGAGCTTCTCGGTGCGGCTCCGATAGTGAATGACGTCGACGATCGAGCCGATCCTGAGCTGGTGCCGCTCCGCGAAGCGCTCGAGATCGGGCAGGCGCGCCATGGTTCCGTCGTCATTCATGATCTCGCACAACACCGCCGAGTCCGACCGGCCAGCGAGGCGCACGAGGTCGCAGCACGCTTCGGTGTGCCCGGCGCGCGCGAGAACCCCTCCCGCCTGCGCGACCAGCGGAAACACGTGCCCTGGCTGGACGATGTCCTCGGGGCTCGCGTCGGAGGCCGCGGCGACGGCGATCGTATTTGCGCGGTCGGCCGCCGAGATTCCGGTCGTGACGCCGTGCGCCGCCTCGATCGACACGGTGAAATTGGTGCCGTGCACCGAGCGGTTCACCGCACTCATCGGCGCGAGCTGCAGCCTGCGCGCGCGCTCCTCGGTGATCGGCATGCAGACGAGGCCGCGCCCGTAGCGCGCCATGAAGTTGATCGCCTCGGGGGTCACGGCATCGGCGGCGAGGACGAGATCGCCCTCGTTTTCACGGTCCTCCTCGTCGACGAGGATGACCATGCGGCCAGCCTTGATCTCGGCGACGATGTCGGCAACGGGTGCGATCGGCATGCGCAGAATCTTACCGTATCGTCACCATGCGTTGTCGCCGGCCTGCGCGCCGTGTCCCGGGGCAGGCGACGCCGGCCGCAGTTCGCCGCCCGCAGCGCGCGCGCCGAAGCCGCACCATAGTGTGCGCATCCCGCTCGCGATGTCCTGCGGCCTGCCGAGCTGCGCGAGGCCGACGAGGAGCGCGAGGCTCTGCCAGAGCAGCGCGAGCGCGCTCGCGGCATCGTGCATGCCGTCGCTGCGCGCGAGGCGATCCGCAGCGATCGCCGCGAAGCCTGCGGACCGCAGACGCGCGCCGTCGTCGTTGGCCGCGTGCCCGCTGCGGCCTCGCGCGCGGTGGCAATGCGCGGCGAGCGCGATGAACAGCGGATGATCGGCGAGCCAGGAGAGCGCCCGCTCGGGGACGTCCTCGATGCGCGGCGGCGACTCCCGATCGACAACCCCGGCGAGCGCGCCGAAGAACGCCTCGACCTGGCGCTCGTGCACCGCCAGCATCAGGCGCTCCTTGCTCGCGAAGTAGAGGTAGACCGTTCCTTTCGCAAGCCCGGCGGCGCGGGCGACCTCGGACACGCTGGGGGCCGTCGTCGGATCGGCATCGAACAGCCGCTCCGCGGCGTCGAGTAGCGCCTCGCGCCGGGCTCGCTTGCTCTCTCGATCGACCGCCCGCTGTTGCGCAGCCATCTTCGCTGTCAACGCGGGAACAGCGCCAGTGTCGTGCGGGTGAGCGCGCTCTCGGGGTCGCGGTAGTCGAGCGCCATCGAGAAGTGATGCCGTCCTGGATTCAGGACCGGAGCGGCGATCCGCGCGCCGCGGCTCGCCGACCACGCCGCATGGAGCAGCCCGGCCTGGCGCAGGTACTCGCTGGTTTCGTCGGCGCCGACGACGATCGCGAGCGGTACGTCGGCGATCGGCGCGTAGTTGACCGGAGACATTCGCCGCGCCTCGTCGGCATCGAGCCGGAGGTCGGCATTGATCGACGTCAGCGTCAGCGGCGCGAGGTCGTGGAGCCCCGACACCGTGACGGCGCCGGTGAACGGCGTACGCTCAATGCCGAACAGGCGCCAATCGGTCGCGAACATCATCGCGGCCAGATGCCCGCCGGCGGAGTGCCCGGCGATCACCCGCGGCGCGGGTGCACCGTGCTGGGCGCCGTAGCGCTCGAGCCAGCGGACCGCGTGCCGGCACTGCTCGACAATCGTCGCAATCGTCACGCCCGGACACAGGTCGTAGTCGATGACCGCGACCGCGTAGCCGGCGGCGACGAACGCCGGGGCCACGAAGGCATGGTCCCTCTTGTCCATGCCACGCCAGTAGCCGCCGTGGATGAACATCAGCGTGCCGCGCGCCGGTTGCGTGGGCAGGAAGAGATCGAGGGTTTCGCGGTAGCCGGCACCGAAGCGCAGGTCGATCGCGGGATTGAGCGCTTCGCTCGCGCGTTTCGAGCACGACGCGAACTCGGCGAGCCACGCATCGTGGTCCGGCACCGCGCCGCGGTTGTCGTAGCCGCGTTCCGCCTCGTCGCGGGTCGCCGGACCGGCGCCGATCGTCCTATCCATCGAACTCGACCCGGATGCCGAGACCGCGCTTAGTTGGCCGCGACGATCTCGATCGCGAGCGGCGTGAGGCCGGCAATGCGGCCGTCGAGCCGGTCACCCACCTTGACCGCACCGACCCCGGCAGGCGTGCCGGTGAAGACGAGGTCGCCGGCCTCGAGCCGGTAGAGCTGCGACAGGAAGGCGAGCGTGTGCGGCACGTCCCAGATCATGTCGGAGAGATCGCCACGCTGGCGCGGCGCGCCATTCACGTCGAGCTCGATCGCCCCGCTTGCGAGCGCGCCGGTGTCGGTCGCGCGATGCAGCGGCGCGATCGGCGCCGCCTGCGCGAACGACTTGCCGATGTCCCACGGGCGCTTCTTCTCGCGCATGTCGTTCTGCAGGTCGCGCCGGGTCATGTCGAGCCCGACCGCGTAGCCGAAGATCACCGAAAGTGCACGCTCGGGAGTGAGATGCACGCCGGACGCGCCGATCGCGACGACGAGCTCGATCTCGTGGTGGTAGTTGGACGTCGCCATCGGGTAGTGCACCCGTCCGACCCCCGGAGGCGTCACCACGACGATCGCATCGGGAAACTTCGTGAAGAAGAATGGCGGCTCCTTCGAAGCATCGCCTCCCATCTCCTTCGCGTGGTCGGCATAGTTGCGGCCGACGCAGTAGATGTGTCGAACCGGGAACAGCAGGTTGCTGCCGGCGACCGGGACGGCTGGCGCCTCGCCGGGGGCAATTGCATAGGGCATCAGATCACTCCATTCATTCGGCGTCGGGTTGTCGTGCGGGCGCGGCTTGCGCGAAGGCGGGCAGCGCGCAGCAGGCGGCGTCGATTCGCATCAACGTCGGGTACGGCGACAGGTCGATGGCGAAGCGGCGCGCGTTCGCCACCTGCGGGACGAGGCAGATGTCGGCGAGCGTCGGCGTATCGCCGTGGCAACAGCGCCCGGTCTCGCGCTCGCGCGCGAGCCGTTTCTCCAGCGCCTCGAAGCCTACGTCGATCCAGTACCGGTACCAGCCGTCCTTCTGCTCGTTCGACACGCCGAGCGTACCGACGAGGTAATTCAGCACGCGCAGGTTGTTCAACGGGTGGATTTCGCAGGCGATCGACAGCGCGAGCGAGCGCACCCGCGCACGCGCGACCGGATCGGCAGGCAGCAGCGCAGGCTGCGGGTACGTCTCGTCGAGGTATTCGATGATCGCGAGCGACTGCGTGAGCACGCTGCCGTCGTCGAGCGCCAGCGCGGGGACGAGCCCTTGGGGATTGAGCGCGAGGTAGTCCTGCGCGCGCTGGTTGCCCATCCGCAGGTGGACGAAGCTGCGCTCGTCGGCCCGGATCCCCTTAAGCTCCAGCGCGATGCGGACGCGATAGGCGGCTGACGACCGGAAGTAATCGTAGAGCTTCATCCGCTTCGCGCCGCGCTCAGAACGCCGAGATGCCGGTCTGCGCGCGTCCGAGGATCAGCGCATGGATGTCCTGCGTTCCCTCGTAGGTATTGACCGTCTCGAGGTTCAGCAGGTGGCGGATCACGCCGAACTCGTCGACGATGCCGTTCCCGCCGTGCATGTCGCGCGCCATTCGCGCGACCTCGAGCGCCTTGGCGCAGGAGTTGCGCTTCATGATCGACGTGACCTCGGGCGCAGCGATGCCGGCGTCGCGCATGCGGCCGAGCCGCAGGCAGCCCTGCAGGCCGAGCGCAATCTCGGTCTGCATGTCGGCGAGTTTCTTCTGGATGAGCTGGTTCGCGGCGAGCGGGCGCCCGAACTGCCGGCGGTCGAGCGTGTACTGGCGCGCCGCGTACCAGCAGAACTCCGCCGCTCCGAGCGCACCCCAGGCGATGCCGTAGCGCGCGTTGTCGAGGCAGCCCATCGGACCCTTGAGCCCGCTGACGTTCGGCAGCAGGTTTGCGGCCGGAACGATCACGTCGTCCATCACGATCTCGCCGGTGATCGACGCCCGCAGCGAGAACTTGCCCTCGATCTTCGGTGCCGAGAGTCCCTTCATCCCCTTCTCGAGGATGAAGCCGCGCACCACGCCGTCGTGCTTCGCCCAGACGACGAACACGTCGGCGATCGGCGCGTTCGAGATCCATGTCTTCGCACCGCGCAGCCTGAAGCCGCCGTCGACCGTGTCGGCGCGCGTCTCCATCGACCCTGGATCGGAGCCATGGTTGGGCTCGGTGAGGCCGAAGCAGCCGATCGCTTCGCCGGTGGCGAGCCGCGGAAGGTAGCGCTTCCGCTGCGCTTCGCTGCCGTAGGCGTAGATCGGATACATCACGAGCGAGCTCTGCACGCTCATCATCGACCGGTAGCCCGAATCGACGCGCTCGATCTCGCGTGCGATCAACCCGTAGCAGACGTAGTTGAGGCCGGCGCCGCCATGCTCCTGCGGCAAAGTTGCGCCGAGGAGACCGAGCTCGCCCATCTCGCGAAAGATCGACCGATCGGTGGTCTCGTGGCGGAATGCGTCACGTATGCGCGGCTGCAGCCTGTCCTGCGCATACGCATGCGCCGAGTCCCTCACGATGCGCTCGTCTTCGGCCAACTGCAGGTCCAGCAGCAGCGGGTCGTCCCACTTGAACGAAGGCTTCGTCGTGGGCGGACGTTCGGGAGCGTTCATCGGAGCGGACGGGAAACCGTGTCGGATCGGCAGGACGGTCATTATCGTCGGTGCCGTTGCAATCGTCCATCCGACCTAGCACGAGCGGCCGATCGCGCCGGCCCTCGTGCCACGGCACGCTGCAAGCCGATGGATCGGGAGGCGATCACGATGTCCGCGGTGACGCAATACTGCGCGCTCCGGCGCCCTTCGGGCTTCACGCTGGTTGAGCTCGCGATCGCCCTCGCGATCGTCGCCATCCTGTTCGCCGTCGCGATCCCGTCGTGGGGCCGCTACTTCGCCCAGCAGGGCGTTCGCGATCGCGCCGACGCGCTCGCCGATTCCTTCGTGCTCGCGCGTGCAGAGGCGATCCGTCGCGGCGCGCGCGTCGCGATCTGCCCGCGTTCCGCCGACAGCTGCGATCCGGGCGCCCCAGGCTGGGAGCGCGGCTGGGTCATCTTCGCCGACGACAACCACAACGGCGTGCATGACCCCGGCGAGGCGATCGTCGGGCGCGAGGGCGCCGCCGTTCCCGGCATCACCATCCGCGGCAACCGACCGGTCGCCGACTACGTTTCCTACACGAGTATCGGCCAGCTTCGCCGGGTCGACGGCGCACTGCAGATGGGAAGCTTCGTCGTCTGCCGCAGCGGAATCGCCGGCACCAAGGTGGTGCTCGCCAACGGTGGCCGCGTGCGGATCGCGCCAGCCGATGGAGTCTGCCCGTGAACGCTGCGCGCGCGTTCTCGCTCGTCGAGCTGATGGTCGTGCTCGCCATCGTTGCGGTCCTCGCGGGAATCGCGTGGCCTTCCTACGCCTCCTACGTCCAGCGCGGGCGCATCCTCGAAGCGGTTGCGCGGCTTTCGGAAGCGCGCGCGCGGATGGCCCAGTACTTCCTCGACCAGCGCAGCTACGTCGACGCAACGGGCGCCTGCGGGGTTGCGCCTCCGGCGCCGGCTGCCGGCGATGCCTTCGCGCTGACCTGCGCGGGCACGTCGGCGACCTACACGTACACCGCCGCCGGAACCACCGGCGGGAGTATGGCGGCTTTCGCCTATTCGATCGACGAGACCGGATTGCGGTCGACCCCGAGCCTGCCCCCGGCCTGGGTGAAGCACGCCGATTGCTGGACGATTCGCGCCGACGGGTACTGCCTGTGAACGCGCGTGGTGCATTCCTCCTCGAGGCACTGGTAGCCACCCTCGTACTCGCGCTCGCGACGCTCGCCTTCGTCGGCCTCACGACGCTTGCCATCACCGGCGTGGCGCAGGCGCGCTGGCGCGGCGAGGCCGCGGCACTCGCGTCGTCGGCCGTGGCGCGGATGTCGGTCTCCGCACCCGCGACGCTCGCCGCCGACTACGATTCGGATCGCAACGGCGCCGGCTTTCGCGCCTTCGCGCAATCTGCGCAGCGACTCCCCGGAGTCACCGCGAGCGTCAACCCGCCGGTGATCGCGATTACGCAACGGCCCGGAAGCGGCGCCGTCACCGCCAGCGTCCGCATTGCGTGGCAAGCGCCCGGCAGCCCCGCGCCGTACCGCTATACGATCGAGGACGCGCTCGTCGCGTGGTGACGCGATATGAGTAATCTCGCCGGCGCCTGCGGATCGCACACTCTGCATCCCCCGGATTCCATGCGGGGCGCGATGCTCGTCGACGTCCTCGTCGGTTCGGTCATCGCGCTTCTAGCCATCGTCCTCGCGGCGCGGGCATTCGTCGCCACGCTCGGGCTGCAGCGCAGCGCTGCCGCGGGAGCCGAAGCCGAGCAGGCTGCGCTCTTCGCGGCGTTCGCGATCGGCGAAGCGGCGGCAAGCGCCGGCGCAGGCATTGTCGCCGCGGCACCCTCACTCGATTCGTGTCCTGCGGCCACCGATATCGCGCAGTCGTTGCACCCGGTCAGCGTGCTGATCGCAGATTCCGGGCGCAGCGACCAGCCCGATACGCTCACCGTGCGCCGCGTGCTGCAGGCACGGATCGCGGCGCCCGCCGCCGTGGCCGACGCGAGCGCAGCGGGCGCGCCGCTCAGCGTGCGAAGCCCCGACGGTTTCGCTCCTGGCGACCGCGTGATCGCCATCGGTCGTGACGGCACCTGTACGTCGGGCACGATTTCCACCGCGACGGCGCGCGCGGGCGGAATCACCGAACTCGGCTACAGCGACGCGGCCTACGCGATGCCTGCGACCGGGATCGTCTTGAACCTCGGGCCCGCAGCCGCGGCGTCGACGCTGCGACTCGACGTCGCAGCGGGCTCGCTTCGCAGCACCGATCTCTCGAACGGCGATGTTCCGAACCCGCTCGTCGCCAACGTCGTCAACATCAAGTTCCAGTACGGGGTCGACCGCAACGGCGACGGTACGCTCGACGACTGGCTCGCGGCCGATGTCGGATCAGGAATGGACGCCGCGAGCGTGCTCGCAGCTTCGTCGACGACGCTCGCACGGATCGTGGCGATCAGGGTCGGGGTCGTTGCGAGGAGCGAATCGATCGATCCACAGGCAACGTCACCATTTCGCTGGGTACTCTTCGACTGCGCCCTCGTAGCGTCGGAGGCGTGCCCGGGGCGTATCGAGGGAAGCATCGCAGCAGCGCCGGCCGGGGGTTATCGATATTCGACTCGCGAGCTCGTGATCCCCCTCTACAACACGCTGTGGAACCGGCCGGCGTGACCTCGCCGCCACCCGCGGCCGCAATGCCGCTGGCGCGGCCCGCGCGCGCGACTGCACGGTCTGCGGAGTCACCCTGCGCGGAGGCACGTCGTGCGCAGGCACGTCGCACGAGACTTCTCCACTCGCGCGGGATTGCGCTTCTCGTGGTGCTCGTATCGATGCTGATCCTCACGCTCGCGGCCGCTTCGCTGGTGCGCAAGGCACTGGCGACGGCGTCGGCGAGCGGCATGATCGCGGTCCGCTACAACCTCGCGCTCGCCGGTCTCTCGGCCGTGGAGGCCGGCGCGGCGATCGCGGCCGGAGGCGCGGCCGCGCCCGATCTCGATGTCGATGCGCCGTCGGCCAACTACTACGCGTGGCGCCAACCCGGCGAGGATGCGCGGGGAGTGCCGACAGCGCTGCAGACGCGAGATGCATTTCCGCCGGGGGCCCGCGTGCTGGCCGCGGGCGATCTCGCGGTCCGCTACGTCGTCGAGCGTTTGTGCGTCGCGCCTGGGCCCGCGGCTCCCGAACGCTGCACGCTCTCGCCGCCGAGCGTCGCAGCGGTCTCCGGATCGCCCGAGCCCGGCGAGCAGGCTCCCGCCCCCTACTACCGCGTCAGCGCGCGCATCGACGCGCCCGACGGTTCTGCGGGCTACGTGCAGGCGATGCTCGGGCCGGGCAGCGCCGCCAAACGCGTCGCGTGGCGAATCGTCGACGAGCCTTAGGACGCGATCAGCCGAGCACCGGCATATGGAACCCAGGTGCTGCACTGCCGTCGTCCGGCCAGCGCGAAGTCACTGTCTTCAGTCGTGTGTAGAAGCGAACGCCGTCGGTACCGTGCACGTTGAGGTCGCCGAACAGCGAATTGCGCCACCCACCGAACGAGTAGAACGCCATCGGCACCGGGATTGGAACGTTGATGCCGGTCATACCGACCTCGACCTCGCGCTCGAAGCGCCGCGCCGCATGCCCCGACCGCGTGAAGATCGCTGCACCGTTCGCATACGGATTCGCGTTGATCGTCGCGATCGCGTTCTCGAGCGACGGCGCGCGGAGCACTGCGAGGACCGGCCCGAAGATCTCCTCGCGGTAGATCGTCGCGGTCGTCTCGACACGGTCGAACAGTGTCGGTCCAACGAAGAAGCCCCCGGCACACCCCGGAATTGCCGGACGCCGCCCATCGACAACGAGTGCCGCGCCCTCGGCCTCACCGCGGCCGATCAACCCGTCGATGCGGTCGCGCGCCGACGCGGTGACGACCGGCCCCATCTCGATGCCGGCCGCGTCGCCCCGCCCGGTGGGGACGCGGCGTGCCCGCTCGGCGAGCTTGTCGACGAGCGCGTCGCCTGCGTCGCCGACCGCCACCACCGCCGAGATCGCCATGCAGCGCTCGCCCGCCGACCCGTACCCCGCTCCGATGATCGCATCGGCGGCATAATCGAGATCGGCATCGGGCATCACCACCGCGTGGTTCTTTGCCCCGCCGAGCGCCTGCACGCGCTTGCCGTGACGCGCCGCCGTCTCGTAGATGTATTTCGCCACCGGCGTCGAGCCGACGAACGACACGGCGCGGACGTCCGGATGCGCGAGCAGCCGGTCGACCGCCTCCTTGTCGCCGTGGACGACGTTGAACACCCCGTCGGGAAGGCCCGCTTCCTTCAGCAACTCGCCGAGTCGCAGCGAGAGCGTCGGATCGCGCTCGGATGGCTTCAGCACGAACGTGTTGCCGCAGGCGATCGCGACCGGGAACATCCACATCGGCACCATCGCCGGGAAGTTGAACGGCGTGATGCCGACGCAGACTCCGAGCGGCGCGCGCAGCGACCAGCTGTCGACGTCGGTGCCGACGCTGTCGTTGTGCTCGCCCTTCAGCAAATGCGGGATGCCGGTCGCGAACTCGACCACCTCCATCCCGCGCAGGATCGAGCCGCGCGCATCGGCAAGCGTCTTGCCGTGCTCCTGCGTGACGATTTTCGCGAGGTCGCCGGCGTGGCGCTCGAGCAGATCGCGAAAACGCATCAGTACCCTCGCGCGGCGCAGTGCAGGGGTCGTCGACCAGGCGGGAAACGCCGCGCGTGCCGACGCCACCGCAGCGTCGACGTCGGCGCCGTTGGCGAGCGGAACGTGGCGGACGACCTCGCCGGTCGCGGGATTGGTCACTTCACCGTAGCGGGACGTTGCGGCGGCGTGGGGTCGTCCGCCGATCCACAGCGGAAGCCGTTCGAGGGTGGTCAGGTCCATGCTTGGTTCCTCCTGGGTGCAGATCCGGATTCATCGGCGCGACGCAGCCGGTCGAGGTAGCGCGCGAGAAGATCGACTTCGAGATTGACCACGGCGCCTTCGAAAAGGCTCCCCAGCGTCGTCATGGCGAGCGTGTGCGCGATCAGATTGACGGTAAAGCGAGCCGTGCCGTCGGGAGCATCGGCCACCGTGTTGGTGGTGAGGCTGACGCCGTCGACGGCGATCGAGCCTTTCGGCGCGATGAAGCGGGCGAGCGCCTCTGGCGCGTCGACCGCGAGCAGGACGCTGCCGGCACCACCGGCACTGCCTGCACCGCCTATGCTGCCGGCATTCCCCGCGACCTCGCGAAAGGCCGCGACGACGCCGGTGCCGTCGACGTGACCGCTGACGAGGTGCCCGTCGAGGCGGTCGGCGAGGCGCAGCGCAGACTCGAGATTGACGGCGCCGCCCTGCGGAAAGCCGGTAGTGCGCGCGAGCGTCTCTGCCGACGCGTCGAACTCGAGCGATTCGCCGGCAATCGCAACGACCGTCAGGCAGCAGCCGGCAACCGCGATGCTGTCGCCGATTCGCGAGCCGCCGAGGTCGCCTCGGGTGACGTCGACGGCAATGCGCACGCCGTCGCCCGCCGGCCGCCGGGCCGTCGTGCGGCCCACCGCGCGGACGATCCCGGTAAACATCAGACGATCACCCGCGCAAGGATGCGCAGAGCGTCGCCGACGCGCTCCACCGAGTCGAAGCGCAGCCGCCGGCAGCGGTCGAGCGATGCCAATGCGCTGCGCAGCGCAAACATCCCGCGAGCGGGATCACCGATCAACGACGGCGCCAGATAGACGAGGGCCTCGTCGACGAGGCCCGCCGCGAGCAGCGCGCCATTGAGCCGCGCACCGGCCTCGACGTGCAGCTCGTTGATGCCGCGCCGCGCGAGCGCATGCATCAGCGCAGCGAGGTCGATGCGGCCGGCGGCGTCAGGAAGCCCGATCACCTCGGCGTGCGCGGGCCACTCCGGGTTGCGCCCGCCGGCGGTCACCATCAGTACGCCGCCATGCAACGCGTCGCCGGCAGCCAGCACGCGTGCGCCAGGTGGAGTTTCGGCGCGTGCGTCGAGAACGATGCGCAGCGGCTGCCTCGGCGTCTCGACTGCCCGCACGGTCAGTTGCGGATCGTCGTGGCGCACGGTGCCGATGCCGGTCAGGACCCCGCAGGCGCGTGCGCGCCAGCGATGCCCATCGTCGCGCGCCTCGCCGCCGGTGATCCACTGGCTCGCGCCGGTTTCGAGCGCCGTGCGCCCGTCGAGGCTCGCGGCAACCTTGACGCGGACCCACGGACGGGCGCGCGTGATGCGCGACACGAACCCGCGGTTCAACTCCAGCGCCTCGTCTTCGAGGAGACCGACCTCGACCCGTATGCCAGCCTCGCGCAGACGCTCGACTGCTCCGGTCTGCACCGGCGCCGGGTCGTACATTGCCGCGACGACGCGCGCGATGCCGGCTGCGACGACCGCGTCGACGCAGGGTGGCGTACGGCCGAAGCTGTTGCAGGGGGTCAGCGTCACGTAGAGCGTCGCGCCGTGGACGTCGCTGCCGCGCGCGCGCGCATCGGCGAGCGCGGCGACTTCGGCGTGCGACTCGCCGGCGCGCTGGTGAAACCCTTCGCCAAGCACGCGCTTCCCGTCGGCGATCACGCAGCCGACGCGAGGATTCGGCGTCGTCGTATAGAGCCCCCGGCGCGCGAGTTCGAGGGCACGCGCCATGTGGCGGCGATCGACTTCGGCAGTGGTGCGGGAATCGCCGGTCACACCGGCCTGCGCGTCGCCTTGCGCGGCACCGGCTGCGTTTCGACCTCGGTCGCGGCCTCGCGGAAGTCGGACGCGTCCTGGAACGACCGGTACACCGACGCGAAGCGGATGTAGGCGACCTTGTCGAGGCGATAGAGCTCGTCCATCACCATCTCGCCGAGATCGCGCGAAGGGATCTCGCGCACGCCGAGCGAGAGCACCTTCTGCACGATTCGCTCGATCGCGGCGTCGACGAATGCGGTCGGGACCGGCCGCTTGTGCAGCGCCCGCGCGAACCCGACGCGCAGCCGCGTCTTGTCGAAGTCGGCACGATTGCCGTTGGTTTTCACCACCTGCGGCAATCGCAGCTCGGCGGTCTCGTACGTGGTAAAGCGCTTCTGGCAGGCAGTGCAGCGGCGGCGGCGGCGAATCGAGTCGCCGGCCTCCGAAACGCGTGAATCGATGACCTGGGTATCGTCGCTGCCGCAGAACGGGCACCTCATCGCCTGCCCGTCAGTTGTGATAGACCGGGAATCTGCGGGCCAGCGCCGCCACCGCGTTGCGGACACGGGTGGCGACCGCCTCGTCGGCCGGCGCGTCGAGTACGTCGGCAATCAGGTGCGCGAGCTCCTCGCACTCGATCTCGCCAAGTCCGCGCGTCGTCACCGCGGGGCTGCCAATGCGAATCCCCGACGTGACGAACGGCTTCTCCGGATCGTTGGGAATCGCATTCTTGTTGACCGTGATGTGGGTGCGCGCGAGGGCGGCTTCGGCATCCTTGCCGGTCACGCGCTTCGCGCGAAGATCGACGAGGAAGAGGTGGCTGTCGGTCCCCCCCGACACGATCCGCAATCCGCGCTCCTGCAGCACCTTCGCGAGCACCCGCGCGTTCTCGAGCACCCGCTCCTGATAGATGCGAAAGTCGAGCGTCAATGCCTCGGCGAAGGCCACAGCCTTGGCGGCGATCACGTGCATCAGCGGCCCGCCCTGCAAGCCGGGAAACACGGCGGAATTCAGCCCCTTGAGGTTCGCCTCGCGCGTCAGCACGAAGCCGCCGCGCGGACCGCGCAGCGTCTTGTGCGTCGTGCTCGTCACGTAATCGGCGATACCGACCGGGCTCGGATAGAACTCGGCGGCGATCAGGCCGGCGTAATGAGCCATGTCGACCATCAGCGGCGCACCGACGTCGTCGGCAATCGCGCGAAAGCGCTGCCAGTCGATCACGCGCGAATACGCCGACGCCCCCGCGATGATGAGGCGCGGCCGGTGCGTGCGCGCGAGCTCGTGGGCGGCGTCGTAGTCGATCAGCTCGGTGCCGGGGTCGAGCCCGTACGCGACGACGTTGAACCACTTGCCCGAAAGGTTGACCGGTGACCCGTGCGTCAGATGACCGCCGTGCGGCAGGCTCATGCCGAGGATCGTGTCGCCCGGCTTCAGCGTGGCGAAGAAGACCGCCTGATTCGCCTGCGCCCCCGAGTGCGGCTGGACGTTGGCCGCCTCGGCGTGAAACAGCTTCTTCACGCGTGCGAGTGCCAGCTCCTCGGCCTGGTCGACGAATTCACAGCCGCCGTAGTAGCGCCGTCCCGGATAGCCCTCTGCGTACTTGTTGGTGAGCTGCGAGCCCTGCGCCGCCATCACCGCGGGGCTCGCGTAATTCTCCGACGCGATCAGCTCAAGGTGCTCTTCCTGGCGCCGGTTCTCGCCTGCGATCGCCTGCCAGAGCTCCGGATCCTGCTGCGCCAGAACGATTGAGCGGCTGAACATGGCGTGCCTCGGGAAAGCAGGAATTCTAGCATCGCGGTCGCCGGTGATCGTGTCCGCCCTCCGACGGGCGCCGCGCATCTTCGACGGCGCCGGCCGTCGGAATCACGCGCGTCGCGCGGGCATCGCCTATAATCCGCCGACCGCCGCGGGCAGATCGGCGCAGACCGTCCGCTGCAGACCGCCAACCGGGAGGAAGCTTGGACGCCCTGCTCGCGCTGTCGCGCGCCATCGACGCCTTGACCGAACGGATCGGCCGTGTCGTCTACTGGCTGGTGCTGATCGTCGCGCTGATCAGCGCCGCCAACGCCACCGTGCGCAAGCTGTTCAACTACAGCTCGAACGCGTACCTCGAAATCCAGTGGTACCTGTTCTCGGTGATCTTCCTCTTCGGCGCCGGCTACACGCTGCTGCGCAACGAGCACGTGCGCATCGACATTCTCTCGGCGCGCTTCTCGCCACGGCTGCAGAACTGGATCGACGTGATCGGCATCGTGTTCTTCCTGCTGCCGATGTCGATCATTCTGATGTGGCTCGGCTGGCCGCTCTTCGTCGATTCGTTCGTCCGCCACGAAGTCTCGGCCAACGCCGGCGGGCTCATCGTCTGGCCTGCGCGGCTGATGATCCCGGTCGGCTTCGCACTCCTTATCGTCCAGGCGGTCTCCGAGCTCATCAAGCGCATCGCCTTCCTCGCAGGGCGCGGCCCGGACCCGCTCGTCAAGCGCCACGAAAAGTCGGCCGAGCAGGAGCTCGCCGAGGAGATTGCACGACTGCGCAGCGACACGCCGGGCGCCGGAGACCGCCAGTGAGCACGTCCGTCGCCGCTGCGCCTCCGGGGAGCCGTGCGTGAGCGCCTGGCTCATCCACAACATCGCGCCGCTGATGTTCGTCGGCTTGATCATCATCCTGCTGATCGGCTTTCCGGTCGCGTTTTCGCTCGGCGCCGTCGGAATCGGTTTCGGGCTTCTCGGGATCCATCTCGGTCTCCTCGACGCGTCATTGTTTCAGGCGCTTCCCGAGCGCGTCTTCGGCGTGATGTCGAACGACACGCTGCTCGCGGTGCCCTTCTTCACCTTCATGGGCCTCATCCTCGAGCGCTCGGGGATGGCCGAGGACCTGCTCGACACCATCGGCCAGCTCTTCGGGCCCCTGCGCGGGGGGCTCGCCTACGCGGTGGTGTTCGTCGGCGCACTCCTCGCCGCAACGACCGGCGTGGTGGCGGCGAGCGTCATCTCGATGGGCCTCATCTCGCTGCCGATCATGCTTCGCTACGGCTACGATCGCCGACTCGCGAGCGGCGTGATCGCGGCATCGGGAACGCTCGCGCAGATCATCCCGCCGTCGCTGGTGCTGATCGTGATGGCCGACCAGCTCGGCCGCTCGGTCGGCGACATGTATGCCGGCGCATTCATTCCGGGTATTACGCTCGCCGGGATCTACGCGCTCTACACGGTCGGCTGCGCGGTGTTCAAGCCGCATTGGGCGCCCGCACTTCCGCCCGAAGCGCGCACCTACCGCGAGCCGAGCGGAGGAAATGGCGTGCGTTCGCTCGGCGTGCTGGTGATCGTCGCGGTGATCGCCGCGGTCGCCTATGCGAAGCTGCGGATGCAGGACCGCGCGCTCGATGAGACGCTGGTCGTCGCCACCAGCGTCGGCACCGCGGTCGCGTTCGCCGCCGCGGTCGTCAACCGGCTGTTCAAGCTGGGGCTGCTGTCGAAGATCGCCGAGCGCGTCGTGTTCGTGCTGATCCCGCCGCTCGCGCTGATCTTCCTCGTGCTGGGAACGATCTTTCTCGGCGTCGCGACGCCGACCGAGGGCGGCGCGATGGGTGCATCGGGTGCGCTCATCATGGCGCTCGCCCGCCGGCGCCTCAGCTGGGCGCTCCTCAGGCAGGCGATGGACAGCACCGCGAAGCTCTCGACCTTCGTCATGTTCATCCTGCTCGGGGCGCGCGTCTTCAGCCTCACCTTCTACGGCGTCAACGGCCACGTCTGGGTCGAGAACCTGCTGACGGGCCTGCCTGGCGGCCAGCTCGGCTTCCTCGTCGTCACCAATATCCTTATCTTCTTCCTCGCGTTCTTCCTCGATTTCTTCGAGCTGTCGTTCATCATCATTCCGCTCCTCGGCCCTGCCGCCGACAAGCTCGGCATTGATCTCATCTGGTTCGGCGTGCTGCTCGCCGTGAACATGCAGACGTCGTTCATGCACCCGCCGTTCGGATTTGCACTCTTCTACCTGAGGAGCGTGGCGCCGGCGAAAGCGTATGTCGATCGCGTGTCAAAGAAGCTTACTGAAGGCGTCACCACCGCACAGATCTACTGGGGCGCGATTCCGTTCGTCGTCATCCAGGTCGTCATGGTCGCTCTGGTGATCGCGTTTCCGCAGATGGTGCTCGTCTACAAGGCGGGGCAGCCGAAGGTCGACATCAACAAGGTGCAGATCGTCGTTCCCGAGGCAGCGCCGTTGACGCTGCCCGGTGCCTCCGGTACCGGGACCGGGCAAGGGGCGGGCGAGTCCGAGCAGGAGCGCGCCGAAAAGGCGCTCGAGAAAGAGTTCGGGGCCCCCCCCGGCAAGTAGCGTTACCCGGAAACGACGCGGCCCCGCCGTGGCGGGGCCGCGCGAGATGCCCGATGCGCGGCGCGTGCCGCGCCTACGCCGTCAATGTTTGCCCTGCGACATGCGATGTGCCGCGATCATGAAGTTGTCGAAGCGATTCTCGGCGACCTGGAACCACGAGATCTCGTCGTTGCGGAACGCCTTCCACGGCTCATAGATCTTCTTGAACTTGGCGTTCTTCTCGGCGATGCCGTCGTAAACCTCGGTGGTCGCCTTGTAGCACGCCGCCATGATCTCGTTCGAAAAAGGCTCGAGCTTGACGCCACCGGCGATCAGGCGCTTCAGTGCGGCCGGGTTGAGCGCGTCGTACTTCGCGGTCATGTCGACGTTGGCCTCGGCGCAGGCCGATTCGAGCACCGACTGGTATGCCTTCGGCAGGTCGTTCCACGCCTTGATGTTGACGAAAAGGTCGAGTTCGGCCTGCCCCTCCCACCAGCCGGGGTAGTAGTAGTACTTCGCGACCTTGTAGAGGCCGAGCTTCTCGTCGTCGTACGGCCCCACCCACTCGGCGGCGTCAATCGTGCCCTTCTCGAGCGCCGGGTAGATGTCGCCGCCGGGAATCTGCTGCGGAATGACACCGAGCTTCTGCAGCGGCAGTCCACCGGTGCCGCCGATGCGCATCTTCAGGCCCTTGAAATCGGCAACTGTCTTGATCGGCTTGCGGAAAAATCCACCCATCTGCGCGGTCGTGTTGCCGGCCGGAAAGTTGATGATGTTGTAGTCCTTGTAGAACTCGCGCATCAGCTCGAGCCCGCCGCCGTGGTACATCCACGCATTCTGCTGGCGCGTGTTCATGCCGAACGGAATCGTGCACCCGAACGCGAACGTCGGATCCTTGCCGAAGAAGTAGTACGCAGCCGTGTGCGCGCACTGTACGGTCGCGTTCTGCACGGCGTCGACGACACCGAAGGCCGGCACGATTTCGCCGCCGGCGAACGTCTGGATCTGGAACTTCCCGTCCGTCGACGCAGCGACTCGCTTCGCGAGCCCATCGGCACCGCCAAAGAGCGTGTCGAGGCTGCGCGGAAAGCTCGACGCGAGGCGCCATTTGACTTCCGGCGCCCCCTGCGCGAAGGCCGGCGCCGAACCCGCGGCGAGAATGCCCGCGAGACCCGCATGCTTGATGAATGAACGGCGCTCCATCCGATTCCTCCCCCAAATAGACGTCATGTCGAAGACGTCGTGTTAACCCGCCGAATACCGATCCGGCCCGAACGATCGGCGAGTCTCCGCGACAGGCCGGGCCGCCCCTCCGTTCACACCCGCTTGGCATTCTAGCAGCCAACGGTGGCCCGATTGCCAGGGCCGCTTCGCCTGAGATCACGCGCCGAGCTTCCTGACCGCGTTGAAGCGCGTCCACGTCCAGCCGGTCTGCCGCTCGATCGTGGCGGTGAGCCGGATCAGGTAGCGTGCATTGCCGGTGTCGAGCTCGACCATCCCTCCCGGGGCAAAGCGATCGTCGGGACCGATGAGGCTGCGCTGCGACCCCTGCCGGTTCTCGTCGACGTGCGGCAGATAGATGCCGAAAAAGGGGCGCTCCTGGCCCCCTCGCGCCGAGTCGGACGGCGCCGACCAGCTCCGCATCAGCACGCGCAGGAGACGCCGGGCGACGATCTCGACCCCGACGGTCATCTCGTCGACTTGCTGGCGCTGCATCCGCCGGACCACGCCGAGAATCCAGTTGTCATCGTCGAGGATCGCGAGCAGTTCGCCGAGCCGCGCCGGCGCCTCGCGCGCCGGGGCTTCGAGACGGCAGCCCGTGTCGCTCCTGTCGACCATCCGCCAGCGCGAGCCGCGCACGCGGCGCTCGATCGATGCAGGATTGACGCCGGGATTGACCATCGTCGCTTCGTCGAAGCTCGTCATGACGCCGGGCGTGCGCGCGGCCTCGGGAAGCTGTCCGATTTCGGCCACCGCGCGCGTCAGCGCATGCAGCCCGCTGACGACACGGACGTGCTCGTCGGCATGGTGCCGGCTTGCCCGCGGCGCCTGTGCGATGGCCTCGGGGCCGAACAGCGACGCGAGACGCAGCAGCAGCAGGCGCTGTTCGCGCGCCGGCAACTCACCGGGCGGCGCCGGATTGTCGTCGCGCTCCGGGAGCCAGCGCAGGCGCTCGACGAGCCGCGAATAGAGCGGCGAAGTATCGACGTAGAGCAGCTGCCCGCCGACCGGCCGCTTGTCGCGCCGCCGCAGTCCCTGGGTCCCGGCGAGGTCGACCATGAACCCCGCGGCGTCGCTGGCCGCGCTCGACAGCGTCAGCGCTGTCGCCCATTCGTCGATCTGCCGGGCGACCCATTCGACCTGGTCGGGCGTGAAGTTCCCCGAGTCGAGGCGCATCAGCAGCAGCGTGCGGAGGTAGACGTGCTCGAGCGATGTCGCCGGCCCGGTGAAGTGCGCGGGACCGATCAGAAGCGGCTGGCGCTGCCACGAACGCGTGCGTCCAAGGTCAAAGATCTCGTGGAATTCCTTCCACTGCGCAGGAATCCAGTGGCTGTATCGAAACAAGCGGTACTTGCCGTCGAAGCCGCGGTAGTGCGCGAGACGAAGGAGGCACCACGGCAGGATGATGCGCCAGCGGCGGTGCTGGACATGCGGGAAGCCGGCCGTCAGTGCCTGGTTGTAGGCACCGACGAATGCCTTGACGAGATCGAATGCCGCGTGCCAGAGCCGCGACTCGACGGCGCTGCTCTTGTCGTAGTTCTGCGCGTATTGCGCGGTGAGATCGGCGACGATCGGCTCGAGCCTCGCGTCGAGCTTCAGCAACGCCTCGACCTGCGACAGCGTCGCTTCGCGCCGCGAGCCCGGGAAGTTGACGACGAGCTCGAGCGCCTGCCGCTGCACTTCGAATGGATCGCGCGCGGGCAGCCGTGCGATCCAGCGCTGCGCATGCTTGGCACTGCGCAGCGGATCATTGAGCCCGCGCACCCAACCGAGCAACGGCTGGATGGTCGTGACCGGTGCCCGGCGGCTCGTCGTCTGCTTCACGGCGTCACCGCATCGAGCGCGGCGGCATCGATCGCCGGGACACCGCGCTCACGTGCCCGCGACCGTCATGGCGGCAATCAGCACCGACCCGACATGGCGCGAGCCGCGCGTGTCGACGTCGGTCCCCACTGCGACGATATCGCGGAACATTTGCTTCAGGTTTCCGGCGATCGTGATCTCCTCGACCGGGTAGGCGATCTCGCCGTTCTCGATCCAGAATCCCGCCGCACCGCGCGAGTAGTCGCCGGTCACCGGATTGATGCCCTGCCCGAGCTGCTCGGTGACGAAGAGGCCGCGTCCCATCCGACGCAACAGCGCCGCAAGGTCTTCGCTCCCGGGAATCACGAGGTTGTGCGCACCACCCGCATTGCCGGTCGTCGCGAGACCGAGCTTGCGCGCCGAATAGCTGCCGAGGAAGTACGCCTGCAGAACGCCGTCGGCGATCACCATGCGCGGCTCGGTCGCGACTCCTTCGTCGTCGAACGGCGCGCTGCCGCGCGCCCGCGGAAGGTGCGGCTCCTCGCGGATCGTGACGCCGCGCGCGAAGATCTCCTTGCCGACCGAGTCGGGCAGGAACGTCGTCTTCCGATAGAGGCTGCCCCCCGACACCGCATGGACGAATGCGCCGAGTAGGTCGGCGGCCTCCGGAGCCTCGAACAGCACCGGGCAGGTGAGCGTGCCGAGCTTTCTCGCACCGAGCCTGCGCACGGTGCGCTCCCCGGCGATCCGCCCAACGGCGGCGGCGCTCGCAAGATCCTCGGGGGCGCGCGCGGCGCTGAACCAGTAGTCGCGTTGCATGCTGCCGCCCGACTCGCCGACCACCGAGCAATCGATCGAGTGGCGCGAGCTGCGGTAACCTGCGCAGAATCCGTTCGAGTTCGCATAGACGAATTCCGAGGCGCCGTGCGAGACCCCGGCGCCCTCGCTGTTGGTGAGTCGCCGATCGACGGCAAGCGCCGCGGCCTCGGCCTCGCAACCGAGGGCCACCGCCGTGTCGACGTCGAGCGCCCACGGATGATAGAGATCGAGGTCGCGAACGCCCCGGGCGAGACGCGCTGGATCCGCGAGTCCCGCCGCTGGATCCTCCTCGGTGTAGCGCGCGATCGCGATCGCCTTCGTCACTGCCGCGCGAAGCGCGTCGTCGGAGAAATCGGCAGTGCTCGCGTGACCGCGCCGCGTGCCCACGTACACGGTGACGCCGACCCCCTTGTCGCGGTGCCAAGTGATCGTTTCGACGTCTCCCCTGCGCACGCCGACGCTGAGGCCGACCGCCTGCGACACGTCGGTCTCGGCGGCCGTCGCACCCGCCGCCTGCGCAGCGTCGAGAACGAGACCCGCAATGCGTTCGAGCGCCGCGGTCGCGACAGGGAAGCCCGCGGCGGGCGCCGTCGCACTCGCGCGGGCGGAGATCGGTGATCGGAGGTCGACTGCGGGCGCCGCGGCATCCATGGTCAAGGCGTGGGCGCCGGTGGTTGTCGCCCGCGTCGGCTATCATAACAAACGATCCGGCAACGATCCCGCGCCGATCGGGCGGATGTCCGGTCGCAGCGACCCAGAACGCGATGCTTTTCGCCGTACTGCTGCCTTCAGCATGACCTCGCCGCAAATGCGCGCAGGATCCGTGCCGGCCCCGGCGGCGCCCGAGCCTCCGTCGAAGACGCAGCGCAAGCACAGGATGCACGCGCTGCAGGAGCTCGGTGCCGAGCTCGTCCTGCTCGATCCGTCGCGGCTCGAAAAGCTCGATCTTCCCGAAGCGCTCGCCGACGCGATCGCGCTCGCCCGCAGGCTCACCCGCCACGAGGCGAAACGACGTCAGATGCAGTACATCGGCCGCCTCATGCGCGACGTCGACCCTGAGCCGCTGCGCGAAGCACTCGTGCGCTGGTCGCGAGGGTCGCGCGGTGGATGAGCGGGCCCTCGCGATCGGCCTCGTGTCGATCTCCGACCGCGCGTCGGCGGGCGTCTACGCCGACCAGGGCCTGCCGGCACTCACCGCGTGGTTCGAAGCGGCAGTCGCCTCCCCGTGGCACACCGAGACGAGGCTCATTCCCGACGAGCAGCCGGTGATCGAGCGCACGCTGATCGAACTGGTCGACGTCGTCCACTGCGATCTCGTGCTGACCACCGGCGGCACCGGCCCCGCTCCGCGCGACGTGACCCCCGAAGCGACGCTTGCCGTCGCGCACAAACTCTTGCCGGGATTCGGCGAAGAGATGCGTCGGGTCAGCCTGCGCTACGTGCCGACGGCGATTCTTTCGCGCCAGGTCGGCGTCGTCCGCGGCCGGGCGCTCATCCTCAACCTCCCCGGACAGCCGAAAGCGATCAAGGAGACGCTCGATGGCGTCTTCCCGGCGGTGCCATACTGCATCGACCTGATCGGCGGCCCGTACGTCGAGACGCGTGAGGAGGTCTGCAAGGCGTTCCGCCCGAAGGCGGCGATCCGGCCACCCAAGACGGTGTCGTGACCGGCAGCGGCGCGGCGGGCATCGCACTCATCGTCGGCTCGGCCATCGCGTTCGGCGCGATGGCGATCTTCGCGCGCTTCGCGTACGCGTCGGGCGTCGACACGCCGACGCTCCTCGCGTTGCGCTTCGCGCTCGCCGCGTGCGTTCTCGTCGCGCTCGCACGGCTGCGCCACGCTTCGATGCCGCGCGGCCGCGACCTCGCGATCCTGGTGGCAATGGGCGCCATCGGCTACGCGAGCCAGTCGCTCGCGTTCTTCGCGGCGCTCACCTATGCTCCTGCAGGTGTCGTCGCGCTCCTGCTGTATCTCTATCCCGCGCTGGTGGCGATCCTCGGCGCGTTGTTCCTGCACGAACACCTGACGGCGCAACGGATCGCCGCCCTCGTCGTCGCGCTGGCAGGGATGGCGCTGACCGTCGCCCCGGCGATCGCGAGCACCGGCTCAGCGCGCCCGCTCGGCATCGCGCTCGCGCTCGCGTCGGCGGTGATCTACTCGATTTACATCGTCGCGGGCACGCGCGTCGCGTCGCGAGTCTCGCCGGAAGCGACGTCGGCGACCGTCTGCGCGGCAGCTGCTGCCGTCTACATCGGCATCGCGCTCGCGCGCGGTGCGCATTGGCCGCAGTCGGCGGCAGGCTGGGCCGCGGTCGTCGCGATCGCGCTCGTCTCGACCGCAATCGCGATCACGCTGTTCTTCGCCGGACTCGCCCGCGTCGGCGCCACGCGCGCGGCAACGCTGTCGACCATCGAGCCGGTGGTGACCGTGCTCCTCGCCGCGGCGGTCCTCGACGAGCGGATCGCTCCCGTCCAGTTTGCCGGGGGTGCGATGATCGTGGCGGCGGTGTGGATGCTCGCGCGCGCGCCCGGGGCCGGCTGCGGCGTCACCCCGGCCGCCCCGACGCCAGGCGGCCAAACCCTCGTCGATCGACGAAGCGTCGCCGGCAAGGCATTGCCGAGTGACATGTACCGCACACGCGAATAGGCTGTCCACATGTCCTTGATGATCGAGGTGCGGCACGTCCCCGACGAAGTTCACCGCAAGTTCAAGGCGCGCAGCCGGTTCTCGCGGACCTCGCCGCACTCACGATGCTCCGTTACCCCCACCAACTCCTTATGTTCCGGATCCGGGCGCTCGGGGACAATCTGACCGCTTATGACGCCGCGTACGTGGCGCGCGCCGAGGCGCTGAACACGAGGCTCGCCACGGGCGGCCGGCGGCTTGCCTCCGCCGCGGCCCGCTGGGTGGACGTGGAGACGGTGTGACGCTCGCGACGCCGTTTCCGAACCAGCCGCCTCCGTTCGAGGGCCACAACCTCTATCGCGCCGATCCGGCACTGCAGGAAGCGGTTGCGCGCAACGCAGCGTTCGCGCACACCGCACTCGACGCATGGGGTACATGGCTCGGAAGCGCCGACGCAAACGCGCTTGCCGACGCCGCGAATCGCAACCCCCCGCAACTCCACCAATACGATCGACGCGGCGAGCGCATCGACCGCGTCGAGTTCCACCCCGCGTGGCACGAGCTGATGCGCCGTGCGATGGCCGAGGGCGAGCACTCGTCACCGTGGTCGGACCCTCGGCCGGGCGCGCAGGTCGCGCGCGCAGCAAAGTACTACCTGCACGCACAGGTCGAGAACGGGACGCAATGTCCGCTGACGATGACCTTCGCAGCGGCACCGGTCCTCGCGCAGCACGCAGCGGGGTCACCCATCGGCGAAATCCTCGCGCGCATCCATGCGTGCGACTACGACACGCGCGACCTCCCCGTGGACGCGAAGCGCTCGGCACTGATCGGCATGGGCATGACCGAGCGGCAGGGCGGCTCCGACGTGCGCTCGAACACGACGCGCGCGGAGGCGCTCGCCGACGGAACGTGGGCGATCACCGGACACAAGTGGTTCTTCTCCGCACCGCAGTGCGATGCCCATCTGGTGCTCGCGCAGACCGGCCGCGGGCTCGGTTGCTTCCTGCTGCCGCGCCTGCTCCCTGACGGAACCCGTAACGCGATTCGAATCAACCGCTTGAAGGACAAGCTCGGCAACCGCTCGAACGCTTCGGCCGAGGTCGAATTCGAACGCGCGCTCGCGTGGCCGATCGGCGCGCGCGAGCGCGGCATCGCGACGATCCTCGAAATGGTCGGCTTTACGCGTCTCGACTGCGTGATTGGAAGCGCCGGCATCATGCGGGCCGCGCTGTCGCGCGCAGTACATTTCACACGACACCGCGTTGCGTTCGGCGCACTCGTCGCCGATCAGCCGTTGATGCGCGCCGTCCTCGCCGATCTCGCGCTCGAGAGCGAAGCTGCGCTGGCGCTCGCCCTGCGCCTCGCACGCGGCGTCGATCGCGTAGCGGCATCTCCCGGCGCCGGCGACACGATCGATGGCTCGCTGCGCGCGGCGTCGCGCGTGATCGCCCCGGCAGCAAAGTTCTGGGTCTGCAAGCGTGCGCTGGCCGTGACGGGCGAAGCGATGGAGGTACTCGGCGGCAACGGCTACATCGAGGAGGTCCCGCTCGCGCGCTTCTACCGCGAGGCTCCTGTCAACTCGATCTGGGAGGGGTCGGGCAACGTCGTCTGCCTCGACGTCGTCCGTGTACTCGCCCGCGAGCCGGGGGCGGCCGACGCGCTCGTCGACGAGCTTGGCGCCGCCCGCGGCGCGCACCCGGCGTACGACACGCACACGGCGGCGCTACTTGCCCTGCTGCGAGGCTTTGGAAACGTTGTGGGGAACGATCCCGCGAACGCCCGCGGACTCGCCCAGGCGATCGCACTCGCGATATCGGGGTCCGAGCTCATCCAGCACGCCCCGCACTTCGTCGCCGATGCGTTCTGCGCATCGCGCCTGGGAGGCGCTCCCTTCTCCGGCGCCGTGTTCGGCGCGTCGAGCGACGGCGGGGTGATTGGCGATCTGCGTGCCATCGTCGATCGCGCGCTCGCCGATTGAAGGCGATCGGGCGCCGCCAACACGATGGATTCGGAATGGTGTGTCGACGACGCGCTGCCGTCGCCATCTCCCGCTATCCGAAAAACAGAGGGAGGCGTCGAATGAACATCTCTGCAGATTGGAAACAACGCTTATTTTTGGTCGCGTTCGCGCTTGCTGAAATTGGGTCAGCCGCAGCGGCCGAGTTGGTCGATCGCAACGCGATCGCCGAAACGATCAAAGGAGACGTCGCCCAACTCGTCGCGGGACTCAACGCCCACGATGCAGACAGGGTCACGGCCTATGATGCCCCACACATTATTTCCACAGAATGCGGTAGCACTTCAACCGTTGGCGTCGAAGCCGATCGAGAAGGCTTCAGGAGCGGCTTTGCACACGACCCTGACTGGCGAGTTCGCCTCATCGAAGACACCGTCGCCGTTGCCGCCAGCGGAGACTTCGCCGTGTACCGTGGCATCTATAGCGAAGACAATGGTCGCGCCGGTGTCCTGATGACCCATAAGACAAACTTCATTGCGGAGTTCAAGCGACAAAACGACGGGGCATGGAAGATCGCCCGGTACAGCGTCTCCAACATGGAGCGTTCTCATTCGTAGTGACCCTGGGCTCGGAGAACGGGTTACATCCTGTTCGACCAGGTTTGCGAGATCGACCGACTCGGAGGACTCGCTCGATGCGCGATTCATTCCTTCGACCCGAGCGGATCCTGCCGGTAGAACCCGGCGAACGCGCGGTACACGTCAGGGTACTGGCGCTTCAGGAGCTTCGGCTCGGCGAAGAACACTTCCGACAGCACGGCAAAGAACTCGCCGGGATTCTCGGCGGCGTAGGGATCGATCTTCGTATCCTGGCCGCGATCGACGCGCCGGCAGAAGTTCGCGTAGGCCTTCGCCATCGCCTCACTCCACGCTGCGCGCGACGCGTCGTCGGGTAACGGAGGAAAGCCGTTGGCGTCACCATCCCACATGTCGATCTTGTGTGCGAATTCGTGGATGACGAGGTTCATCTGCGCCTCGCTCCAGTTCGCCGACGCCTCGACGTCGGGCCACGACAGCACAACGGGACCACCGGGCATCGCCTCGCCGGCGAGCGGCTCGTCGCGAGCATGAACGACTCCGGCTTCATCCTCCCACTCGCCCCCGGGAACGAACTCGTCGGGGTAGACGACGATGTTGTCGAAGCCGTCGTAGAGCGCCGGATCGAGGTTCAGCACCAGCACGCACGCCTGAATCGCGATCACAACGCGCTGCAGCGCAGTGACCTCGTGCCCACGCGCGCCGACGATGCTCTTCGCGTTGAGGAAGAGCACGCAGAGCTCGCGCAGGCGCGCGACCTCGTCGCCAGAGTACCGATTCAGGAACGACAGCGACGCGCGCGCCTCGTCCCACAGGTCGTCGGGGACCGCAGCGCGTTTCAGGACGCGCTGGCGGTGCAGGCGGCGTAGCGCTTTGAACATCGACAACGGCGCGACGGGATCATCGCCTACGCGAGGCGATCGACTCGGTCCTCGGCGCCGTTGCCCTGGTCTGCGCCATCGCCGTCGCCTGGCTCGACTGCTTCGCCGCCATCGAGCGGCAGCAGTCGCTCGGCCTCGAGCTCGGGTAAGGTTTCGACGTCACGCAGCTTGCGGGCAATGGTCCTGCTCTTCTTGCTGGCGTCATCGAGGGTCCTGCCGACCACCTCCAGCTTGTCGCGCGTCTTCGCGAGGAGATCGCCGAACTGCCCGAACTGCGTCTTGACGGCACCGAGCACGTTCCACACCTCGGTCGAGCGTTTCTCGATGGCGAGCGTGCGAAAGCCCAGCTGCAGGCTGTTCAGCATCGCCGCAAGCGTGGTGGGCCCGGCGAGCATGACACGATGGTCGCGCTGCAGCGCGTCGGAGAGTCCCGGCCGCGCAAGGACTTCCGCGAACAGGCTTTCGGTGGGCACGAACAGGATCGCGAAATCGGTCGTGTGCGGCGGCTCGACGTACTTCTCGCGGATCGTCTTCGCCTGCAGCCTGAAGAACGCGTCGAGTGCTTTGCGGCTCGCCTCGACCGCAGCGGGATCCGCTCGCTCGATCGCGTCCTGCAGTCGCTGCCAGTCTTCCAGCGGGAACTTGGCGTCGATCGGCAGCCAGCACGGCGCGGATCCGTCGTCGCGCCCGGGGAGCTTGACCGCGAACTCGACGCGATGATCCTTGCCGGACTCCTTTCCAGGGCGAGTCACGACGTTCTGCGCGTACTGGTCGGGCGTCAGGAGGTCGGCGAGGAGCGCGCCGAGTTGTACCTCGCCCCAACCGCCTCGCGTCTTGACGTTGATCAGCACGCGCTTCAGGTCGCCGACGCCAGTTGCGAGGGTCTGCATCTCACCGAGGCCCCGGTGCACCTGCTCGAGACGCTCCGAGACCTGCTTGAACGACGCGCCGAGACGCTGCTCGAGGGTCGCCTGCAGCTTCTCGTCGACCGTCGCGCGCATCTGGTCGAGCTTCTGCGCGTTGTCGGTGCGCAGGAGGTCGAGGCGCTCCTCGATCGTCCTCCGCATCGCCTCGAGCCGCGTCTCGGAGGCTCGCGCCGTCAGCTCGATGCGTTCGCCGAACGCTTTGAGCTGCTCGAGGACGCCCTGCTGCTGGCGCGCGAGCGATCCCGCAACTTCCTCGCGAAGCTGCTTCGATGCGAGCCCTGTCTCCTCGCGCAGCCGGTTGCCCGCGCCCGCAAGTTCCTCGCGCAACCGCTGTCCCGCCGCTGCTGCGTCGTCGCGTGCCGCAACGAGGTCTCCGCGCACGTCGCGCTCATGATTCGCGACACCCGACGCGAGCGCGTCGAACCTGACCGCGAGCGACGTGGCATCCCGCGCGGCTGCTTCACGATCGGCGCCGAGCCTGCCGATCCGGTGCAGCGCAATCCCGATGAGCAGCACGACGAGCGCCAGCGCGACGAGCGCGGCGACGACGAGCCAAAGAAGTTCACCCATGGGCGGCGAGTGTAGCAGCCGCCCGGAGGCGTCGCGCCTTACGAGCCCTGCGCTTCGAGCGCGAGGAGCGCGAACGTCGCGAGCCAGTGTGCGCCGGCGTAGTCGCCGCTCGCGAGCCCCTCCCACCCGGCCGCGAGGTGCACGTCGGCGGCGTCGCGCAACGTCCCCGCGAGCGGACGGTTCGTGGCGAGCGCGCGGACGATCGTCGCGAAGCACCACGCACGCGACAGGTTGAGCCCATCGAGGTGAACGATCTGCGGATCGCTTCGGTCGGCCACCGACGCCGGTTCGAAGAGATTGTGCGGCTCCCCGCGGTCGAGGCCGGGCAGGAATGCCGTGAGCCAGCGCTCGAACGCGGCAGCGTCGAGCACGCGCGCCATCAATGCAGCCTCGACAAGCGACGGTGACAGGAAATCGGCGCCCGAAGGCTCGAACGCGGCCGGAGCGCCGCGATCTGCGGCGTACCACGTCGTCGCGGCATCCGTGCATGCCGCGCCGAGCGAAGCCGCGAACGGTGATGCGCCAGCGTTTTGTGCATAGTCGAGTGCGAGCAGCAGCCCGAACGCGCTGTTCGCGTGCATCCCGTGGCGGATCGCGTACCCGGCGCGCGGCAGGTAGTCGACGTATCGCTTCGCGAACGCGCCGGCGAGCGGCGCAAGGGCACTCGACCAGCGCCTGCCGTCGGCGTCACCGTGGCGGTCGAGCTCGTCGGCGAGTTTCAGCAACCACGCCCAGCCGTAGGTCCGCTCGAAGGACGCGCTCCCCGGCCGCTCGAGATAGGCGACCTCGGCCGCGATCGCAGCCTCCGTCAGGCGCGAATCGAAGAGCCTCCCGATCTCGTGGCGACAGCCGAGCGCCGGGAAGCGCCGGCGCAGCCGCGCGAGCAGCCAGTGCATGTGGACGCACGAGTGCCAGTCGTAGCTGCCGTAGAACGCCGGATGCAGCGCGCGCGGCGGTACGGCATCGTCGTCGGACGAGAGTACGTGATCGAGCTTCGCCGGGTACTCGCGGGCGATGTTGGTGAGCGCGGTGGCGACCAGACGCTGCGCAACTTCGGTGGTCAACATCGGTGCGGCCGGGCCCGCGCGCTCGGTCGTCCCCGCTCAGGCGGCCGCCGCCTCGCGGCTCGCACGCTTGCGCTCGTGCTCCTTCAGGTGGCGCTTGCGGATGCGGATCGATCTGGGAGTCACTTCGGCGAGCTCGTCGTCGGCGATGAACTCGACCGCGTACTCGAGCGTCAGCGCGATCGGCGGCGTCAGCAGGATCGCGTCGTCCTTGCCCGCAGCGCGGACATTGGTGAGCTTCTTGCCCTTGATCGGGTTCACGACGAGATCGTTGTCGCGCGAATGGATGCCGATGATCATGCCTTCGTAGAGTTTTTCGCCGGGTGAAACGAACATCCGCCCGCGCTCTTGCAGATTCCACAGCGCGTAGGCGACGGCCTCGCCGTCCTCCTGCGAAACCAGCACGCCGTTGCGCCGCTCGGGGATCTCGCCGCCGACGGGAGCCCAGGTCTCGAACACGTGGCTCATGAGACCGGTGCCGCGCGTCAGGTTCATGAACTCGCCGTGAAAGCCGATGAGTCCGCGCGCCGGGATCCGGTAGTCGAGCCGCATGCGTCCCTGGCCGTCGCTCGCCATGTCGGCGAGTTCGCCGCGCCGTGCACCGAGTGCTTCCATCACCGCACCCTGATGCTGCGCCTCGACATCGACGGACAGCGCTTCCCACGGCTCACGAAGCTCGCCCGCGACGACGCGCGTCACGACGCGCGGGCGCGACACCGCAAGCTCATAACCCTCACGGCGCATGTTCTCGATCAGGATCGTCAGGTGGAGCTCGCCGCGGCCCGAGACGAGGAACACATCGGTGTCCGCCGTGTCCTCGACTTTCAGGGCCATGTTGGTGAGGAGCTCGCGCGCGAGCCGCTCGCGCAGGTTGCGCGAAGTGACGTATTTTCCTTCGCGTCCGGCGAGCGGCGACGTGTTGACCTGGAAGTGCATCGCGAGCGTCGGCTCGTCGACTGCGATTGCCGGCAGCGCCTCGGGACGTTCCGGCGCAGCCAGCGTCGTGCCGATCGCCAGGTCGTCGACTCCGGTGACGAGCACGATGTCGCCCGCCGCAGCCCGCTCGACCGGGACGCGCTCAAGCCCTTCGAACATGAACACCTGGCCGATCTTCGCCAATACGGGTGCGCCGTTGGCCGCGCCGGGAGCGAGGGCCGCGACCTCCTGCCCGGGACCGATGCGCCCGCGTCGGATGCGTCCGATGCCGAGACGCCCGACGTAGCTCGAATAGTCGAGCGCACTCACCTGGAGCTGCAGCGCACCATCGACGTCGCCAGCAGGCGGTGGAACGTGATCGAGGATCGTGTCGAAGAGCGGTCGCATGTCGCGCGGCTCGTCGGGCCGCGCCGCATTCGCCGCGGGATTCGCAGCGGCCTCCGCCGCTCCCACACCTGCACCCGCGACCGCCGCCGCCAAACGCCGCGCCGTCGCGACATCGAGCGTCGACCAGCCTTCGAGCGCCGATGCGTAAACGACGGGAAAGTCCAGTTGCGCATCGTCGGCGCCGAGCCGATCGAAGAGCTCGAAGGTCTGATTGACGACCCACTCGGGCCGCGCGCCGCCGCGGTCGACCTTGTTCACGACGACGATCGGGCGCAGACCGCGCGCGAGCGCCTTCAGCGTCACGAAGCGGGTCTGCGGCATCGGCCCTTCGACCGCGTCGACGAGGAGCAGCACTCCGTCGACCATGCCGAGCACGCGCTCGACCTCCCCGCCGAAATCAGCGTGGCCCGGGGTGTCGACGATGTTGATGTGGGTCATCGTCGCGCCGCGGGCGTAGCGGATCGCGCAGTTCTTGGCAAAGATGGTGATGCCGCGCTCGCGCTCGAGGTCGTTGCTGTCCATCATCCGCTCGCCGACGTGCTGGTGGCGCGCGAACGTGCCCGCCTGCACCAGCAGCTTGTCGACGAGTGTCGTCTTGCCGTGGTCGACGTGCGCGATGATCGCGATGTTGCGAAGGTCGGCGCGTACCGGGGTCATCGGGAGCATGGCGGGCGGTTGAGGCGCTGCGAGCTGTGTTGCTGCGCTGCGACGAAAAACGTGCAGTATAGGGCCTGCGGGCCGGGATCCGCCACAAAATTTCGAAGAATCCGAGACTTAAGGTATAATGCGCCATTCGGGCGGCCGTTCCGGTCACCGCCCGCTCCGCCCGGCCGGCCCGATGACGGTCCCGCCGAAAGCGCTCAACCTCAGAGATTCCGCTGCCTGGACCGGAAACCGCCCACGCGGTAGGCCGCGCACCAGGAGCAAGCATGCCGATTACGAGCTTTACCGAGCTCGACCTGCGCCCGGAGATCCTCCGTGCGGTGGCCGAGGCAGGTTACACGACCCCCACCCCGATCCAGGCGCAGGCGATCCCCGAGGTCCTTGCGGGCAACGACATCATGGGCGGCGCCCAGACCGGAACCGGCAAAACGGCCGGCTTCGGCCTGCCGATCCTGCAGCGGCTGATGCCGCATGCGAACACGAGCCCGTCCCCGGCACGCCATCTGGTGCGCGCACTGATCATCGCGCCGACGCGCGAGCTCGCGATCCAGGTTGAAGAGTCGATCCGGGGTTACGCCAAGTACACCGGGCTGCGCTCGACCTGCGTCTACGGCGGCGTCGACATCCGCCAGCAGCTTCCGATCGTGCGCGGCGGCGTCGAGATCCTCGTCGCGACTCCGGGGCGCCTCCTCGACCACGTCGAGCAGAAGAGCGTCAACCTCGGCCACGTCGAGACTTTCGTGCTGGACGAAGCCGACCGCATGCTCGACATGGGCTTCATCCCCGACATCAAGCGCATCATGGCGCTCCTGCCGGCGAAGCGGCAGAACCTGCTGTTCTCGGCGACCTTCTCGAACGACATCAAGCGCCTCGCCGACGAGCTCCTGAACCGCCCCAAGCTGATCGAAGTCGCGCGCCGCAATACGGCCGCCGAGACCGTCGTCCAGAGCGCCTACAAGCTGCCGCAGGAGGCGAAACGCGCGTTCCTCGCGCACCTCGTACGCTCGCGCAACGTGTGGCAGGTACTGTGCTTCGTGCGCACCAAGCACGGCGCGTCGCGGCTCGCGCGCCAGCTCGAGCGCGACGGGCTCGCAACGTCGGCGATCCACGGCGACAAGACTCAGGCGGCACGCCTCGAGGCGCTCGCGAAGTTCAAGGATGGCAAGCTGCAGGTGCTGGTCGCAACCGACGTCGCCGCGCGCGGCCTCGACATCGAGGACATGCCGCTCGTCGTCAACTTCGAGCTCCCGCACGTGCCGGAGGACTACATCCACCGTATCGGGCGAACCGGCCGCGCCGGCGCCACCGGAGAAGCGATCTCGCTCGTCGCGCACGAGGAGGAGAAGTATCTCGCCGAGATCGAGAAGCTCCTGAAGAAGAAGGTCGCGATCGGCGGGCTCGACGGCTTCGACATCGGCGCAGCGACCAGCGAGGCGCGCGAGCGCCCGTCGCGCGGCGGCACGGCGCACGCGTCGCGCGGCACCCCGCACGCATCGCGCAGCGCCCCGCAAGCGACCGGGCGGGGCACGCGATCGGTGCAGCGAGCCCAGCACGCCCCGGCACCTGCGCCGGCGCGCGATCGGCGTGTGGAACGCGAAGCCGCCTACGCGAAGAACCCCGATCAGCCGATCGTCCGGCGCGTCAACTCCGAGCCGTCCGCGCCGTTTGCGAACTCTGCCCACGACGCCGCGACGACCGGTCACGGCGCCACCCCGGCCAATGCGCCGACGGCGCATTCGCACGCCCACATTCACGCCGCGCGTCGATCGCGACCGGTACCAGCGCTACTGCAGAAGCGCCTCGCCTCCGAGGCAGCGAAGGGCTGACGGCGACGCACCCAGACGAAGGGGATCGGCTGGCACCGTGCGACGGTGAAATAGGCGAGTAGCGTCGAAACGATTTCCGGAACGTCATCGACCGAGGTCGGCATTCCTCTCCGGAACGGCCGGTTTCTCGATCCGGCTTCGGCAATGCATTACGGCGCACAGCGAGCAGGCGGTCGACCGGCCGCTGCCGGTTTCGATTGCCAACGCGAGCAGCCTGACGCTCACCGTCCGGTTCAACCCCAGCGCGGCCGGAGCGCGTCCGCCACGCTGCAGGTCGCCACGACAGACCCGGTCAACCCCTCGATATCCGTCGCGCTGACGGGCTCCGGGCTCGTTCCGGCGATCCAGACGTCGAGCGCGTCGCTCGTCTACGGCCCGACGGTGTTCCTGTCGCGGGCCTCCGGCTACGGCGATGCGACGTCGTGCGATCCGACGGCGCAGATGTAGTACCTGAACCAGGGACTGCCGGCTGCCGGCACGGTCAGTCAGCGGAGCTCGTATTACACGCTGTCGATCACCGCGGGCGGAAAATCGACGATGGTGACTTTCACGCTGGACGTCTCCGAATTCAAGACGCTGATCGTCACGGTGAAGTAACGACGGTTTGCGCGGCAGGTGTCCGCATGGGCCTGTCGCGTCGCTTCTCGGGCCTTCCTGCCTGTGCCCCGCACGCGCGGCCTCGGGGCCCGCGCCTCCGTGTTGTCGATCCTCTGGCGCGCGACGATAATTCAGGGCCCCGGCCTCCCGGTTCGCCCTTGCCCGTCACTCCCTCGACCCTGCTCGCGATCGACCGCCTGACTGTCGAGTTCTCGGCGCGCGAGCGCACGACCGTCGCCGTGCGCGATCTGTCGCTCACGATCGCGCGCGGCGAGACGCTCGCCGTCGTCGGCGAATCGGGCTCGGGGAAGTCGGTCATGGCGCTCTCGGTCATGCGGCTCGTCGAGCACGGCGGCGGATGCATCCGCGATGGTTCGATCGCGTTCATGCGTCCGTCGGGCGAGCTCGTCGACCTCGCCATGGCCGATGCCGCGACGCTGCGCCGCATCCGCGGCGCCGAGATCGCAATGATCTTCCAGGAGCCGATGACGTCGCTTAACCCCGTCTTCCCGGTCGGCGAGCAGATCGCCGAGTCGATCCGGCTGCACCAGCGGCGCGATGCTGCCGCTGCGCGAGCCGAGGCGCTGCGCATGCTCGACGTTGTACGCATCCCCGAAGCGGGAGCGGCGCTCGGGCGCTACCCGCACCAGCTCTCCGGAGGGATGCGCCAGCGAGTGATGATCGCGATGGCGCTCTCGTGCCGGCCGGCGCTCCTCATCGCCGACGAGCCGACCACCGCGCTCGATGTGACGGTCCAGGCGCAGATCCTGGCGCTCGTCCGGGTACTGCAGGACGAGATGCACATGGCGGTGATGTTCATCACCCACGACATGGGAGTCGTCGCCGAGGTCGCCGATCGCGTCGTCGTGATGCATCACGGAACCAAGGTCGAGGAAGGGACTGCGGAGCGGCTCTTCGCGTCTCCACGCGAGCCATACACGCGCGCCCTCCTTGCCGCGGTGCCGCGCCTCGGTGCGCTCCGTGGCGTCGACGCTCCGCGCAAGTTTCCGCTGATCACCGCGAGCGGCGATCCTGCACCGCGCACACATCGCGAAGTCAGCTCGACGCTGACGCGCTCATCGTCGCGCTTGGCGCAGGTGAGCCGCGCCAAAGCGGATCGGCCCTTGCTTCGCGTGCGCGAGCTGACGACGCGCTTCGACGTCCGCTCGGGGGTCTTCGGCCGCGTGCGCCGTCGTGTCCACGCGGTCGAGAAGGTGAGCTTCGACCTCGAAGCCGGCGAGACGCTCGCGCTCGTCGGTGAATCGGGCTGCGGCAAGTCGACCGCCGGACGTTCGCTTCTGCGCCTCGTCGACATCACGTCGGGCGACATCGAGTTCGACGGGCACAACATCGCGAATCTCGGCACCGCGGAACTACGTCCCGTCCGGCGCGACATCCAGATGATCTTCCAGGACCCCTTCGCGTCGCTCGACCCGCGCTTGACGGTCGGATTCACGATTGCCGAGCCGCTCTACGTCCACGGCGTCGCGGGCCCGCGCGAAGCGCGCGAGCGTGTCGCGCGGCTGCTCGAGCAGGTCGGCCTATCCGCCGACTCCGCGCGGCGCTATCCGCACGAATTCTCGGGCGGCCAGCGCCAGCGGATCGCCATCGCGCGCGCGCTCGCGCTCGAGCCGCGCCTCATCGTCGCCGACGAAGCGGTGTCGGCACTCGACGTGTCGATCCAGGCGCAGATCGTCAACCTGCTGATCGACCTGCAGGAGAGGCTCGGCGTCGCCTTCCTCTTCATCTCGCACGACATGGCGGTGGTCGAGCGAATCAGCCACCGCGTCGCCGTGATGTATCTCGGGCAGATCGTCGAGATCGGGCCCCGCCGCGCGGTCTTCGAGAATCCACGCCACCCCTACACGCAGAAGCTGCTCGCCGCGGTCCCGATCGCTGACCCCGCACGACGCACGCGCAAGCGGACACTCGCTTCGGACGAGATTCCGAGCCCGATCCGCGACGTCGGCGACGAGCCCGACGTACCGCCGCTCGTGGAGGTCGCGCAGGGGCATTTCGTCGCCGCCGTGTAGTATGGCGGCGCCGTGACCGACGGGAGCCATCGCATGAACCCACTACCGCGTTTCGCCGCCACCACGCTCGCGGCGATCGCCACCGCAATCGCATCGCTCGTCATCGCCGCGCCTGCGTACGCGTCGAAGGACGTCGTGTTCGCCGTTGCGTCGACCTTCACCACCACCGACCCCTACGACGCCAACGACACACTGTCGCAGGCGATGGCAAAGTCGTTCTACGAAGGACTCTTCGGCTTCGACAAGGACATGAAGCTGATCCCGGTCCTCGCCGAGAGCTACACGGTGAGCCCCGATGGCCTCACGTACACGATCAAGCTCCGCCATGGCGTCAGGTTCCAGGACGGCACCGACTTCAACGCCGAGGCGGTCAAGGTCAATTTCGACCGCGTCACCAATCCGGACAACAAGCTCAAGCGCTACGGGCTCTACAAGATCATCGCGAAGACCGAAGTCGTCGACGAGTACACCGCCCGCGTCACGCTGAAGGAGCCGTTCTCCGCATTCATCAACGACCTCGCGCATCCGTCGGGCGTAATGATCAGCCCGGCCGCATTGAAAAAGTGGGGCAGCAAGGACATCGCCTTCCACCCGGTCGGCACCGGGCCGTTCAAGTTCGTCGAGTGGCGCCAGCCCGACTATCTGAAGGTCGAAAAGTTCGACGGCTACTGGAGAAAGGGTTATCCGAAAGTCGACTCGATCACCTGGAAGCCGGTCGTCGACAACAACTCGCGCGCGGCGCTGATGCAGACCGGCGAAGCCCAGTTCACCTTTCCGGTGCCCTACGAGCTTGCCCAGGTGCTGAAGGCGAAGACCGACCTCGAGCTCGTCGCGGCGCCGTCGATCGTGCTCCGCTACCTGTCGATGAACACGCTGCAGAAGCCGTTCGACGACGTCAGGGTGCGCGAGGCGATCGCCTACGCGATCAACAAGGAGGCGCTCGCCAAGGTCGCGTTCAGCGGGTACGCCGTGCCCGCCGACGGCGTGGTTCCCGACGCCGTCGAGTACAGCGTCAAGCTCGGACCGTGGCCCTACGACGTCGCGAAGGCGAAGAAACTCCTCGCCGAAGCCGGCTACCCGAACGGCTTCGAGACCGAGCTGTGGTCGGCCTACAACTACAGCACCGCGCAGAAGGTCGCGCAGTTCCTGCAGCAGCAGCTCCAGCAGATCGGCATCAGGACGAAGATCACGATGCTCGAAGCCGGGCAGCGCGTGCAGAAGGTCGAGAGCTGGCCAGATCCGAAGACGGCGCCGGTGCGCCTCTACTACGTCGGCTGGTCGTCGTCGACCGGCGAGGCCGACTGGGCGCTGCGCCCGCTCCTCGCGAGCGAATCGTGGCCGCCTACGCTGTTTAACACCGCCTACTACAGGAATGACCAGGTCGACACCGACATCAAGGGCGCGCTCGCGACGACCGACAAGACCGAAAAGGCGAAGCTCTACCGCGATGCGCAGGAGCGGATCTGGAAGGACGCCCCGTGGGCACCGCTCGTCACCGAAGAGCTCCTGTCGGCACACAACCGCAGGTTGACCGGCGTGTACGTGATGCCCGATGCGTCGTTCAACTTCACCGACATCGACCTAAGATAGCCGGGCGCGTCTGCGCGATCAGAAGAACGCCGGCGCGCAGGAGCGATGACCCGCTACGTCCTGTCGCGGCTCGCCGGCCTCGTGCCGACGCTGTTCCTGATTGGCGTGCTGGTGTTCCTGTTCGTGCACCTGCTCCCGGGCGACCCGGCGCGCCTCGCCGCGGGGCCTGACGCGACGCCCGAGACCGTCGCTCTCGTGCGCAAGGACCTTGGCCTCGACCGGACGATTCCGCAGCAGTTCGTCCGCTTCGTCGACGGCGTCCTCCACTGGAACTTCGGGCGTTCGCTGTCGACCAAGCGGCCGGTCGCGGAGGAGATCGCCGAGCGCTTCATGCCGACATTCTGGCTCACCGTGTGGAGCATGGCGTGGTCGGTCACCTTCGGCATGGCAATCGGCGTCGCCTCGGCAGTCTGGCGCAACCGCTGGCCCGACCGCATCGGCATGACGCTCGCCGTTTCGGGCATCTCGTTTCCTGCGTTCGCGCTCGGCATGGTGCTGATGCAGGTGTTCGCCGTCGACCTCGGCTGGGTTCCTGCCGTCGGCAACGACGACTGGCGCGGCTACATCCTGCCGTCGCTGACCCTCGGCGCTGCGGTCGCGGCGATCATGGCGCGCTTTACGCGCTCGTCGTTCGTCGACATCCTCGGCGAGGACTTCGTGCGCACCGCGCGCGCCAAGGGCCTCGACGAGCGTCACGTGGTGATCAAGCACGCGATGAGGAACGCGCTCATCCCGGTGGTGACGATGATGGGCCTGCAGTTCGGCTTCCTGCTCGGCGGCTCGATCGTCGTCGAGAAGGTGTTCAACTGGCCGGGACTCGGGCGGCTCCTCGTCGACGCCGTCGACATGCGCGACTACCCGGTGATCCAGGCGCTGGTGCTCCTCTTCTCGCTCGAGTTCATCGCCATCAACCTGGTGGTCGACGTGCTCTATGGGTTGATCAATCCCGCGATCCGCTTCCGCTGACGAGCGCCGTGCCGATCGAATGACGCCGTGAACGCGACGCTCGCTCCCGCCATCGACGCCGCCGCCGCCGAGCACGTGCGTACGCCGTGGTCCGAGTTCTGGCGCAAGTTCCGCCGGCAGAAGGTCGCGCTCGTCGCCGCGGTCTTCGTGGCGCTGCTCGTCGTCGTGGCGGTCGCGGCGCCGTGGATCGTGCCCTACGACGCCGAGAACTACTTCGACTACGACGCGCTCAACGCGCCGCCGTCGCTTGCGCACTTCTTCGGCGTCGACTCACTCGGTCGCGACATCTTCAGCCGCATCCTGATGGGCGCACGGATCTCGCTCGCGGCGGGATTCATCTCGGTTGCCGTCGGCGCGGTGATCGGCACACTGCTCGGCCTCCTTTCCGGCTACTACGAGGGCTGGACCGACCGCATCGTCATGCGCATCTGCGACGTGCTGTTCGCGTTTCCCGGCATCCTGCTCGCGATCGGCATCGTCGCGATCCTCGGCGGCGGCATGGCCAACGTGATTGCCGCGGTCGCGATATTCAGCGTGCCGACCTTCGCCCGGCTGGTTCGCGGCAACACGCTGGCGCTGAAACACCTGACCTATATCGAGGCCGCGCGCAGCCTCGGCGCGAGCGATCGCACGATTCTCCTGCGCCACGTGCTGCCCGGAACGATCTCGGCGGTCGTCGTCTACTTCTCGCTGCGCATCGGCACGTCGATCATCACCGCGGCGAGCCTATCGTTCCTCGGTATGGGCGCGCAGCCTCCGACGCCAGAGTGGGGCGCGATGCTCGACGCCGCGCGCTCCGACATGCTGACGGCACCCCACGAGGCGATCGTCCCCGCCCTCGCGATTTTCCTCACCGTGCTCGCGTTCAACCTGCTCGGCGACGGCCTGCGTGACGCCCTCGATCCGAAGATCGAGCGGCGGTGAGCGCGTCGGCCCCGTAGCGCCCCTTCGCGCAATCGACGGTCGATCAGCGGTGGCCGGGTACGCCGAGGCGCTCGTACATCGGGCGCAGCACCGCACGCACGCCGGGAAGGCGCCGGTAATACCATCCTGCCGCGGCGATTGCGAGCAGGCCGTTCAGAAGGAACGTGAAGCGCGTACCGATCGCGCCGGCGATCGCCCCCGCGGCAAGATTGCCAAGCGGCGACACGCCAAGGAAGGCGAGCGTGTAGAACGACGCCAGCCGGCCGCGCAGGCGATCCTCGACGATCGTCTGCAGGATCGTGTTGCACGATGCTGCCGCGAGGATCACGCCACCGCCGACGAACACGATCAGCACGAGCGCGACCGGGAGCACACTCATGTACGAAAAGAGCGCGAGCGCGGCGCCGCTCGCTCCCGCCGACACGGCGATGACGAGCCCGAGGCCGCGCACCGAAGCGCGGCGCGCGAGGTAGGCGGTCGACACGAGTGCCCCCAGCCCTGCCGCCGACAGCAGATAGCCCAGCGTGTGCGGCCCGCCGCCGAAGATGTCCTTCGCGTAGACCGGCATCAGCGATGAGTACGGTGCGATCGTCCACGCGAGCGCCGCGACGAGTCCGAGGAGCGAGCGCACCGGCTCGAGCGACCACGCGTAGCGCGCGCCCTCGACCCAGCTCGTCCACCAGCCGTCGGCGGAATGCCCGCGGATGTCGGCCGGCCAGTGCATCCGCAGTACCGCGACGATCACCGCGACGAACGACAGCGCGTTGAGCGCGAAGCAGACCGCCTCGCCGGTGAGCGCGAGCAGTATTCCGGCGACTGCCGGCCCGATCACCCGCGCGGCGTTGACAAGCATCGAGTTCAGCGCGATCGCGTTGGCGAGGTCGCCGCGGTCCTCGACAAAGTGCACGTACATCGACTGGCGCATCGGCACATCGAACGCCGAGCAGGTGCCGAGCCACAGCGCCAGAGCGATCAGGTGCCAGGTCTGGACCCAGTGGAAGGCGACCAGCACGGCGAGTACCACCGCCTGGACCAGCATCAGCGACTGCGTCGTGAGGAGCCCGCGCCTGCGGTCGATGCGATCCGCGAGCACGCCGGCGAGATTGCCGAAGAGCAGGATGCCGATGTTGTTGCAGAACGCGACGACGCCAAGCAGCCACGCCGAGTCGGTCAGCCGATAGACGAGCCAGCCCATCGCCACCTGCTGCAGCCAGGTACCGATCATCGACAGGCCTTGCCCGATGAAGAACAGCCTGAAGTTGCGGTGACGAAGCGCGCGAAAGGTGCGCGGGAGCGGGATGGCCGGCATGAGCCGGCGATGGTACGCGGGCAAACCGCGGCACAGCGCGACCGGCTTATCGTCGCTCGACGCGGTAGATGCGCGACTCGCCGTAGCCTTTGGCGAGCGGGAGCGCGCCGACGTATTCGAGCGCGAAATCGTCGGCGCCGTCCGACCTGAGCGTGGCGGCAAACGCCTCGCTCGCGTAGACGAGCCCGGGCGGCGTGATCGGCTCGATGCGCGCGGCGCGGGTGACGTTGGCTCCGAAACAGCCGTCGCGCGCCATCACCGGATCGAAGAAGCGAAATACCGGTCCGGCATGCAGCGCGATGCGCACTCCCCCGGGCCAGTCGGCCCGGTGCGCGCGTTCGGCGAACGCGAGCGCGAAGCTTGTCGCGGCGCGCGGGCCGTCGAACACGAGGTAGAGCCCGTCACCCCAGGTCTTGGCCTCGACCGGGCGCGGATCCGCCGCCGCGATCAACGACGCGGCAGCATCGAGGAAAGCGCGCTGGAAGTCGGGGATGACCGCATCGTGAAGCCGGCTGTAGCCGGCGACATCGGCGAACAGCATCGACTTCAGCGTGCGCTCGTCGCGCCGTCGCCTGGGTTGCTGCGCCGCGGCGGCCGCCGTCAACCGCTGCCAACGGGAGGATTCGGCGGGCCGCGGCACCGCCGGCTCGAGCGAGCCGAGCTCGATCACCGACTCGGCGCGGCCGGCGCGTCGCCAGCGGGCGAGCGTCGCCAGGGTCCCGCCGGTGGCGTGCCGCGCGGAAGCGTTCGAGGCCGAGGGATCCTGCAGATCGGCAACGCACACCAGGAGCGGCTCCGCCTGCAGCTGTTCCGCCCGCAGAACCGTGTACCCTTCGACAAGTCTCGCCGCGTGATCGAAAAGTATGTCGTCGCCGAGGTACTGCTCGTCGGTCGCCATGACCACCCGATGCACGTGCGCGAGGGCCGACTCGAAGCGAGTGACCCACGAATCACCGCCAATCGCGACGCTGTTGCGCACGAAATCGTCGCGATCGAACGGGAGCACGACGTTGACCTCGGCGCCGCGCTCGATCGCCGCCTCGATGAAGAGCAGATCGGCACCGCAGGCAGCCGACGTGTAGACAATCGGATCACGAAGCGCTGAAGTGCGCGCGCGCAGGGTGGCCGCCAGGGCCGGCATCTTTGCCGGCGGCAGGCGCGGCGAATCGCGCCCAGCCGCGTCGACCATGTGGCCCGCGAAGGCAACGACGCTCGCCGCCGGCACCGCGTCCATCACGGCTGCGGCCTGGGGAACCACACGCGCGATCAACGCGAGCTGCCGGCGCATCGACGCAACAGTGCCGCCGTTTCCCCCACACGCGCCAAACGCCGCCGCGTACGCCGCGGTCGCACCGGCAACGTCGCCTAGTAGAAGCCGCGCTTCGCCGAGGCTCGCGAGGTCCCACGCGGACTGCAGCTCGGGACCGAGCCGTGCGATCACGTCGCGCGCGAAGCGCGACGCCGACTCGCGGTCGCCGAGGAGCAGCGAGAGCGTCGCGACGTTGACGCCCGGAAACGGATCGTTCGCCATCCGCCACGCCGCGAGGTAGGCGTCGCGCGCGCGCGCGACGAGCGCGCGCACTCCGTCGTCAACAGGCACATCCGTCGTCGGGTGCCCGCGAAGCACGCGACGATGCACGGCATCCTTGAAGAGGCGCCCGCGAAGGCTGAGGATCTCCACGAGAAGCGCCGTCGCACCTGCTGCCTCGGCAGGCGATTGAGCGCGATCGAGAAGCGCGTGGGCTTCGCGCGCGGCGCCCGAACGCGCATGCGCGAGGGCTCCCCAGTAAAGGAGCGCTGCGTCGACGCCCGGTGCGGCTGCGGCAGCCTCGCGAAAGGCGTCGCAGGCCTCCCACGGCGCGCCGCGCTCGATGAGCTCGCGAATGCGCTCGATCGTCAACCCGCGCCGCGTTGCTCGGCCGCGATCGCTCCGCGCAGGCGCGCAACGCTCTTGAGGCCGCGCATCGCGGCAGGGAGCGAATCGATGAGGCCCGCCGCCTGCTTCAAGACCTGGCGCCGGCTCCCGGCCATGGGATCGGCGAGCGCAGACGCGTAGAGCGCCTGCGCGTACTCGATGTGCTGGGTAAGATCCTCGTTGTCCCTGCGCTCGTAGAGACCTCGCTCGAATTCGACGACCGGCGCGATCTGCTTCTGCGCCTTCGCGTGGTCGCCGAGGCCCGACGCTATCACCGACGCGAGGACGACCGGATAGTAGGCATCGCGCTGCTCGCCGAGGTTGCGTGGAGGCAGCGCCTTGCGCAGCTCGAGCGAGTGCCCGATTTCGGTCTCCGCGGTCACGTAGTCACGCAACCACCAGGACGCCTCGGCCGCCGTACGCCACGCCATGTCGAGCGCGTGGTCGCGAGCTTCCTGCGCGCCTTTCGTCGGAGGCGACATCGCCGCGAGGCTCGCGGCCGACGCACGCGCCATGCGGTGCGCGGTCTTGAAATCCCCGTTCGCCCAGGGAAGTGCGAGCTCGCCGTAGCCGGGACCGCCCCCAGGGTAGCCGACCTGACCGAGAAACTCGGGAAGGAATGCGCGTCCGAACGACCCTTCGGGCTGGCTCGAAACCGAGAGCGCGACAAACTTCCTATTGAGTGCCAGCGTCTTCGCGGCGGAAGCGTCGTCCCCGGTGTCGGCGTCGATTCGGGCGAGATAGCCCGAAGAGAGCCCAAGGACCTGGCCGATGATCGCGGCCGCTTTGACCCGCGTGCCGACCGCAACCGCCGCTTCGAGTGACGCCCGCGCATGAGCGATGTCGCCCAGACTGATGAGCTCGCCGGAGATCAGGTTGCGCGCGTCGACCAGGTTGTTCCAGGCGATCTGGTTGGTCGGGTCGAGCGCGACAATCTTCTCCCAGTCACGCTCGGCCTCGCGCTCCGACTCGAGCGCCGCGCGTACGTGGAGGTCAGTCCAGTCCACTCCCGACACGACTTCGTTCATCAGGCCCTCGGCGCGAAGCGCCGACATGTTGCCCGGCTGGGCGGCGAGCACCCTGCCGGTGACCCCAAGCGCGTCCCGGGCGATCGCGCGAACCTCCGAAGATCGCCCGAGCGTCTGCAGCGCCTGCATCTGCCACGACGACGACTCTGCGTATGCCACCGCTGCCGGGATATCGGCAAGCGACAGATTCGCGATGCTGCGACTCGCGGCGCGCGATTCGTCGAGGGTCTTGATCGCCGCCTCGTACTCGCCCGTCTGTTGCTGCGAAAAGCCGAGAAAGAGCGTCGTGAGCCCGAACGCGCGGCGCACATCGACCGATGGCGACGGCGCCTGCATCAGCGGCCGCAACAGGTCGACCGATTTCCCCGCGAGCGCAAGCTCCTCCGGAATCCTGAGCTCGCTGCTCGCGACCCGCGCCTGCGACGTGAGGCCGAGCGCCAAGCCGATCGCCGTCGCCTCGGAGTGGTCGCCGCCGTCCTTCAACTTTTCCAGCGTCGACACGGCGTCCGCCAGCGCCGCCTTGGCTTCGGGGAGCTTCGACTGGTTCCTGAGCGCCGCGCCGTAGCGCACGAGTGCCAGTGCACGATTGCGGTCGGTCTCGGGAGTTCGCAGTGCAGCCGGCAGCTGGGCGTAGTAATCGACTGCGCGGTTCGCGAGCGAGGCGACGATGTCGAGCCGCCCGATCGGCTCGAGCTCCTGGTAGAAATCGTCGAGCAGGTAGACGATCAGCTTCTCGGCCTCTCCGCGCGCGGCATCCGCGAGCTGGCG
>JAICXH010000105.1 GCA_025981645.1 Burkholderiales bacterium
CCTCATCTTCGTTACCCTGCTCCACATCGCCGATTACGTGAGCTACCGCGACGTGTTCCACGCCGGCGAATAGGCCGGGGGCCCAACTAGGCTCGCTCGAGGTGCGCGAAGTCGAGGGCGAGCCATTTCACGCCGGCTTCGCGGAAGTTCACCTGCACGCGCGCGTCGCTGCCCTGGCCTTCGGAGTCGATGATGATGCCGAGACCGAACTTCGCGTGGCGCACGCTCTCGCCGATGCGCCAGCCGGGCAGCGCCGCCTGGCTTGCCATGGCACCAGCCGTAGAGCCTGCGGCCGAGCCGCGCGATCGGCCGTCGACGTAGCCCGGAGCGGCTCGTGCGCCTTCCGACCGCATCGAACGCTCCGCCGAATCGACGTCTTGGCTCGCACGAGCGCGTCGCGGCGACAGCCACTGTACGAGGTCGCGCGGCAACTCGTCGACGAAGCGCGACGGAACGTTGTAACGCGTCTGGCCATGCAGCATCCGCGTCTGCGCGAGCGTGAGGTAAAGGCGCCGCCGCGCGCGCGTCAGCGCGACGTACATGAGCCGCCGCTCCTCCTCGAGACCGGCAATCTCGTTGCGGCTGTTGTCGTGCGGGAAAAGCCCCTCCTCGAGCCCGGTGACGAACACCGTGTGGAACTCGAGCCCCTTGGCGGCGTGCATCGTCATCAACTGCAGCGCCGCGCGTCCCTCGGCCTCCTGCGTGTCGCCTGCTTCGAGGGCGGCGTGGGCGAGAAACGCAGTGAGCGGATCGGTCCCGCCGTCGTCGACGGCGAGGTCGGCTTCGCGCGTGAACGCCTCGGCTGCGCTGACCAGTTCGGCGAGGTTCTCCACGCGCTCCTCGCCGTCGCGTTCCTGCCGGTAGTGCGCGGCGAGGCCCGAGCCCTCCACGACGTGCTCGACGGTTTCGCCGAGCGGGAGCTGCGCGGTCGCCTCGCGCATCCCCTCGATCGTGCCGACGAACGTTGCGACAGCGGTTCCCGCCCGCCCCTTGACGGCCCCTTCGCAGGCGGCCTGCCACAATGAGCTGCCGCGTGCACGCGCCGCGTCCTGCAGCAGCTCGAGACTGCGCGCACCGATGCCGCGCGGAGGAAAGTTGACCGCGCGCAGGAACGCGCCGTCGTCGCCGGGCACGGCGATAAGGCGCAGGTAGGCGAGCGCGTTCTTCACCTCCGCGCGCTCGAAGAAGCGCGTGCCACCGTAGACGCGATAGGGAATCGCCGCGCTGAAGAGCGCGTGCTCGAGCACCCGCGACTGGGCGTTGCTCCGGTAGAGCAAGGCGATCTCGTCGAGCGCCAGCCCCTCGCCGACCAACCCCTGTACGACGTCGACGATGAACGCCGCCTCGTCGAGATCGGTTCCCGCGACGAACGCGCGCACCGGGTCGCCCTTGCCTTCGCTCGTCCACAGGTTCTTGCCAAGGCGCGACGCATTGTTGCGGATCAGCGCGTTGGCGGCATCGAGGATGTGGCCGTGCGAGCGGTAATTGCGCTCGAGCTTGATCATCCGTACCGGTGCATCCTCGCGCGCGAAATCGCGCTCGAAGTGGCGCATGTTGGCGACGTTGGCGCCGCGGAACGCGTAGATCGACTGGTCGTCGTCGCCGACCGCGAACACCGCGGCCTCCGGCGCGGCGAGGAGTCGCAGCCAGCGGTATTGCAGCACATTCGTGTCCTGGAACTCGTCGACGAGAAGGTCCGAGAAGCGCCGCTGGTAGTGATTGCGGATCGCGTCGTTGCCGGCGAGGAGCTCGTAGCTCCGCAGCAGAAGCTCGGCGAAATCGACGACACCTTCGCGCTCGCACATCGCGTCGTAGAGCGCATAGTGCTCGACCTTCGTCCGGGCGATCGAGTCGCCGGCTTCGACGGCATTCGGCCGCAGCCCGCGCTCCTTCGCGTCGGCGATGAACCACTGCAGCTCGCGTGGCGGATACCGCTCGTCGTCGAGGCCGTGCGCACGGTAGAGCCTCTTGATGAGGCCGAGCTGGTCCTGGGTGTCGAGGATCTGGAAGAGCTGCGGCAGTCCGGCATCGCGATAGTGGGCGCGCAGCATCCGGTTGCAGAGGCCGTGGAAGGTTCCGATCCACATGCCCCGCGTGGCGATCGGCGTCAGCGCGGACAAGCGCAGCAGCATTTCGCGCGCTGCCTTGTTGGTGAAGGTGACGGCAAGGATCGAGTGAGGAGTCGCGCGTCCGGACGCGATCAGCCACGCGATGCGCGTCGTCAGGACGCGCGTCTTTCCGCTCCCCGCCCCAGCGAGGATCAGCGCCGATTCGTGCGGCAGCGTGACGGCGGCGAGCTGCTCGGCGTTGAGATCGGCAAGGAGCGGCGACGTCATCGCGCCGATTATAGGTGACGAAGCGCGGCCGCCGCGGCGTCGCACCGTTCGCTCGTCGGCACGGGGCTATAATCCGCGTCGCTTCGACGCACGACGCTGCCCGCAACGACACGCACGATGCCCAAGACCCCCGACGACCAGCCATCGGTCAACTCGGCGACGATGCGTTCGTTCGTCCACTGGATCCGCGCGGCGGCGCCGTACGTGCATGCGTTTCGCGGCCACACGTTCGTGATTGCCTTCGGCGGCGAGGTCGTCGCCGACGATTCGTTCCTCGGCGTCGTCCATGACCTGAACCTGCTGCACAGCCTCGGCATCAAGCTCGTCGTCGCCCATGGCTGCCGCCCGCAGGTCGAGGCGATCCTCGCCCAGCAGAACATACCGAGCCGCTACGCGAGCGACGTCCGGATCACCGACGCCGACACGATGGATTGCGTCCTCGAAGCGGCCGGCCAGGTGCGCGCGCGGATCGAGGCGCTGCTCTCCCTCGGCCTCGCCAATTCGCCGATGGCGGGGGCGCGGAATCGCGTCTCGTCCGGCAACTATCTCACGGCGAAGCCTCTCGGCATCGTCGACGGCGTCGACCTGCAGCTCGCCGGTGAAGTGCGCCGCATCGACACCGAGGCGATCCGGCAGCGCCTCGACGACGGCGACATCGTGCTGATCTCGCCAATCGGCTACTCGCCGACCGGCGAGATCTTCAACCTCACCGTCGAGGAGGTCGCAACGCAGGTGGCAGTCAGGATGGACGCGACGAAGCTGATCTTCCTGATCGACACCGACGGCGTGCGCAACAGCCGCAGGCAGCTCCTGTCCGACCTCTCGACCGCCGACGCCGAGGAGCTCCTCGAGCGCTCAGCGAAGCTTCCCGCCGACGTGCGCACGTACCTGCCTGCGGCGATCCGCGCGTGCAACAACGGCGTCAAGCGCGCTCACCTGATCAGCCGCCACCATGACGGCGCACTGCTCCTCGAGCTCTTCACCCGCGACGGCATCGGAACAATGGTTGCGGCGACCGCGCTCGCGCACATACGCAATGCCACGATCGACGATGTCGGTGGCATCCTGTCGATCATCGAGCCGCTCGAGGAACAGGGCATCCTCGTGCGGCGCTCGCGCGAGCGACTGGAGAGCGAGATCGAGCGTTTCATCGTCGCCGAGTACGACAACCACATCATCGGCTGCGCAGCCCTCTACGCGTTTCCCGAGGAGCGCGCCGGCGGGCTCGCGGCGCTGGCTGTCCACCCCGATTTCCGGCGCGAAGGCTACGGCGAGGCACTGATGCACGAGATCGAGCAGCGCGCGCGCAAGCTCAAGCTCGCGTCGATGTTCGTGCTGACGACGAAGACCGCGCATTGGTTCCTCGAACGCGGCTTTCGTACTGTCGCGATCGGCGACCTGCCGCGCGAGAAGCAGGCGCTCTACAATTATCAGCGCAAGTCGCTCGTCTATTTGAAACCGATTGCCGGCTGATTGCGCAGCCGGCAAAGTGATTGAAGGTCAGCCATGTCCCGAACCGTGAAGTGCGTCAAGCTCGGCCGTGAAGCCGAGGGCCTCGATTTCCCGCCCTATCCCGGCGAGCTCGGCAAGCGGATCTACGAGAACGTCTCGAAGGAAGCTTGGGCGCAGTGGCTGAAGCACCAGACGATGCTCGTCAACGAGAACCGCCTGTCGCTCGCCGACCCGGGCGCACGCAAGTGGCTCGCCGGCGAGATGGAGAAGCATTTCTTCGGCGGCGGCGCGGAGTTGCCGCCGGGGTATGTGCCACAGCAGCGATAAACCTACGACCAGGCGACGTCCGTCCGGCGATCGCCGCAGCACTGGGCCGCGATGAGCGCCACCGATCACCCGGGGGTCACCTTTCGGCCGGCCCTCGACGCCGACCTCCCCGCCTGCTATGCCGTGTTCCATGCGTCGCAGGTCGAGCTGCATCAGCGCCGCAATGTGCCATGGACCATGCGCCCGTTCGACCCAGCCGGCGCGTGGGCGACCGTACAGCGGCACCTGATCGCGCACGACGGCGAGCCTTGCGCGTACAGCTATCGGGGGAGCTTCGCGAGCGTCATCGGCCCGGTTGCTGGGGTCGATGCGCCAAGCGCCGCGAGGGCCCTTCGCGCCGAGCTCGGCGACACGCCTGCAGGAGACAGCGTGCGGATCAACGTTCTCGGAACGGCGACTGCGCTGGTACAGGTCGCGCTCGAAGCGGGCCTGCGCTTCGACGACCCCGAATTGCTGCTGCTTTCTTCCGGAGCCACACTGCCCTCCTCATGGGCGCCACAGAGTTATTGGCTGCTGTAGCACCCGAACCTGCGCCTGCGGCGACGCCCGAGTCGGCGACTTCGGCGGCACCTGCATCGGCTCCCGGCCGCTGCGACGTCGCGATCGTCGGCGGAGGTGTCGTCGGGCTCACGATCGCCTACTTCCTGAAGGCGCTGGCGCCGGCTGCCGAGGTCGCGGTGATCGAGCGCGAGCCCGGCTACGAGCACTGCTCGACCCTGCGCGCGTCGGGTGGCTGCCGCGTTCAGTTCTCGTGCCCCGAGAACATCCTGATGTCGCTCTTCTCGATCGACTTCATCCGCCGCTTCCCGGAGCTCATGCGCACCGCGACGCACGACGCGCCGATCGACTGGGTCGAGGGCGGGTATCTCTTTATCGTGCCTCCCGAGCGGGTCAGCATGCTCGAAGCGAATCACGCCGAGCAGCGGCGGCTCGGCTGCGTCGCCGAGCTCCTCGACCGCGCCGCACTCGCCGCGCGCTTCCCATCGATGCGTGTCGACGATCTCGGTGCGGGCGTGCACACGCCGCACGACGGCTGGTGCGATCCGCACCAGCTCCTGCACGGGCTGCGAAGGAAGGCGATCGAACTCGGCGTGCACTGGATCGCCGATGAAGTCGTGTCGCTCGACGTCGGCGGCAAGGTAGTTCGCGCCGCAGGGCTTCGCTCAGGTGCACGGATCGCTGCGGCAGCCTTCGTCAACGCAGCTGGCGCGTGGTCGGCCGGGGTGGCGCGAATGGCCGGCATGACGCTTCCGATCGCACCGCTGCGCCGCTTCGAGCATTACTTCACCAGCGGCAATCCGATCGAGCGGCTGCCGTACGTGAAGGACGTCCACCGAATGGCGTTCCGTTCGGAAAGAACAGGCTTCTCCGGCGGAGTCGTCGACTCGAGCGAGCCTCGCGGGGTCAACTTCGACGTCGACCACGATTATTTCGAGCGGGCCGTCTGGCCGGCCGTCGCCCATCGCTTCCCGCCGCTCGAAGCGGCGCGCTGCCACCGCAGCTGGTCGGGGCTCTACGAACAGTGCGAGCTCGACGGAAATCCGATCATCGGCAACTGGCCGGGTGTCCTCGACAACTTCCACGTCTGCGCCGGATTCTCGGGCCACGGCATGATGCACGCCCCTGCGGCGGGGCGGGCAATCGCCGAGCGGATCGTCTTCGGGGAGGACCGGTCGATCGACCTGTCGCGCCTGGGCTACGCGCGAGTGCTTCGCAACGAGCCTTACGCCGAGCGCGGTATTCTCTGACAACCTTCGAATGCGAGGCCCTCGAATGACAGCTCCCGCGATCAGCCGCTACCCGGTCCCGAAACTCGAGGACCTTCCCGATGACATCCGCATGCGCATCGTCGAAGTGCAGGAGAAGACGGGCTTCGTTCCCAACGTCTTCGTCACGCTCGCCCACCGTTCGGACGAGTTCCGCGCGTTCTTCGCCTACCACGACGCTCTGATGCTGAAGGAAGGCGGCCTCACGAAGGCCGAGCGCGAGATGATCGTCGTCGCGACGTCCGGCGCGAACGACTGCCTCTACTGCATCGTCGCGCACGGAGCGATCCTGCGCATCTACGCGAAGAACCCGCTCGTCGCCGACCAGGTGGCGGTCAACTACCGCAAGGCCGACATCACGCCGCGGCAGAAGGCGATGCTCGCGTTCGCGATCAAGGTTTCGCTCCATAGCGTCGAGCTCGAGGACGCCGATTTCACGGCGCTCCGTGCGCACGGCTTCTCGGACGAGGACATCTGGGACATCGGCGCGATCGCGGCGTTCTTCGCGCTCTCCAACCGGATGGCGAACCTGATCACGATGCGGCCGAACGACGAGTTCTACCTGATGGGCCGCGTGCCGAAGGCGAAGTGACTCCCGTCACCTGCCGGGATTGCGGTCAGTATCAGAGATACCGCTCGAACCACGCGAGCATCCGCTTCCAGCCGTCCTCCGCCGGGCCCTCACGATAGCTCGGGCGGTAGTCGGCGCAGAAGCCGTGCGGGGTGTCGGGATAGGTGACGATCTCGGCGGTCTTGCCGGCGGCGCGCATCGCGTCGGCGATCGCCCGCGTCGTTTCGACCGGGATGCCGGGATCCTCGCCGCCGTAGAGGCCGAGCACGGGCGCCTTGATCTGCGCGACGATGTCCTGCGCGGCCCGGTCGCCGCCGTGGTACGCCCGCGCGACCGGGCCGTACCACGCGACCGCAGCTTTCAGCGCCGGATTGTGGCCGGCGTACATCCATACGATTCGCCCGCCCCAGCAGAAGCCGGTGATACCGAGCCGCGCAGCGTCAACGCTGCCGGATGACGCCGCCGCACGGACGGTCGCGTCGAGGTCGCTCAGCACCTGCCGATCGGGAACCTTGCTCACGATGTCGCGGATGATCGCGGTGATGTCGCCGAGCTTCGTCGGATCGCCCTGGCGCGCGTAGAGATCAGGAGCGATCGCGCAATAACCGGCCGCTGCGAGACGCCGGCACACTGCCTTGATCCAGTTGTGGATGCCGAAGATCTCCTCGACGACGAGCACGAGCGGAAACGGTCCGTCGCCTGACGGTTGCGCGCGAAATGCGGCGATCTCGCGGTCGCCCGCCGGTACGGTGATCATCGCGCCATTGACTGCCATCGCTTCACTCCTCCTGCCTGCGTTCGTACACTACCACTCCGCCGACGACGGTTGCACGCACCGCTCCGGTCACCTCGTGCCCGAGAAACGGCGTGTTCTTGCCCTGGCTCCGCAGCACCTCGCGTCGCACCATCCATCGCGCCTCGGGATCGAAGACGCAGAGATCCGCGGGACTGCCCGGATCGAGCGTCGCGGCGGACCCGCCGAGAATCGCCGCTGGATTGGAAGTGATCCGCGCGAGCGCCGCCGCCAGCGGAACGCGATCCTCGGTCGCCCATTGGAGCGTCAGCGGCAGCAACAGTTCGAGGCCGGTCGCGCCGGTTTCGGCCTCGCCGAACGGGATCTGCTTGGCGTCGTCGTCGACCGGTGCGTGATCGGAGCATACCGCGTCGAGGGTGCCATCAGCGAGCGCATCGCGCAGTGCGTTGCGATCGGTGGTATCGCGCAGCGGCGGCGTCAGGTTCGCGAGCGGGTCGAACCAGCCGATGTCGACGTCCGACAGATGCAGATGATGGACGCCGACGTCGGCGGTCACCGGGAGTCCTGCGGCCTTCGCGCCGCGCAGCATCGCCACGCCGGCGGCCGACGAGAGACGACAGAGATGCACGGGCACGCCGGTCTCGCGCACCAGCGCGAGGATCGTGGCGAGCGCGATCGTTTCGGCGCTGACCGGAATCGGCGGCAACCCGAGCCGCGTCGCCACTTCGCCGTCGTGCGCAACGCCGCCGCGTGCGAGGTACCAATGCTGGGGACGCAGCCACACGCGATGCCCGAAGGTTCCCGCGTACTGAAGCGCACGCAGCAGCACCTGCGTATCGGTGAGCGGCGCGTCGGCCTGCGAGAACGCCACGCAGCCCGCCTCGGCGAGCTCGCTCATCTCGGCCAGCGCCTCGCCGCGCAGGCCCGCGGTGAGTGCGCCGAC
>JAICXH010000096.1 GCA_025981645.1 Burkholderiales bacterium
GACGTCGAGGATGCGCCCGCGGAAGATGTCGGCGAGACGCTTCATCTCGTCGCGATCCTTCCCCGCCGCGCGCACCTTGACGAGCATCAGCTCGCGCTCGATGTGGTTGCCTTCGGTGAGGTCGACGACCTTGACGACTTCGACCAGCTTGTTCAGCTGCTTGGTGATCTGCTCGATGACGTCGTCCGAGCCGCTGGTAACGATCGTCATCCGCGACATCGTCGGGTCCTCGGTCGGCGCGACGGTCAACGACTCGATGTTGTACCCGCGCGCCGAAAACAGCCCCGAGATGCGCGACAGCGCGCCGGCCTCGTTCTCGACCAGGATCGACAGGATGTGCCTCATAGCTCCTCGGCGAGGATCATTTCGGTGAGCCCCTTGCCGCCGGGAACCATCGGGAACACGTTCTCCGTCTGATCGGTGATGAAGTCGAGAAACACGAGGCGCTCCTTCTGCGCGAACGCCTCGCGCAGGGCGCCCTCGACGTCTCCGGGGCGCTCGATTTTCATGCCGACGTGCCCGTAAGCCTCGGCGAGCTTGACGAAGTCGGGCAGCGCGTCCATGTACGACTCGGCGTAGCGGTTACCGTAGAAGAACTCCTGCCACTGGCGCACCATGCCCATGTAGCGATTGTTGAGGTTCACGATCTTGACCGGCAGGTGGTACTGCTTGCAGGTCGACAGCTCCTGGATGCACATCTGGATCGACGCTTCGCCGGTCACGCAGGCGATGGTCGCGCCGGGATTGGCGAGCTGCACGCCCATCGCGGCGGGCAGTCCGAAGCCCATCGTGCCGAGTCCGCCGGAATTGATCCATCGCCGCGGCTTGTCGAACGGGTAGTACTGCGCGACCCACATCTGGTGCTGACCGACGTCCGAGGTCACGAAAGCGTCGCCGCCGGTGATCTCGTAGAGCTTCTCTACCACGTGCTGCGGCTTGATCACCATCGCGCTGTGGTCGTAGCGCAGGCAATCCTTCGCCTGCCACGCCTTGATCTCGGTCCACCATGCCTTGAGCGCCACTGCACCGGGCCGCAACGGAGACGATTCGACCAGCTTCACCATCTCGTCGAGGACGTCGCGGACATAGCCGACGATCGGTACGTCGACCTTGACACGCTTCGAGATCGACGACGGATCGATGTCGATGTGGATGATCTTGCGATCGGGACGGTAGAAGTGGGCGGGGTTGCCGATGACGCGGTCGTCGAAGCGCGCGCCGACAGCGAGCAGCACGTCGCAGTGCTGCATCGCCATGTTCGATTCATAGGTACCGTGCATGCCGAGCATGCCGGTGAACTGCGGATCGGTGCCCGGGAAGCCGCCGAGTCCCATCAGCGTGTTCGTGCACGGATAGCCGAGCAGGTGAACGAGCCTCGTCAGCGACTCCGCGGCGTCGTTCAGCACCACGCCGCCGCCCGCGTAGATCATCGGGCGCTTGGCTTCGAGCAGGAGCTGTACCGCCTTCTTGATCTGTCCGGCGTGGCCGCGGGTGACCGGATTGTAGGAGCGCATCGAGATCGTCTTCGGATAGCTCCACTCGGCCGCGGCCTGCGACACGTCCTTGGGGATGTCGACCAGCACCGGGCCAGGCCTCCCGGTCGTCGCGAGGTAGAACGCTTTCTTGATCGTCACCGCGAGGTCGGCGACGTCCTTGACGAGGAAGTTGTGCTTGACGCAGGGACGCGTGATGCCGACGGTGTCGCATTCCTGGAATGCATCCTGGCCGATCGCGCTCGTGGGGACCTGGCCGGTGATGATCACCATCGGCACCGAATCCATGTACGCCGTCGCGATCCCGGTCACCGCGTTGGTGACGCCGGGCCCCGAGGTGACCAGCGCGACGCCGATCTTCTGCGACGAGCGCGAGTAGCCGTCGGCCGCATGGACCGCGCCCTGCTCGTGGCGGACGAGCACGTGCTTGATGCGCGTCTGCTTGAACAGCTCGTCGTAGAGGTTGAGGACCGCGCCGCCCGGGTAGCCGAAGACGTAATCGACCCCCTCTTCCTGCAGGCAGCGGATCAGGATTTCCGCACCGGTCAATGACATGCTTGCCGCCTCGTGCCGATCATCGATCGCCGCACCCGCAGGGGTGACGACGTAACACGTTGCGCGCCCGCGTGAGAGCGCTCGCCCACCCAGGCTCGATCGGATAGAAAGGCGCGTCTGGGGCATGCTGACCGCGCTCCGGGGAGGCTCGTTGGCGCTTGTGGCGCCGCGGAGGGAGCAACCGCGGTCGTTGTTGCATGACAACATCCGGCTCTCGCGAACCGGATCAGCACAGTACCGGCAAATCCTCCCGCTGGTCAAGCCGGTTTTGTTCGGTGCAACACGCCGCAGGAGAGCTGGCGCCGCCAGGCTCGGCGTGGCGCCCGAGCCTATAATCCGCCGCGGATACAAACGGACACGAGACCTGGCTTCACACGCGGAAATATCGAGTTTCCTCGCCCAAGTCCAACGTCGGGCGTTCAAGCAGGCAATGTTCGCCGTCCGCGACCAGGATGCCGCCCTCGACGTCGTCCAGGACGCGATGCTGAAGCTGACCGAGCATTACGCCGGAAAGCCGGCCGCCGAGCTGCCGATGCTGTTCCAGCGCATCCTGCAGAACGCGATCCACGACTATTTCCGCCGTCTCAAGGTCCGCTCGATTTGGACGACGCTGCTGTCGGCGCTCGGCCAGAAGGACGAACGCGACGAGGAATACGATCCGCTGGAAACTTTGCCGGCCCGTTCGGATTCGAACGCGACGGCCGACCCCGCCGACCTCGCCGAGCAGACCCAGACGATCGCCACCATCGAGCACGCGCTATCCCGACTTCCGGCGCGTCAACGCGAGGCTTTCCTGTTGCGTTACTGGGAAGAACTCGACGTCGCGGAGACCGCCGCGGCGATGGGCTGTTCGGAAGGAAGTGTCAAGACGCACTGTTCCCGGGCCGTCCATGCCTTGGCCACCATGCTGAAGGCGAGAGGGGTGACCCCATGACCGAACCCGACGCCGACTTCGTCCGCAAGCTGATCGCCCGCCTCGACCGCGGCATCGACGCGCTCGATCCCGGAACCCTTCGCCGCCTCGAAGCGGCGCGGAGGACCGCGCTGGCCGCGCTGGGTGCCCAAACGTCGGGACAACCCGCCCGCGCCATCCGTCCGGCCAACGGGCGTCATCGTGGTTGGGTCGTCGCGACCCGGTGGGCGGCCGTCGCGCTGCTCGTGATCGGAACCGGCGTCGGCTGGCAGCAGTGGCGACGGTCGCAACTCGTCGACCAGGCGCACGAGTACGCAGACCTTGACACCCAGATCCTGTCGTCGGACCTGCCGATCGACGCCCTTCTGGACCGCGGATTCCAGAATTGGCTCAATACGTCGTACGAGCACTGATCGCCGCGCTCGCGGCGCTCATGCTGGGCGCGACCCCCGGCATCGCGCAACCGAACTCCCGGGCGCCGTCCTGGAATCAGTTGACGCAGTCTCAGCGCGAGGTCCTCGCACCGCTCGAACCAGACTGGGCGAATATCGACGACGTGCGCAGGCAGAAGTGGCTCGGCCTCGCGCGGCGCTACAAGCAGATGACTCCGGACGCGCAACAGCGGATCCAGACACAGATGCGTACCTGGGCGGAGCTCACGCCGGCGCAGCGCGATGCGGCGCGCGCGCGCTACAAGTCGTTGAAAGCGCTCCCGCCCGAGAAAAAGAAAGAGATGCGCCAGAAGTGGAAGGAGTACCAGAGCCTGCCTCCCGACAAGCGGCGCGAGCTCGAGGGCAAGCATCCGGCACGCGGTCCCGCCACGCCTCCCGCGCCCCGCGCCCCTGCTGCGCCCGCCCCTGCTGCGCCCGCCCCTGCTGCGCCCGCCCCTGCTGCGCCCGCCGCGCCGGCGAGCCAGGGTGCCGCAGGGGTGACGGCCCCAGCCGACGGCTCCACCGGTGATCGGGGAGGCCGGTGACAACGGCGCCCGTGCCAGTTCAGGTACCTCGGGGCGGTGGCGATGCGGGTCTCGCGCGCCGCCTCGCGGCCATCCCCTACGAGCTCCTGCTGCTTGCGGCGATGGCGTTCGTCGCGGGGTTCGTCATGCTCCCGTTCATGTCGCCGCAGAGCGCCGTGCGCAGCGAGCTGACGATCCCGCCCCTCTATGGGCGCACGCTGATGGCCTGCGTGCTGGCCGGAGGCGCGACGCTCTTCTACGCGTGGATCTGGAGCGGGGGGCGCCGGAGCCTTCCGCAGAAGGTCTGGAACCTGCGCGTCGTCGACCGCGCCGGTGGAGCGCTCGGCTGGAAGCAGGCGCTCCTGCGCGCGCTGCTCGTTTGGATCGGTCCGATGCTGGCGCTCGCCGCCTGGCCCGCGATGCATGCCGCCGGGCACGGCCGCTACGCCGCGCTGTTCGTTGCCGTCGCCTACGTCTGGGCGCTCGTCGATCGCGACCGCCGGTTTCTGCACGATCGGCTCGCCGGAACGCGGATCGTCGCCGGCTGACCGGCGTCAGTTCGCCCGCGAAGGCGCCGACGAAGCGCGTCGCGCGAGCGCAACGCCCACGGCGATCAGCGCCATCCCGGCGAACGCCGTGGTTCCGAGCATTTCGTCGAACATCCACCACGCCATCAGCGCCGTCACCGGCGGTACCAGATAGAAGAGGCCTGCGACGTCGGCCGCAGCGCCATGGCGCAACAGCCAATAGAGCAGGCTGATCGCGCCCGCCGACAGCACGACGATCGACCATGCGAGCGCGAACGCGAACGACGGCGTCCAGTCGATCGGCGGCGGCTGCGTCCACGCCACGAGCGGCAGGTAGACGATTGCGCAGGCGGCGAACTGGACCACCGCGCCGGTGCGAAGATCGAATGCCGAGACGTACCGCTTCTGGTACAGCGTCCCGACGCTGATCCCGACGAGTGCCGCGACGATCGGCGCCAGCGACAGCGGATCGGACCCGGGCGCAATCTTGTGGCGGACGACGAGCCACACGCCGGCGAGTCCTGCGACCAGGCCCAGCCACTGCCGCGCGGCCACGCGCTCGCCGAGCCAGGCGCGGGCGAGGAACACCGTCAGCACCGGCTGCAGACCCACGAGCATCGCCGACGTTCCGGCAGGCATGCCGTCGGCGATCGAAACGAACACGCCTCCGAGGTACACGCCGTTGACGAGCCACGACGCGACGGCGAGGTGGCCGACCGCCCTCCAGCCCGGCGGCCACGGCGCGCGCGTCGCAAGCGCAACGATCGCCATCAGCGTCGCCACCAGCGTGAAGCGCAGCAGCAGGAAGCGGAGCGGCGGTGCGTACGGCAGGCCATAGCGGGCCGCGATGAAGCCCGTGCTCCACAGGATCACGAACAGCGCCGGCGCGAATGGGCGGGCGTACGCCGCCGCAGCATCGGCGCGCGAGGCGCCGAACGGTGCCGGGGCCGATGTGCGAATGGTCAGGCCTTCCGCACGCGCCGCCGGCTGCGATAGCGCCGGACGCTGGCGAGGATCTCGCCCTTCGCCTCCTCCGGACCGACCCAGCCCGAGAGGCGCACCCACTTGCCCGGTTCGAGGTCCTTGTAGTGCTCGAAGAAATGCGCGATCTGCGCCAACTGGATTTCGGGCAGGTCGCGCGGCGACCCGATCGCGCGGTAGAGCGACGACAGCTTGTCGATCGGCACGGCGAGAATCTTCGCATCGCCACCCGCCTCGTCATCCATCTTGAGCATCCCGATCGGTCGGCAGCGCATCACGACGCCGGTGATGAGCGGCACCGGCGAGATCACCAGCACGTCGCAGGGATCGCCGTCGTCGGAAAGCGTCTGCGGGACGTAGCCGTAGTTGCAGGGGTAGCGCATCGAAGTCGACATGAAGCGGTCGACGAAGACCGCGTCGGTTTCCTTGTCGACCTCGTACTTGATCGGCTCGCCGTGCATCGGAATCTCGATGACGACGTTGCAGTCGTTCGGCACGTCGACGCCGGCGGGAACACGGTCGAGGCTCATCGCAGCTCCGGGGGACGAGCGCTCGCCGTGGCGGCGAACCTCGGGTGCGGGCATTATAGCGACCGGGACATGCTGAATCCGCCGCGGCGGGCTCGCGCATCTCACCGTGGTCCCGTGGCGTCCCGGACGCCGGCGGGTCGAGCAGGTGTTCTCCGATTCCGCCATGAACCGTGCGTTGCTGCCCCTGATGATCGTGGTCTGCGTGGTGATTGCCGCCGGGCTCGCGTGGCTGACGCTGAACCGGCGCGAAGCGCCACAGCCGGCGCCGACGACGACGCGCAGCATCGACCTCCCGCCTTTCCATCGAGTCGCGATCGACGGGATCGCGAGCGTGACGCTGGTGCAGGGCGACCGCGAGCGCGTCGAAGTCGAGGTGCCGGGGGACGCCCGTGCGGTCACGGCGCGCGTGAAGAACGGCACGCTCGATGTCTCGGCCAGCGAGCGCTCGCGCTCCTGGACCTGGATGTTCGGCACGCGCGAGCGCAACCGCGCCGTGCACGTCGTCGTGATGTACAAATCGATCGACAGACTCGAGCTATCGGGGGCCGTCAAGGTCGTCGCGGGTGCAATGCGCGTGGATTCCCTCGCGATCGACGCTTCTGGCGGCTCGTCGCTGCGCGTCGAAGCGCTGGCGGCGACACGCCTCGATGTCTCGGGGTCGGGCGCGCTCGACGCTCGGATCGCGGGCACCGTCGACGACGAGAACGTGTCGATCTCCGGCGCAGGCTCGTATCACGCCGAGGATCTTCGTGCGCAACGCGCGAAGGTCGACGTGAGCGGGGTCGCAAGCGTCGTCCTGCGTGTCGAGCAGACACTCGACGCGTCGATATCGGGCGCCGGGAACGTCGACTACTACGGCAATCCCGAGGTGAAGGAGGCCGTCAGCGGCATCGGCCGCGTGCGCCACCGGGAGGCGAACGCGACAGCAGGCACCGCAGCACCGCTCAGTGTGCCTGCCGCCCCGGCGTGATGCGCGATCCGCCGTCCTTGAAGAGGCGCCGCAGGCCGGTTGCCGGATCGATGTCGTCGTGGACACCCGGCTCGATCCGGACATCGTCGACGCGGCAGTCGGCGAGGAGGTCGAGGAGCTCTGCCGCGACGTCCGCGACCGCCTCGGACGGGTAGAGCGCGACACGCAGGCCCTCGGCTTCGCGCGGATCGAACGGCGACGACAGCGACACGCGCAGTTCGCCGCCTCCGGGAGCATCAGGCGCGCGGTGTGCGCTGATGATCGCGGTCGGCTCGCCGACGCGCGTGCGAAACTTGCGGATCGCGTTGCTCGCGAAGATCTGTGCGGCGACTTCGCGCCGCGCGGCACGTCCGCTGCGCAGTGCAGCGACGAGCCTCGCGGGCGGCAGCGGCAACGCGAGTAGTGTCACCGCTGGCGTTGCGAGGTCCTGCTGCAGCGCGCGGGCGAGCGGCGCACCCCACGCGCCGGTGTCGCGGCGCCTCGGCGGATCGACTTCGGGTGCCGCAAGGATCGCTCCGACGAGAAAGCGCAGGAACACGCGCTCGACCGCGCCCTCGACGCAGAGTTCGGTTCCGGCGACGTCAGGCTGCGCCGCCGCGAGCAGCCGCGGAAGCCGCGCGAGCCCGATCGTCTCGGTCGTCGCGAGCGTACCCGCCAGCGTAAACGTCTCGCAGGCGCCGAACACCCGATGCTCGCGCAGCAGTGCAGTGACGCGCTCGCGGTCGCGCAGGACCCCGGGTACGCTGGACGCCACCCCGCTCGTCGCTGCGACAAACACTACCGGCAGCGCGAACAGCGTCGTCGCGAGCGTCGAGTCGGGCTCGGCGGCTCCGACACGCGGGTCGGTGTCGGCATCCTCGAGCGACCGCCACAGGTAACGGGCGACCGCGAGCGACGGCGCACGCTCGATCACCCGCGCGAGCGCGCTGCCGTCGCCGCTCGCGATCAGCGCGCGCAGCGCTTCGACCGAGTGCCGTCGCAGCGCCTGCTCGTCCGCCCAGGTCGGCGCCGCCACGCCGCGGGCGGCGATCGCGTGAAGCTCGGCGACCGGATCCGTGGCCCCGTCCTCCGGCCGCGGCCCGTCGCTCGCTGCGTCACCCGGCGCTTCACCGGCGACCATTGCGCCGAACGACCGCGGATCGGCGAGGCCGGCGACGGCATCGCTCGCAGTGCTTTCCATCGGTCCATTGTGACATCCGGCAGGAGGCCGGACGGTAGAATCGGCGCTTCGCCAATCCTCCGTGGATCCGCCGTGCGCGCGTCGAAGTTCTACCTCCACACGCTGAAGGAAGCACCGGCCGAGGCCGAGGTCGCAAGCCAGCGGCTGATGCTTCGCGCGGGCATGGTCAAGAAGGTCGCCGCGGGCATCTACTCGTGGCTGCCGCTCGGCCTGCTGACGTTGCGCAAGGCCGAGCAGGTCGTGCGCGAGGAGATGAATCGCGCCGGGGCGCTCGAGTCCTACCTCCCGCACGTCGTTCCGGCCGAGCTGTGGCAGGAGACCGGGCGCTGGGACAAGTTCGGCCCGCAACTCCTCAAGATCCGCGACCGCCAGGAGCGCGACTTCCTGTTCGGCCCGACGCACGAGGAAGTCGTCACCGACATCGTGCGCAAGGACATCGCGAGCTACCGGCAGCTCCCGCTCAATCTCTTCCAGATTCAGGTGAAGTTCCGCGACGAGATCCGGCCACGCTTCGGCGTGATGCGCGGACGCGAATTCCTGATGAAGGACGCCTACTCCTTCGACGTCGACCGCGATGCGCTGATGGTGTCCTACCGGGCCATGTACGAAGCCTACGGACGGATCTTCTCGCGCCTCGGCCTCACCTTCCGCGCAGTCGAGGCCGACACCGGAGCGATCGGCGGCTTCGCCTCGCACGAGTTCCAGGTGCTCGCCGAATCGGGCGAGGATGCGATTGCCTGGAGCGACGGCTCCGATTTCGCGGCGAACGTCGAGCAAGCCGAAGCGCTCGCGCCCACCGCACCGCGCGCCGCGCCGGCCGAGACGATGGAGAAGGTGGCGACGCCGGGACGCTCGACCTGCGAAGACGTCGCCCTGCTCCTGGGGCTCCCGCTGACACGGACGGTCAAGTGCCTGCTGGTCTACGCGCAGGAGCGCGTGCAGATGCTGCTCGTGCGTGGCGACCACATGGGCAATGAAGTGAAGATCGGCAGGCTTCCAGGCTTCGGAGGATGGCGCTGGGCGACCGAGGCCGAGATCGTCGCCGCGACCGGTTGCCGCCCCGGCTACCTCGGTCCGGTCGGCATCCCGCCGGACATGCCGCTCGTCGCCGACCGCACGGTCGCCGCGATGAGCGATTTCGTCTGCGGCGCGAACGAGCCCGAGTTCCACCTGCGCGGCGTCAACTTCGGGCGCGATTGCCGCGAACCCGACGTCGTCGCCGATCTTCGCAACGTCGTTTCCGGCGATCCGTCGCCCGACGGCAAGGGGACGCTCGCGATCGCGCGCGGTATCGAGGTCGGTCATGTGTTCGCGCTCGGCGACGTGTACTCGAAAGCGATGAACGCGACCTATCTCGATGCGGCGGGCCAGGCGCGCCATTTCCAGATGGGCTGCTACGGCATCGGCGTCACGCGCGTCGTCGCCGCGGCGATCGAGCAGAACCACGACGAGCGCGGCATCGTCTGGCCGGCGCCGATGGCACCGTTTGCGATCGCGATCGCGCCGATCGGCTACGACCGCAACGACGCGGTCCGGCACGAGGCCGACCGCCTTCACGACGCGCTCGAGCAAGCGGGCATCGAGGTCTTCCTCGACGACCGCGGCGAGCGGCCTGGCGTGATGTTTGCTGA
>JAICXH010000009.1 GCA_025981645.1 Burkholderiales bacterium
CGTCACGTCGAGCAGCAGCACGTCCTTGCGCTCGCCGGCGAGCACCGATGCCTGGGTCGCGGCGCCGACCGCGACCGCCTCGTCCGGGTTGACGTCCTTCCTCGGCTCCTTGCCGAAGATCGCCTTCACGGTGTCCTGCACCTTCGGCATGCGCGTCTGGCCGCCGACGAGGATCACGTCACCGATGTCGGCAAGCGACACACCGGCGTCCTTGATCGCGGTCTTGCACGGCTCGATCGTGCGCTCGATCAGCTCCTCGACCAGCGACTCGAGCTTCGCGCGCGTGATCTTCATCGACAGGTGCTTCGGTCCCGACTGATCGGCGGTGACGTAAGGGAGGTTGATCTCGGTCTGCTGCGAGCTCGATAGCTCGATCTTCGCCTTCTCGGCCGCCTCCTTGAGCCGCTGCAGAGCGAGCACGTCGTTCTTGAGATCGACGCCCTGGTCTTTCTTAAACTCGGTGACGATGTACTCGATGATGCGCTGGTCGAAGTCCTCGCCGCCGAGGAAGGTGTCGCCGTTGGTCGACAGCACCTCGAACTGGTGCTCGCCCTCGACGGTCGCGATCTCGATGATCGAGATGTCGAACGTGCCGCCGCCGAGGTCGTAGACGGCGATCTTGCGATCGCCTTCCTTCTTGTCGAGCCCGAACGCCAGCGCCGCGGCGGTCGGTTCGTTGATGATCCGCTTCACCTCCAGCCCGGCGATGCGTCCCGCGTCCTTGGTCGCTTGACGCTGCGAGTCGTTGAAGTACGCCGGAACGGTGATCACCGCCTCGGTCACTTCCTCGCCGAGATAGTCCTCGGCGGTTTTCTTCATCTTGCGCAGCACTTCAGCCGACACCTGTTGCGGTGCGATCTTCTTGCCGCGGATCTCGACCCAGGCGTCGCCGTTGTCGGCCTTGACGATCCGGTAGGGCATCAGGTTGATGTCCTTCTGGACCTCCTTTTCCTCGAAGCGCCGGCCGATGAGCCGCTTGACCGCGAAGACCGTGTTCTTCGCATTGGTGACCGCCTGGCGCTTGGCGGGCGCGCCGACCAGCACTTCGCCGTCGTCCGCATAGGCGACGACCGATGGCGTCGTGCGCGCACCCTCGGAGTTCTCGATGACCTTGGGCTGACCGCCCTCCATGACGGCGACGCAGCTGTTGGTCGTGCCGAGGTCGATGCCGATGATCTTGCTCATTTTGGGGTTCTCCGTACCGCGAAATCGATGGAATGCGTCGAAAATGGGGGCTCGAACGGGCGGAATCAACGCTCCGGTGGGGCGCGAGCGGCATCGCTCCCGTCGGCCACGCGCCCGTCGGGCTTCGATACCGTGACCAGCGCCGGTCGCAGTACGCGATCGTTGATCAGGTACCCTTTCTGATAGACGGTGACGACGCTGTTCGCCGGAAGCGGCGACTCGACCACTTGCATCGCCTGGTGCCGATGCGGGTCGAACTTCTGCCCCGCGGGGTCGATCTCGACGATGCCTGCCTTCGCGAACGCCGCGGCGAGCGCCTTCAGCGTCAGCTCGGTTCCGGCGCGCAGCGTCTCGGACGATGCGCCGGCGCCCGTCACCAGTGCCTGCTCGAGCGCGTCCTTCACCGGCAAGAGGTCACCGGCGAATTTCTCGACGGCGAACTTGTAGGCTTTGGCGACATCGGCCTGCGCCTGGCGGCGGACGTTCTCGGTCTCGGCGCGCGCGCGCAGCCACGCATCCTTCATCTGCTCGACGTCGGCGAGCGCTTTGCGAAACGGCTCGTCCGCCGCCGCCGCGTCGGCCGCCCCCGCGGCACCGCCGGCGCCGGGCGGCGCGGGACCCGGTGCCGGGGCGGGACCGGGGGGGTCGGGGCCGGGGCGGGTCATCGTCGGCGTTCGGGTTGGTTGGGCTCGGCTTGGCCAGTCCGGGTCGTTGGACGTGCGTGGCCCGGCACCGAGATGGGGCCGCCGAAACCGATTTCAAGCTTCCCGAGCTTGTTGGGGTCAGGCCTTCGCGCCGAGCGCGACTGCGCGGAGCCGCGTCGCCTCGCGGGCATCGGCGCCGGGTGGCGGGAAGAGCCAGCCCTGGAGGTTCGCGACAGCCAGCTCAGCGAGCGCCGCGATGAAGCGCGGATGCTCGTTGAGACAGGGGACGAGCTCGAAGTCGCCGCCGCCGGCCCGCGTGAACGTTGCGCGCCCCTCGATGCCGATCTCCTCGAGCGTTTCGAGACAGTCGGCGACGAATCCTGGACAGAACACGTCGACATGGCGCAGCTTGCGGCGCCCCAGGTCGGTGAGCACGTCGCTCGTGTATGGACCCACCCAGCGGGCGCGCCCGAAGCGCGACTGGAACGCGATCGTCCACTGCTTCGGCTCGAGGCCGAGCTCGCGCGCGAGGAGCCTCGCTGTCTTCTGGCAGAAGCAGAAGTAGGGATCGCCCCGCTCGAGCGTCGCCCGCGGCACGCCGTGAAACGAAAGCACGATGTGCTCGGGGCGCCCGTGGCGCGTCCAGTGGTCGTTGACGGCCTGCGCGAGTGCCGCGATGTAGCCGCGGTCGTCGTGGAAACTGTCAACGAAGCGCAGACCCGGCACGCGGCGCAGCGCCGCGCACGCTGCGGCCACGCCGTCGAACGCCGAGCCGGTGGTGCTCGCCGCATATTGCGGATACATCGGGACGACGAGCACCTGCGCGCAGCCTGCCGCCGAGAGCCGCGCGAGTGCGCCGGCGATCGACGGCTCGCCGTAGCGCATCGCGTGCTCGACCACGACGTGATCGGCAGGCAGGCCGAGCGTCTTCATCTTCTCGCCAAGGTAGCCGGCGACGAGTGTCCGTTGTTTCGCGGCGTGGACGGCGAGCGGTGAGCCGTCGCGGGTCCAGACCGCCCGATAGCGCGCGGCCGATTTCGCGGGCCGCGTGCGCAGCACGATACCGTGCAGCAGCGGCCGCCAGAGCACGGCCGGAATCTCCACCACGCGCGGGTCGGCGAGGAACTCGGCGAGGTAGCTGCGCACCGCGGCGGCGGTCGGCGCCGAAGGCGTACCGAGATTGACGAGAAGCACGCCGGGATGCGGCGCGCGGTCGTGAGCGAACGGCGGATCGGTTGGTGCGCGATTCACTCTTCGGCGAGCTCGCGCGACAGCGCATTCGACAGCAGCCGGGCCGTCACGTCGACGATCGGGATCACCCGCTCGTAGGCCATTCGCGTCGGGCCGATGACCCCGAGCGTGCCGATAACCTGTCCGCCGACCTCGTAGCTTGCCGTGACGACGCTGCATTCATCGAGTGGCACCAGCCCCGATTCCTCGCCGATGTAGATCTGCACCCCTTCGCCGCGCTGCGACGCGTCGAGCAGGTGCAACAGCGAAGTCCTCTGCTCGAACAGCTCGAAGAGCTGGCGCAGCCGCTGCATGTTCGACGCGAGATCGTCGGCCTTGAGCAGATTGCGCTCCCCGGTGACGACGAGTGCCTCGCTGTCGGGTCGCTCCTCGCCGCCGGCATCGACGGCAGCCTTCATGAGCTGCGCGATGTCGTCTCGGAGCGCCCGCAGGTCGTCGGCGAGCCGCGCGCGGATCGTCGGCAGCGACTGGCCGGCGAAGTGCTCGTTGAAGAAGCGCGTCGCCTCGGCGAGCTGACCGGGATCATAGCCGCGGTCGGTGTGCAGGATACGGTTCTGTACGTCGCCCTCCGGGGTGACGACGATCAGCAATACGCGCCGCTCCGAGAGCCGCAGGAATTCCAGGTGGCGGATCGACGCCTCGCGCCGGCGCGGCGTCGCAATGATGCCTGCGAACTGGGTGAGCTGCGACAGGAGCGCCGCCGCCGCACTGACGATCTGCTGCGGGCGGTCGACGGCGAGCTCGCCTTCGAGGCGGTGGATCTCGACGTCGGCGAGAGGCTTCACCACCATCAGGCTGTCAACGAAGAAGCGATAGCCGCGCGGCGTCGGCACGCGCCCGGCCGACGTGTGAGGGCTCGCGATGAAGCCCAGCTCCTCGAGGTCGGCCATCACGTTACGTACAGTCGCCGCCGAAAGCTCGAGGCCCGAGTGCCGCGACAGCGAGCGCGAGCCGACCGGCTGGCCTTCCGCGATGTAGCGTTCGACCAGAGTCTTCAGCAGGTGCTGTGCGCGTGAGTCGAGCCTGTCCACCAGCGTGTCCACCGTTGTGCCGCGCACCCGATCGGCCGGCGCGGCATGGCCTAGTTTACCTGCGCCGCATCCCCGGGGTCGGCCGCCCGGACGAGGCCGGCGGCGCGCCTGCCTGTGGTTTAATCGTCGCATGCCGACCGCACCCGCTCGCTTCCCCCGCATTGCGCTGATCGGCAGGCACGGTGAGCCGGGCATCGCGCTTCCGCTCGCGCGGCTCACACGCTTCCTCGCCGGGCGCGGGCACTCGGTGGCGCTCGACGCGAAGACCGCGAAGACGGCCGCCACCGAAGGCGCCGCGGTGCTAGGCGACGACGCCCTCGCCGCGGGAACCGATCTTGCGATCGTACTCGGAGGCGACGGCACGATGCTGTCGGTCGCGCGGATGCTCGCCCCGCGGGGCGTGCCGCTGATCGGCGTCAACCTGGGGCGCCTCGGCTTTCTTACCGACATCCCGCTCGCCGAGCTCGAGTCGACGCTGGAACGCATGCTCGACGGCCACTTCGTCGAGGAGCGCCGCGCGCTTCTGGCAGCGACGGTGCTGCGCCGCGACGGAACGCGCTCCGACGCGCTTGCGCTGAACGAAGTCGTGGTGAACCGCGGCGGCCTCGGCTCGATGATCGAATGCGTCATCGAGATCGACGGGCGTTTCGTTTACGCGATGCGTGCCGACGGTGTGATCGTCGCGACGCCCACCGGCTCGACCGCGTACGCGCTTTCCGCGGGTGGGCCGATCATCGCCCCCGAAGTGCCGGCCCTGGCGCTGGTTCCGGTCGCGCCGCACGCGCTGACGCACCGGCCGATCGCCATCCCCGACAGCGCGACCATTGCGATCGGCGTTGCAAGCGGGCGCGACGCCGCCGTGCACTGTGACGGTCATGCGCACTTCGCGCTCTCCGAAGGGGATCGCGTGTCGCTGGCGCGCGCGCCGTACGCTGCGCGTTTCCTGCACCCCGAGCACCACGACTACTTCGCGATGCTGCGCCTGAAGCTGCACTGGAGCGAAACGCCGGAGCGGCTCAACCCGGGCATCGCGGACTGAGCGGCGTTCGCGGCCGTGCTGCGCGCGCTCTCGGTCCGCAACTTCGCCGTCGTCGAGTCGATCGACGTCGAGTTCGAGCCCGGATTCACCGTGCTCACCGGCGAGACGGGCGCCGGCAAGTCGATTCTCGTCGACGCGCTTGCGCTGCTCCTGGGCGGGCGCTTCGACGCGCTCCAGCTCCGGGGTGCAGACGCACGTGCCGAGCTCTCGGCGGTATTCGACGTTGCCGACTGCGCCGCGGCGCGCGCATGGCTCGAAGCCGAAGGACTCGCCGCCGACGCGGAAGATCGCGCCGGCGAGCTCGTGCTGCGCCGGCAACAGGACCCTCAGGGGCGAAGCCGCGCGTGGATCAACGGCCAGCCGGTCACGATCGCGCAGCTCGCCGGCCTCGGCGCATTGCTGGTCGACCTGCACGGCCAGCACGCGCACCAGGCGCTCGCCCACGCCGGCGCCCAGCGCATGCTGCTCGACGCCTACGGCGGCACGCCGTCGCTCGCCGATGACACCGCGCGAGCGTGGCGCGAGCATCGCGACGCTGAGGCGCGGCGCACCGCGGCAGCATCCGCGGCGCGGGCGTCGGCGGCCGAGCGCGACGTGCTCTCGGCGCGGCTGCGCGAGCTCGAGGCGCTCGCCGCGCAGCCCGGCGAATGGGACGAGCTTTCGGCACGCCAGCGCCGGCTCGCACATTCGAGGGCGCTGCAGCAGACGGCGGGCGAAGCGAGCGACGCCCTCACGGAGGGTGACGATGCGCTCGTCTCGCGCGTCGCGCGGATCGGCCAGCGGCTCCTTCAGGCGGCATCGATCGACCCCGCGCTCGGGCGCGCCGCCGAGCTCATCGCACCGGCGTCGATCCAGCTCGACGAGGCCGCGCGCGCGCTGCGCGATTACCTGCGCAGCCAGGAGCTCGACCCCGGCGAGCTCGACCGGGCCGAGGCGAGGATCGCCGCGATGCACGAGACTGCGCGACGCCATCGCGTGCGGCCGGAGGAGCTCCCCGAATTCGAAGCGGCGACGCGCGCGCGGCTCGACGAGATCGCGCAGGAGAGCGATCTCGCAGCGCTCACCGCGGCGGTCGACGCCGCGTCACGCCGTTACGAGACGCTCGCCACCGAGCTTTCGGCCGAGCGTCAGGCTGCGGCGGCGAAGCTCGCGCGCCGCGTGACCGCGGCGATGCAGACGCTCGCGATGAAGGGTGGACGTTTCGACGTGCGGCTCGAACCGTTGCGCGAAGCCGCGAGCTACGGACGCGAAGAGGTCGAGTTCGCGATCGCGACGCATCCGAAGCAGGCGCCGGGGCCGCTCGCCCGCGTCGCATCGGGCGGCGAGCTCGCGCGCGTCGCGCTCGCGATCCAGGTCTCGTCGAGCGAGGTTGCCGCCATTCCGACGTTGGTGTTCGACGAGGTCGATGCGGGCATCGGCGGCGCGGTGGCGGCGACGGTCGGCAAGCTGCTACAGGCGCTCGCCGAGGGAAGGCAGGTGCTCTGCGTCACCCATCTCGCGCAGGTCGCCGCGCATGCCGATCACCACTTCCGGGTCGTGAAGCTGAGCGCCCGCGACGGCGTCTCGAGCTCGCTCGACGCGCTCGCGGGCTCGGCGCGCGTCGGCGAACTCGCGCGGATGATCGCCGGCAGCGAAGTGACGCCGAAGACCATTGCGCATGCCGACGAGCTCTACCGCCAGCACCGGCGCGCCGGGGTCCGGTCCAGCTAGCGATTGGCCGTCTTGACGGAAGGCCCGCGCCTGGCGCGATGCCCGCGGGTCGTGACGCGCGCCTTGACTGCGCGCGCATGCGGCGCACGCGCGAAGACGAGCGTATCTCCGGTTTCGAGCCAGTATCTGACGCGCTGCGCGTCGGCGAAGCGCGTGTAGCGACCCATCGAATCGAGGAGCACGATCACGATCGGCCGGCTTGCGATGTTCACCAGCATCACGACGCAGCGTCCGGCCTCGCGAATATAGCCGGTCTTCTGCATCAGGATGTCCCACGACTGCCCGCGCACCAGCGCGTTGGTGTTGACGAATCCAACGGTCCTTCCGGTGGGTTCGATGTCGACCGAGAGCCTGGGCGTAGTCGTGAACTCGCGAATCAGCGGGTACTCCGCCGCCGACTGAACCAGCTTCGCGAGATCGTGCGCAGTCGACACGTTCTCCGGCGAAAGACCGGTCGGGTCGGCGTAGTGCGTGTGAGCGAGGCCAAGCAGCGTCGCCTTGGCATTCATCGCCTCAATGGCTGCAGCCTTGCCGCCGGGGTAGTAGCGCGCGAGCGCCGAGGCGGCGCGATTTTCGGACGCCATCAGCGCAAGCCTTAGCATCTCGCGGCGCGACAGCGTCGCTCCCATCCGCAGGCGCGAGCCACTGTTCTTCAGCGTGTCGATGTCGTCGGTGTCGATCGTGATCGGATCGTCCATCGGCTGCTTCGCATCGAGCACCACCATTGCCGTCATCAGCTTGGTGAGCGACGCGATGGGCGTCACTTCGTTGGCCGCCTTGGCGTAAATCTGACGATCCGTGTCAGCGTCGACGACGACGACGTTGGCGGATTTGAGCTTCAGGCGGGCCGGATCGGGCGTGCTTGGGCTCGCCCAGACGGGCGCGCTGACTATGGTCGCAAAAACAATGAGTAGCAGGCGGTTCATCAGCGAAAATCTCAACATTTTCCAGCCGGCTTATCGCACGGAATCGAAGGCCGCGTCAACCTTCCTTGTAAATCAATGGCCTACAGAGCGCCCCGTACCCCTGCTGCCGCTGCTGCCGCTGCTGCGGCGCTCGGCTCGGCCAGCTCGGCGGCCTGCCGATCGTCGGTCTCCGCGTGGTCCGGGTGCCGCGATTTCCCGTCATCCGCGTCCAAACCGCGCTCATCCTGCTGCAGCTCCCACATCCGCGCATACACGCCCCTCGCCGCGAGCAACGCAACATGCGTGCCGCGCTCGACGATCCGGCCGTGCTCGAGCACGAGGATGAGGTCCGAATCGACGATCGTCGACAGGCGATGCGCGATGGTGAGGGTCGTGCGGTTTTTTGCGATCGCCTGCAGTTCGGCCTGGATGGCTTTCTCCGAGCGCGAATCGAGCGCCGACGTCGCTTCGTCGAAGATCAGGATCGCCGGGTCCTTGAGGATTGCACGCGCAATCGCGACGCGCTGCTTCTCGCCGCCGGAGAGCTTGAGTCCCCGTTCGCCGACCGCAGTGCGATAGCCGTCGGGCAATCGCGAGACGAAGTCGTGGAGTTGCGCGAGGCGTGCAGCCTCGACGATCGCGGCGTACGTCGCACCCGGATTGCCGTAGCCAATGTTGTACTCGATCGTGTCGTTGAACAGAACGGTGTCCTGGGGAACGATGCCGATCGCCGCGCGAAGCGTCGCCTGCTGCACGTCGCGCAGGTCTTGCCCGTCGATGGTGATTCGGCCGGAGTCTACGTCGTAGAACCGATAGAGCAGGCGGGCGAGCGTCGATTTGCCCGAACCCGAGGGGCCGACGACCGCGACGTTGTGTCCGGCGGGGATCACGAAGCTGACGTCGTGAAGTATCCGGCGGTTCGCCTCGTAGCCGAAATCGACGTGCTCGAAGCGCACTTCGGCACCCCGTGTCACCAGCGGCTGCGCGCCCGGCCGGTCGACGATCTCCGCGTGCTCGGCGGTCAGGCGGAACAGCCGCTCCATATCGGCGAGCGCCTGCCTGATTTCGCGATAGAGGACGCCGAGGAAGTTGAGCGGGATGTAGAGCTGGATCATGAACGCGTTCACCAGCACGAGATCGCCGATCGAGAGCCGGCCGGCGACGACGCCAACGGTTGCCCGCCACATGATCAGCGACACGGCGATCGCGATGATCGCGCTCTGGCCGACGTTGAGCGCGGAGAGCGAAGTCTGGCTTTTCACCGCCGCCCGCTCCCAGCGCTGCAGGCTCTCGTCGTAGCGGCGCGCCTCCCACTCCTCGTTGCCGAAGTACTTGACCGTCTCGTAGTTGATCAGGCTGTCGATCGCGCGCGTGTTGGCCCTCGAATCGAGCTCGTTCATCTCGCGGCGAAAGTGCGTGCGCCATTCGGTCACCGACACGGTGAAACCGATGTACAGCGCGAGCGCGGCGGCGGTGATCGCGATGAACGTCCAGTCGTAGCGTGCGATCAGGATTGCCGAGACGAGCGTGATCTCGACCAGCGTCGGGAGGATCGAGAACAGCGTGTAGCTCACCAGCGACGAGATGCCGCGCTGCCCCCGCTCGACGTCGCGGGTGAGCCCGCCGGTCTGCCGCGCGAGGTGATAGCGCAGCGACAGCATGTGCAGGTGCCGGAACACGTCGAGCCCGATCTTGCGCACCGCGCGCTGCGTCACCTTGGCGAACAGGAATTCGCGCAGCTCGGTGAACAGCGTCGTCGACAGCCGTAGCAGCCCGTAGGCGACGAGGAGCACCAGCGGCACCGCGAGCATCGCCTGGCGCGGATCGAGACTGTCGACGATGCGCTTCATCAGCACCGGTACGCCGACGTTCGCGAGCTTCGCGATCACGAGGCAGGCGATCGCCGCGAGCACCCGCCCGCGGTACTCCCACAGGTAGGGCCACAGCGTGCGCAGCGCGTGCCAGTCGCCATGCACGGTGCGGGCGACGCCGGCTTCGACCGGCAGCGGCATCGAGCTCGGGCGGCGCATGATTCGGGTCGGTGCGGAAAGGCCGGGAACGGGAGGACCTGCGGTGCGGCAATGGTACGCCGCGCCTCACCCTTCCTCGTCGAACTGCACCGGGCCGGCCGGGCCCGGGCCGCGCCACCATTCGTCGCCGCCGTAGCGCAGCGCGCCGAGTGCGATGCGCACGATGCCGTAGGCGATCCACGAAAGCGCCGTCGCGGCGCGCGACCGCTGCGCCCATCCCTCGGCAGCCACCGGCGCGGCACCTTCGGCGATCATCGCGCGCAGCTCGCTCCCGAGCTGCTGCGCGAACACCGCGTCGCGGACGAACACGTTCGCCTCACGCGCCATCAGGAGCGAGTACGGATCGATGTTCGACGAGCCGACCGTCGCCCAGCGCGAATCGACGACAGCGACCTTCGCGTGCAGGAACGAGCGGTAGTACTCCTGGATCACGACGCCCGCCTCGAGGAGCTGGCCGTACAGCGCCCGCGATGCCCAGTGCAGCAGCCGGTATTCGACGCGCGCCTGCAGGAGCAGCGTGACCCGCACGCCGCGCGAAGCCGCCCTGATCAGTGCCTGGCGGAAGCGCATGCCCGGAAAAAAGTACGCGTTCGCGATCGTGATCTCGTCGCGCGCCGTGCGCAGTCCGGCGAGGTAGGCGCGCTCGATGTCGCGCCGATGGCGCAGGTTGTCGCGAATGGTGAACTTCGCCGTCTGCGTCCCAGCAGCGGCCGTCGGCGGCTCGTCGGCGAACAGCGGCACGTCGGAGCCGTGTAGCTGCGTCACCGCGGCGATTGCCCAGACGCGTTGCATCGTCTGCACGATCGGACCGACGATGCGTCCGCGCGCGCACACCGCGAAGTCCACCCGTGGCGGCGTGTGCCCCGGCGTGTTGCGATCGTCGATGACGTTGATCCCCCCGACGAAAGCGATCCGCCGGTCGACATGGCAGAGCTTCCGGTGCAGGCGGCGCAGCCGGTGCGAGCGGAACTGCCACGGCGCGACCTCGGGCCGGTACTTGCGAAGCTCGACTCCTCCGGCGACGAGCCGGCGCTCGAGCCGCGGCGTCAGATAGTGACGCGCGCCCCAGCCGTCGACGAGCACGCGAACGGCGACTCCGCGCGCTGCCGCAGCGACCAGCGCGGAGGCGATGCGCCGCCCTGCCGCGTCGTCCGCGAAGATGTAGGTCTCGAGCCAGATCTCACGCTCCGCCGCCGCGAACGCCTCGACGAGGGCCGGGAAGAACTCGGCGCCATTGCGAAGCAGCGTCACGGCGTTGCCGGATGTGTACCGGTTGCCGGCGGAACGCACCCCGCGCACGCTCAGTGGCGCGTCTTCGCAGTGAGCTCGAAAGTTGCCGCGAGCGCCGCGTGATCGGACATCCGCGGACCGGCCCTCACGTAATGCACGTGGGCGTCGACGACCGCGAGGCCGCGCGCATAGATGCGATCGAGGCGGAATACCGGTAGCAGCGACGGAAAGGTTCGCGCCGGCCGTCCGGTGCGCTCCTCGAACACCTCGACCAAGTTCAACGCGTCGGTCAGCGTGCGATCGCCCTTGCTGCGCCAGTCGTTGAAGTCGCCGGCGATGATCAGCGGCGCCGCGCGCGGCACGCTGCTTACGATGCGATCGACGAGGGCGCGAATCTGCATCTGCCGCCCGCGCTCGAAGAGGCCGAGGTGCACGTTCATGCAGTGGAGCCGCGGAAGGCGATCGCCGAGCGAGATCTCGCAGTGCAGCAGCCCGCGGCTCTCGAACACGTGCGCCGAAATGTCGAGGTTCTCCTGCGCGAGCATCGGAAAGCGCGACAGCAGCGCGTTGCCGTGGTTGCCGTGCCGATAGACCGCGTTCCTGCCGTAGGCGACGTCGTGCCAGTACGCGTCGGCGATGTACTCGTGCTGCGGCCGCAGCGGCCACTCGTCGTAGCGATCCGCGTGGCGATCGTGCGTGTGCAGAACCTCCTGCAGGAACACGATGTCGGGGTCGAGGCCGCGCAGGCGCTCGCGCAACTCGTGCACGACGACGCGGCGCCGCAGCCGCGAAATGCCCTTGTGGATGTTGTAGGTCGCGACCGAGAAGCGAACTCGCGAAGCAGTGCTCATGAACCGATGGTAGCGCGCCGACGGCGGATCGTCGCGCCGCAGACCCGACGGGACGTGCAATCGTGCGAGAGGATGGGGTGGCGGATGGGAATCGAACCCACAACAGCCGGAATCACAATCCGGGACTCTACCGTTGAGCTACCGCCACCGCTGGGAACGCTCTGCAGGGCCGCGACGCCATCCCGCGCGTCGTGGCACGCCCGACAGGACTCGAACCTGCAACCGCCGGCTTAGAAGGCCGGTGCTCTATCCGGTTGAGCTACGGGCGCGAAGCCTTGCCTGCGGGATGCCCTATGGTAGCAGAACGACGCTCGGCTGCCGTACAGTTGCAGCTTTGATCGTCGCCGCAGGAGCGGGCGTGCCGAATCCGTCGTCAATCACCACCTTCCTCTTCACCGACATCGAGGGAAGCACGCGGCTGTGGGAGACCGAGCCGCAGGCCATGCGATCGGCCCTCGCGCGCCACGACGCGATCGCGCGGGCGGCGGTGGAATCGCACGGTGGACGCGTGGTGAAGATGACCGGCGATGGAACGCACGCGGCGTTCGACGACCCGCACGATGCGGTGCGGGCGGCGCTGCAGATGCAGTTCGCATTGGGCGAGCCGAATTCGACCAATGGAGTCGCGCTGAAGCTTCGCTGCGGCGTCCACGCCGGGCCGAGCGAGCGCCGCGACAACGACTACTTCGGCACCGCCGTGAATCGCGCCGCACGGATCATGAGTGCGGCCCACGGTGGCCAGGTTCTTCTCTCGGAGGCCGTCGTCGCGCTCATCGGGGACCACCCGGCGGGAAGCGGCCTGCGCGACCTCGGCCGCGTCCGCCTGCGCGACCTCGCGAGTCCCGAGCGCGTGTACCAGGTTCTGCACCCGCGGCTGCGCGCCGACTTCCCTCCGCTGCGCTCGCTCGAAGCGACGCCGAACAACCTGCCGCAGCAGCTCACGTCTTTTGTCGGACGCGACGCGGAGCTCGCGCAGGCGCGTGGGCTCCTTGCGCGCACCCGATTGCTCACGCTGTTCGGTGTCGGCGGTCTCGGCAAATCGCGTCTCGCACTGCAGATTGCGGCCGAGACGCTCGACCGCCACCCCGACGGCGTGTGGCTGGTCGAGCTCGCCGCGATCGCCGACGAGCGGCTCGTGCCGCTCGCGGTCGCATCGGTGCTCGGAGTCCGCGAGACCGCAGGCGAACCGCTCGAGGTTGCGCTCGCAAAGCACGTCGCCGACCGGCAGATTCTCATCATCCTCGACAATTGCGAGCACCTGATCCTCGCGTGCGCGCAGATTGCCAAGCTGCTGCTGCAGTCGGGCGCCGAGGTCCGGGTGCTCGCGACCAGCCGCGAAGCGCTCCGCATCGCCGGTGAGACGACGCTGCCGATGCCGACACTGTCGCTCCCCGACGCGACCACCGGGCTCGCGACCCTGCGCAGCTTCGATGCGGTATGCCTGTTCGTCGACCGCGCGCAGGCGGCGAATCCGGCCTTCGAACTCGACGAAAGCAATGCACGCGCGGTCGCGGAGATCTGCCGCAATCTCGACGGCATTCCGCTTGCATTGGAGCTCGCCGCCGCACGCGTCCGCGTGCTCGACGTCGAGCGGATTGCCGCGAGGCTCGACGATCGCTTCCGGCTGTTGACCGGCGGCGACCGCACCGCCCTCAAGCGCCAGCAGACGCTGCGCGCGCTGATCGACTGGAGTCACGACCTGCTGACCGCCGAAGAGCGCGTGCTGTTCCGCCGCCTGGCGGTGTTCGCCGGCGGCTGGACGCTCGACGCCGCCGGGAAGATCGGCGCGGAAGGCGACATTTCGGCGGACGACGTGCCGGATCTGACGACGCGTCTCGTCGAGAAGTCGCTGATCGCCACCGACGCCAGCGCCGAGCGCTTCCGCTACCTCGAATCGATCCGCCAGTACGCCGCCGATCAATTGAAAGCCTCCGGTGAAGCCGAGGCGACGCAGGCGCGGCACGTGTCGCACTTCGTCGACCTGGCGCAATCGGTGCAGCCGCATGTCGCGGGCGCGCATCCCGGCGACTGGCTGCCGAGACTCGACGTGGAGCGCGAGAACCTGCTCGCGGCGCATCGTTATTGCGACCGACTGCCGCATGGCGGCGAGCAGGGCCTGCACCTCACCAACGCATTGCGTCGCTACTGGTTCGAGCGCGGGGCGCTCGGCCTCGGCTACCAGATGACGGATGAGGCGCTGTCGCGACCCGATGCGAAGGCGCCGTCGGAGCTTCGCGCCGCGACGCTGAACGTCGTCGGGCAGTTCGCAGTGTTCATGGGACGATACGCCGATGCGCGAAGACAACTGACGGAGTGCGTGACCATCGCCCGCATGCTCGGCGATCGTAAGCGCATCGCGATCGCGCTACAGCCTCTCGGCTTCGCGTGCACGGGAATGGGTGACCTCGCTGCCGCACGCGCATATCTCACCGAGGGACTGGATCTCGCCCGCGAGTTCGGCGATCCGCACGAGATCGCGGCCGCGCTCAACTCGGTGGCGCAGGTCGCACGCCTCGACGGCGACCTGGCGACGGCCGAGTCGCTCTACCGCGGCGTGCTCGCATTGAATTGCGAGCGGCCGGATGTCCCGGCGTTCGCCCGGCTCAACCTTGCGATGGTGACAATCGCGCGCGGCGATCTTGTGCTCGCGCGCGACACGCTGGGGGAGGTCCTGACCGCGTACGACGCCTCACCTTCGGAGCCGATCGCGCAGAGTGCGCTCGAAGTTGCCGCCGGTCTCGCAGCCGCGTGCGGTGCGTGGCGGGAAGCGACACGCCTGTTCGGAGCCGCCGAAGCTCATTCCGCGATCACCGGCTGGCATCGCGACCCCACCGACGAGGCCTTTCTGCAGCCGCTGATCGCAACGGCGCGTGCGGCGCTGCCCGTCGAGACCTACGCCGCGCTCGAAGCCCAGGGCCGTGCACTCACGTGCGCATCGGCGCTCGCCGAGGCGAAGCAGTGGCTCGCACGGGACGGCGCCGGCGCCGCTTCGCCATAACCGCGCGTTCTCCGGATCAGTTGTTGTTCCAGATGTAGGGGTCGAGCGTGAGCCAGTCGCCGGTCTTGCGGTTGTAGACTTTGATCTGGTAACCGTAGCCGTGGGTGTCGGTATTGCGGTCGGTGAAATGAAACTCCTCGCCGCGTCCTCCGACACTCGGGCCGCTGAACTGCCCGGCCGAGCTCGCCTCGTAGAATGCGATGCCGTCGTCCTTGAAGGTGTAATCCGGATTGGTGATGTGCCAATGGATCGTGACGCCGTGATTGCCCTTGGCGATCTTGGCATCCGGTGCGACGATCGTCGTCCGCGCAACACCGTTGCCGATCATCGTGACGACATCGACGCGAATGTCGCACGGCCCGTTGGCGTTGCACTCGACCTGTGCAGATGGCTGCGGCGGCCGATAACCGCCGTAGCGACCGTGGTCGCCGCTCGGACCGCTCGGCGGGAGATACGCGCATCCGGCGGACAGAAGCCCGACCAGGGTCGAGATCCACAGTGTGCGCCCGTTCATGGGTGTCGCCCTCCTTCGTTCGCCGCCGATCGCCCGCACCCTGCGGGTCAGTCGCCCGATCGTGCAGGCCGGCTCATTGTCCGCGCGCCGCCGCGGCGCGCAACAGGAATAATCCGCAATCAGCCGGTGACGTACCCCGCGTAACGCCTTCGGATCGTGCCAACATGGGCGAGCGTGCCCGACAGGTGGCGGCGAACGCTCGCTTCGGCCCGGCCGGGATCGGCGCCGAAGATCGCGTCGACGATCGCCGCGTGGTCGCGCACGATCGCCTGCGCCTTGCCTTCTGCCGGCACGTGCAGGCGGCGCAGCCGGTCGAGATGCCCGCTGTTGCGGCGGACGAGATCCCACAGATCGGGAACGCCAGCGGCCTCGTACATCTGGCGGTGCAACGACTGGTCGACCCGGGTGAACTCCTGGTAGTCGCCGCCGCCGAGCAGTGCGGTCTGCAGCACGATGGTGGCGCGCAGCCGCCGCTCGAGGTCGCGGTCGGGTGCCTTCGCGAGTCCGCGCACGATCTCGATCTCGATGCAGCGCCGGAGGAAATGCGCCTGCTGCGCCGCGCGGATGTCGATCCGGCTCACGACGGTCTGGTGCTGCGCGAAGATCTCGACCAGGCCCTCCTCCTCGAGCTTCATCAGCGCGTCGCGGATCGGCGTCTGGCTGAGGCCGAATTGCGCCGCGAGTTCGGAGCGCGACAGCACCGTTCCAGGAATCAGGTCGAGCCCGACGATGCGCTCGCGCAGGTATTCGACGACCTGGGGTGCCGCGTGGCGTGAGCGGTCGAGCGGCGGGGGCTCGCGGGCGGGCGCCGCCGTTTCGGCCGGCGTGGCGCGCGAGGATCGTCGCAGCGGAGGTGAAGCGGGCATGCGGAACGGACGTCGGTGACAACGATACTAACAGAAGTTCGTCATTGACGTACTAATATATTAGTGTTCCAATTTCGTCCAGCGCACCATACAAGATCGACGATCGCGACCCCCGCAGCGGCGCCGCGGCCCGGATCCGGATACCCGAGGAAATACCCATGCATCGCCTGAACCCGTCGCTCGACATCCCGTCGGTGTTCGCCGGGCTCCTCACGGTCATCCTAAGCGGGCTCCTGGTCGAGAACCTCATCATCGGCACCATCGAGCGCAGGACCGTGCGCCGCTGCGGCCTGCACGGCTGACCCATGGCGAGACGCACTCCTCGAGATCTGCGCAGCGCCCGCTGGCTCGAAGGCGACACGCTGCGCTCGTTCGGGCACCGCTCGCGCATGATGCAGATGGGGTTTGCGCGGCACGATTGGGCTGGGCGGCCGGTCATCGCGATCGTCAACACGTGGTCCGACATGAATCCCTGTCATGGCCACTTCCGGGCGCGCGCCGAGGACGTGAAGCGCGGCGTGCTGCAGGCTGGCGGCTTCCCGGTCGAGCTCCCCGCGCTGTCGTTGTCGGAGACCTTCGCCAAGCCGACGACGATGCTGTACCGCAACCTGCTGGCAATGGAGACCGAGGAGCTCCTGCGCAGCCACCCGGTCGACGGTGCGGTGCTGATGGGAGGCTGCGACAAGACGACCCCCGCGCTCATCATGGGCGCGATCAGCGCCGGCTACCCGGCGATCTACCTGCCGGCGGGGCCGATGCTGCGCGGCAACTGGAAAGGCAAGGTGCTGGGCTCGGGCTCGGACGCGTGGAAATTCTGGGACGAGCGGCGCGCCGGCAAAATCTCCGATCAGGACTGGAACGACATCGAGTGCGGCATCGCGAGGAGCTACGGCACCTGCATGACGATGGGCACCGCAAGCACGATGACCGCGATCGCCGAGGCGATCGGCATGACGCTGCCGGGCGCGTCGTCCATTCCTGCCGCTGATTCGAACCACATCCGCATGAGCGCCGAGTGCGGCCGTCGCGCCGTCGAGATGGTGTGGGAAGACCTGACGCCGGAAGCGATCCTGACGCGCGAGTCGCTCGAGAACGCGATTACCGTGGCGATGGCGTTGGGCTGCTCGACCAACGCGATCATTCACCTGATCGCGATCGCGGGGCGCGCCGGTGCAGGCATCGGCCTCGACGACTTCGAGCGGGCGAGCCGCAAGGTTCCTGTGCTTGCCAACATCCGCCCGAGCGGTGACGAGTACCTGATGGAGGACTTCTTCTACGCCGGCGGCATCCGCGGGCTGATGGAGCGCATCCGCAGCCACCTTAACCTCGGCGCGATGACCGCCAACGGCCGCTCGATCGGCGACAACATCGCCGGCGCCGAAGTCTGGAACGACGACGTCATCCGCCGCCCCGACAACCCGGTGTACCGCGAAGGTGCGCTCGCGGTCCTGCGCGGCAATCTCGCCCCGGACGGCTGCGTCATCAAGCCGAGCGCGTGCGAGCCACGACTTCTTCGCCACACCGGACCGGCGCTGGTATTCGACGACTACCCGTCGATGAAGGCGGCGACCGACGACGAGAACCTCGACGTCGGCGCCGATCACGTGCTGGTGCTGAGAAACGCCGGGCCGCTCGGCGGCCCCGGCATGCCCGAATGGGGCATGCTGCCGCTGCCGAAGAAGCTCGTGAAAGAGGGCGTGCGCGACATGCTGCGCATCTCCGATGCGCGGATGAGCGGTACGAGCTACGGTGGATGCATCCTGCACGTCGCGCCCGAATCGTACGTCGGCGGCCCGCTCGCGCTGCTGCAAAGCGGCGATCTCGTCACCGTCGACGTCCCCGCGCGGAGCATTCGAATGGAAGTCACGGACGAAGAGCTCGCGCGCCGCAGGGCGGCGTGGGCGCGGCCATCTGCGCGTTACGAGCGGGGCTACGGCTGGATGTTCTCGCGCCACGTGAAGCAGGCCAACGAGGGCTGCGACTTCGATTTTCTCGAAACCTCGTTCGGTGCGGCGGTACGCGAGCCGGACATCCACTGATCGATGGGGTGAAGAGGAGCGACCTCAGACGCGCGACAAGCTGAGGGGCGCCTCAGCCGCCACGCCGATGAAGCCGGCGGCGTCGCCGGCTATCGGGGCTTCAAGGACTGATCGAAGAAGCGTATCACCTCGTCGTTCATGGTCGTGTGGAAGGTCCTGCGGTCGAACCCTTCTGGATCGTGGCAAAGCGCCGCCGGTCGCAGCAGACCGCAGGGCGCGAGGAACGAGGCATGGCCCGCGCCCGGAACCAAATGGAATTCGACCTTCGATCCTAGCCCCTCGCGGATCGGCTTCGCGTTGGTGGCGTAGGGAACCTGCTCGTCCTTCTCGCCGCTCCAGAGCTGGACGGGAATGGTTACGCCTGCGAGTCCGGCCGGAGTGAGCGTAAAACCGAGGCCGGGGGCGGCGACGACTGCAGCCTTCAATCCGGTCGTCGGTTGCATCGACGGGGGCGTGGGCGCGCCGGCGTCGACCAGCGGAGACTTGAAGTGGCGCAGCACGTCGCAGACGAATTCGGGCGCCTGCGCGCAATGGCTGGCGATGAGCCGAAGGTCCGGCCGCGCTCCCGCGGCGGCCAGAACGGTGATGCCCCCCGCCGAAAAGCCGAAGGCGCCGACAAGATCCGGGTCGATCCGATCGTGCCCATGCCATCTGGTGACCATGTGCTCGACGGTTGCGCGGAATTGCCGCGTGCGGTCGCTGTACAGGGTCGCCGCCCCCGACGCGCTCGAGTCGGTGAAATTATCGCCGGCATGCATCGGCGCGGCGACGACATAACCCGCGCTCGCCAGCGCCAGCGCGAGGTCGGCGTGACTCTGCGGACCGCCGCCGTTTCCATGCGAGATGACAATCAATGGAAGGTCGCGGCCCGCGATTGGCGCATCGCGGGCGACATCCATCAACGTGGTGCCGATCAACGTCGTCGGCCACGGACGAGCCTCGGTCGGATACCAGACGCCGATCGCGAAAGGCGTGCCGTCGACATCGGTTGCGCCGGAGACCTCGAAGCCCACCGGCCGATCAAAGCGAAGTGCGGTCAGGTACGCGGCCACTGCCAGCGCGCAGACGAGCACCCCGACGACCGCGAGAGCTCGATAGACCCATTTCACGATGCTATCCTGAAGAGGGCGCGGTCAGTTCCAGCCTTCGACCGACGGCACGCGCAGCGTCTCGATCTCGCGCAGGTCGAAGCCGAAGTGCTCGGCGAGAAGCGCGCGCAGAGCGCTGCGGTCGGCGAGCTGGAAGGTTCGCGCCGCGCCTGCGCTCCTTACCGTCACCTCGCGATTCATCGCGCTGACACGCCCGTCGGCGATGAGCGCGCGCAGCATCAGCCGGTTGACGAACGCCGACTGCGGATGGGTCGACGTGTAGTGGTTGCCGACCTCGAAATCGACGACATTGTCGACGCCGACCTCGGACACCCAGCAATCGACGGCTTTCTCGGGCGTCCGGCTGCGCAGGATCCACAGGTCACCGTCGCGCGCCATCCAGTGCGTCTCGTCACCAGCGCGCACCGCGCGCCCGTCTTCGAGCGGGACCGGAACACGCGGCGCCAGCGATCCGAAGCCGGGATCGACGACGTAGCGCCCCTCCGGGAGCGGTACCGTCAGGAACATGTGGGTGCGCGGCGACTCGGTGCGCGGTGCGGCGACGACGACTCGCGCCGTGTGCCGCTGCAGCGTGAAGCCGATCCGCTCGAGCACTGCCGCGAAAAGCGTCGCGTGCTCGAAGCAGTAGCCCCCGCGGCGGTCACCCACGAGCTTGCGCTGCAGCGAATCGAGGTCGAGACGCACGCCCCGCCCCAGCAGCACGTCGAGGTTCTCGAACGGAATGTGACGCATGTGGGCGTCGAGGAGGCCCGCGAGCGTCGCAAGGTCGGAGCGCAGATCGCCGCGCCAGCCGACGCGGGCGAGGTAGGCCTCGAGGTCGAAACTCATCTGGCGTTCTCCGTCGCGCGAACCCGAATTCCGATCCGCGCGGCGAAGCCCCACGCGAGAATCGGCAATGCCACCGCCGCCGCGGCGAACACCGCGCGCGCCGACAGGTGATCGACGACCCACGACGCGGCGACGACGCCGATCGACTGCCCGAAGAAGAGCGCGCACGAGAAGAGCGAGACTGCCGTGCCGCGCACCGTTGGCGCCATCTGCGTCGCGTGCGTCTGCAGCGTATTGTGGAGCATGTAGAAGCCGAGGCCGCCCGCGAAGCAGGCGGGAAGCGCCCAGCCCCAGTGCGGCATCGCCGCGAGGACCGCGAAGATCACGCCCAGAACGATGCCCCCGCGCCGCGCGAGCCCCGACTCGCCCCAGCGTGCCAGCATGAACGGAGCGATCCGGCTGTAGCAGAAACCGCCGACGCCGTAGAGCGCGAGCACCGCTCCCGCCCACGCCATCGACAGGCCGAAGCGCTGATGCAGGTACGACGGCACGAACGCGAACGCGCTGTACGCGACCGCGCCCTCGACGATGCTGACCGCGAGCACCTCGCGCGCCCACGGCTCGTCGATCACCTTGCGCAGCCGTTGCGCGAAGCCTGCCTGCGCGGGAACGCCCGTCGGCGCGTCTGCGTGCGCCTGCCGCCTCGCCTGCGGTTCTCGCGGCGAAGCCGCGTGCGTGCGTCTCATTTCGAGCCGCATCATGATGCCCGAGACCGCGAACAGCAGCGCCAGCGCGATGAATACGCTTCGCCAGCCGAGCGTATCGGCGAACACGCCTCCCGCCCACTGGCCGACGATCATGCCGACGACCGTCGCCGACAGCAGCCTCGCCAGCACCTCCTGCCTGCGCTCGTAACCGACCGAATCGCCGATCCATGCCATCGTGAGCGGAATGATCGCAGCCGCGGTGCCACCGGTGGCCGCACGAAACGCGACCAGCCACCCGAGCGAAGGCGCGAAGCCCGCGGCGAGGTTGCTCGCCGCGCAACCGAGCACCGCGACGGAGACGACGCGAAACTTGCCGTAACGATCGGCGAGCGGCCCGTAAACGAGTTGCAGCAGCCCGTAGGCGATCGCGAAGGCCGAAATGACCTGTGCGGCGACGCCGGTCGTGACCGAGAACTCATTCGCGAGGGCGGGCAAGAGCGGGTCGCAGACGCGCATCGTCGTCATGCTCGCGAAGGCCGCAAGCGAGAGCAGGAGGAGTTGCCGGTCGGACGCGACGACCGGCACGCGGTGCCGAGTTGCGGTCACGCGGCGGGAAGCAGCGTTCCGCGAACCTCGCCGAAGCCGATGCGCACCGCACCCGGTCGTTCGCACCAGCCGCGCATGATCACCGTATCGCCGTCTTCGAGGAACGTCCGCGACTCGCCGTCCGGAAGGATGACCGGATTCGCGCCCCCGGCCGTCAGCTCGATCAATGCGCCGGCCTCGTCGGCCGCGGGGCCCGACAGCGTGCCGGTCCCGAGCAGGTCGCCGGGCCTCAGGTTGCAGCCGTTGACCGTGTGGTGCGTCACCATCTGCGCGACCGTCCACCACGCGTGACGGTAGGAGGTCGCTGCGAGCCGGGCGGGAAGCTCGCGACCGGCGCGCATGCGCGGTGTCTCGAGCAGAACTTCGAGGCGGATGTCGAACGCGCCTCCGTTCGCGACCGCAGCCGAGTCGAGGTAGGCGAGCGGCCTCGGATCGTCGCCGGGTCGGCTCAACGCGACGCGGTACGGCGCCAGAGCTTCGAGCGTGACGACCCACGGCGAGATCGTCGTTGCGAAGCTCTTGCCGAGGAAGGGCCCGAGCGGCTGGTACTCCCACGCCTGAATGTCGCGCGCCGACCAGTCGTTCAGGAGCGAGAGGCCGAACACGTGGGATTCCGCCTGGTCGATCGGGATCGGTGTGCCGAGCGCGTTGCCGGCGCCGATGTAGACGCCGAGCTCGAGCTCGTAATCCATCCGCGCACTCGGAGCAAGCGCGGGCGTCGATGCGCCTTTCGCGAGCACCTGGCCGTGCGGCCGCGCGAATTCCTGGCCCGAGATGCCGATCGACGATGCGCGTCCGTGATAACCGATCGGCACCCACTTGTAGTTCGGCATCAGCGGATGGTCGGGACGGAACAGCCTGCCGACGTTGGTCGCGTGGTGGATCGACGTGTAGAAGTCGGTGTAGTCGCCGATCTCCGCGGGAACGGCGTAGTCGGCGCGCGCCTGCGGAACGAGGCAGCCGCGCAGACGACCTTCGAGCGGCGAGTCACGGCGCAGCGCGCGCGACAACGCGAGCCGCAATGCCGACGATGCCGCGTGACCCATCGCCATCAGCGCATTGAGCGCTGCGCCGGTCGCCGCCTGGGCCGCTTTTGCGGCCGCGCCCTCGAATACCCCCGCCGCCTGCGCGGCGGCGAGATCGACGATTTCCGCGCCGACCGCGACGCCGCCTCGAAACGGCTCGCCCGAACCCGCGCGCCTGAACACGGCGAACGGCAGGTTCTGCAGTGGAAAATCGGTTTCCGGCGTACGCGCCGATTCGACCCAGCACTCGAGTGCGGGGTCGTGCGTCTCATTCAGTTCGGTCATCGCCTCGCCGGGTCGAAGTGCCGTTCCAGGTCCAGCCAGCAGCGATAGTACTCGGCCTGCAATTGCGAAGTCTCGAGCGCAAAGCGCGTCGGCCGGATCACGCAGCGCGTTTCGAACATGATCGCCATCGTGTCACGGATGTAATCGGGGTGGCTGATGTCGGCGCGGCTCGCCTTCTCGAACGTCTGCGCATCAGGACCGTGCGCGGTCATGCAGTTGTGCAGGCTCGCGCCGCCCGGCACGAACCCTTCCGCCTTGGCATCGTAGACGCCGCGAACGAGTCCCATGAACTCGCTCGCGACATTGCGATGGAACCACGGCGGGCGGAACGTGTGCTCCATCGCGAGGATCCGCGGCGGGAAGATCGCGAAGTCGACCGTGTCGACGCCCGGCGTGTCGGACTGCGACTGCAGAACCAGGAAAATCGACGGATCGGGGTGGTCGTAGCTGATCGATCCGATCGCGTTGAAACGGCGCAGGTCGTACTTGTACGGTGCGCCGTTGCCGTGCCACGCGACGACGTCGAGCGGTGAGTGATCCATCTCGGCGACCCAGAGGTTGCCCATGAAGCGCGCAACGAGCTCGGACTTTGCGTCGCGGTCCTCGTACCACGCGGCCGGCGTCAGGAAATCGCGTGAATGCGCGAGGCCGTTGGAGCCGATCGGGCCCATCTCGGGGAGGCGGAACGCTGCGCCGAAGTTCTCGCAGATGTAGCCGCGCGCTGTCACATCGACGAGCTCGACGCGGAAGCGCACGCCGCGCGGGATCACGACGACCTCCTGCGGTGCCGCTTCGACGATGCCCAGCTCGGTGACGAAGCGCTGGCGCCCTTCGTGGGGAACGATCAGCATCTCGCCGTCGGCGCTGTAGAAGTAGCGATCGGTCATCGACCGGTTCGCAGCATAGAGGTGGATGCCGCAGCCGGTCTGCTGGTGCGGATCGCCGTTGCCGGCGATCGTGACGATGCCTTCCACGAAATCGGTCGGCGCCGCGGGAACGGGAAGCGGATCCCAGCGGAGCTGGTTGGGCGGCGCCGCGACGGCGCCGAAGTCGCCGTCGTAGCGTCCGTTGTCGATGCGCCGGAACGGCCGATGCACCGCCGCCGGGCGGATCCGATACAGCCATGTCCGCCGGTTGGCTCCGCGCGGTGCGGTGAACGCGGTTCCCGAGAGCTGCTCGGCGTAGAGCCCATACGGACACCGCTGCGGTGAATTCTGCCCGATTGGCAATGCGCCGGGCAGCGCCTCGGTCGCGATTTCGTTGCCGAATCCAGAGTGGTAGCGAAGCTCCGGGTGCCCGCCCGCAGCGGCCGCGTTCTCGCGCAATGCGTGGCTAGAGGATGTGGCCATCTTCGCCTCCGTTCAATGATTGGCGTCGGCGCCGACGCCGTCGCGTGCGCGCGCCATCGCGTCGCGCAGCACGGCACGATCGCCGATGTGATTGGCGAGGAGCAGGATCAGCTTCGCGTTGACGAGGCGGCTTTCGGCCGGAGTCAAGTCGCGGTGCAGGTCGATCAGCGCCTCGTAGAAACCGTCGGCGTCGGCGATGTTGGGCTGGATGTCGAGCGTCGCGGGCATCGGTCACTCCTCAGGCATTACAGGTCGCGCGGGCGACGGCTGCACGGATTGATGCGGGATCGAAACTGCGCCAGCGTGCGCAGACGTGCTGGTCGGGCCGGATCAGGTAGGTCGTGCCGTCGTGCGCGTCGAAGCGATCCGCGAGGAGCCCCTCGGCATCCTCGAGCACGGTGACCCCAGCGCCGGTACCGGCATCCGCCGACGGCGCGCCCGGCCACTCGACGCGCCGATCGGCACCCTGCTGCACGACCACGACAGCAGCGACCGGGATCGCCGCACCGGCGAGCGAGGAAAGGCCGGCAACGACCTCGGGCGCCGGCACACCGCCTGCACTGAAATGCACGGTGGTGAAGCGGTCGACGGTGTACCCGAGGAACCAGTCCTCGCGGCGGCCGACGCGGACCGGCGCGTCGGCGATCGGCGCGCCCGGGATCATCGGACCGGCGAATGAATCGCGGTCCGGCGTGTTGAGCGGCGACGCCACAAGCATCGCCGGCACCGAGAGCCTGCCGCTGTTGACGAGCCTGCGCGCGAATGGATGCTCCTTTGCGAGCTTCAGCACCGCATCGCGGAAGCTGCGGCTCATCTCGCTCTTAGGAGTGATGAAGTCGGTCGAGCGCGTCGAGTGCACGATGTTCTCGTCGGCGGCGGCTTCGCGCTCGGCGGCGTAGCTGGCGAGGAGCGTCGCCGGCGCCTTGCCTTCGATCACCAGGGCGAGCTTCCAGCCGAGGTTGTCGGCGTCCTGTATACCGGAGTTGGCGCCGCGCGCGCCGAAGGGCGACACACCGTGCGCGGAGTCGCCGGCGAAGATCACCCGGTCGTGAAGGAAGCGATCCATGCGCTGGCACGCGAACGTATAGACACTGATCCACTCGAACTCGAACTGCGCGTCCTCGCCCAGCAGCGCCTTCACGCGCGGAACGACGCGCTCGGGCTTCTTCTCCTCGTCTGGATCGGCATCCCAGCCGAGCTGGAAATCGATTCGCCAGACGTTGTCGGGCTGCATGTGCAGAAGGACCGATTGATTGCGATGGAACGGTGGATCGAACCAGAACCAGCGCTCGGCGGGGAAGTCGGCCTTCATCCGCACGTCGGCGATCAGGAAGCGGTCGCGGAACACCTGCCCCCTGATCTCCCGACCCAGCGCCGCGCGCACCGATGACTTCGAGCCGTCGCAAGCGACCACGTAGTCGGCCTCGATCGGGTACGGTCCGTCAGGGGTCTCGACGGTAAGCGCAACGCCGTCCTCGTGCGGCTCGACGGCCACGACGCGGTTCTTCCAGCGCAGCTCGAGTCCGGGCAGCGCCGCCGCGCGCTCGTACAGGTAGCCCTCGAAGTAATACTGCTGCAGGTTGATGAACGCCGGGCGGCGGTGGCCGCCGTCCGGGAGCAGGTCGAATGCGTAGACGAGCTCGTCCTGGAAGTACACCTTGCCGACTTTCCACGAGACGCCTTTCGCGACGAGCCGGTCGCCGACGCCCAGGCGGTCGCAGATCTCCAGCGTGCGCTTCGCGAAGCAGATCGCGCGCGAGCCCGCCGAAAGCTTGTCGTCGTCGTCGAGCACCAGCGCGCGCACGCCGCGCTGGGCGAGATCGATCGCCAGCGCGAGTCCGACTGGACCCGCGCCGACGATGACCACCGGATGGCGCGCCGGCGTCGCCGCGCTCTGGTCGGCCGACCGTACGTAGGCGAGCCTCAGTGTCCGGAAATCGGCGTCGGCCACGACTGCGTCATGCCCGCGGCGGCGACGCCGCGGCGGCGCCGCTGCCCTCCAGCGCCTGCCACATCTCCTGATCGCGCTGCGCGGTCCAGATGCGCGGATCCGGATACTTCGTCGCGAGGTCGTAGGCGCGCGTCACGTCGAACGGCATGCAGTGGTCGAAGATCACCCACTTCCCGTACTTCGGCTTCAGCGCATCGTAGGTCTCGCGATAGACGCTGCGCAGGTCCCTGCCCGCCTGCGCTCCGCGCTTTACCAGCGCATAGAGATCGCTCGTGAACGCGCGCGTCTGCGCGAGGCCCGCCTGCACTTCCTGCGGCGTCTTCAGCGCCGCGCCGCGGCCGGGAACGAGCTTCGCCGGACCGAGCGCCGCGATCGCGTCGAGCGTCGCGGGCCAGTCGTCGAAATAGGCGTCACCGGCATAAGGTGTCGTCTCGTACTCGACGAGATCACCGGAAAACAACACACCGTCCTGCGGCAGCCAGACGACGGTGTCACCCTTCGTGTGCCCGCGGCCGAGCTGCATGATCCTGACCTCGAGCGCGCCGAGCCACAGCGTCATCTCGCCCTGGAACACGAGGTTCGGCCAGGTGAGGCCCGGAACCGACTCGACCGCGCGAAAGAGGCGCGGAAACCGCTCGATTTCGCTCTTCATGTCCTGCGCGCCGCGCTCGACGATGAGGTCGCGCGTGTCCTGACTCGCGATGACGTGGGCGACACCATAGGCCGATGCGCCCAACACGCGCACGGCGTGATAGTGCGAGAGCACGACGTAGCGGATTGGCTTGTCGGTGACCTCGCGGATGCGCCGGATCACGTCCTGCGCCATTACTGGAGTCGCCTGGGTATCGATGACCATCACCGCGTCGTCGCCGACGACGATGCCGGTGTTCGGGTCACCTTCGGCGGTGTACGCAAAGGCATGCGGTGAGAGACGATCGAAGCTGACCTTCTTCTCGGCCAGGTCGGCGTGCGACGCGAACTGCTTCTCCATGGGCGCTCCTCCGGTAACGATCGGCGATGGCGGCGATCGTAGGGCCGATTTAGTCTTACGTCAACAGCTTAGCAGTCAACTAATAACTATGCTTTTGACAGGTCGATTCGCACAGGTACAATCCGAAAACCATGCGCCGGCCGGCGACCGAGGCTGCACCCGAGGCGACGTCTGCTCGCGGCACTCGTGCTGCGCAGGGGCCGGCGCACCCGCTCGCGAACCGAGCGACGGGCGCGCCGAAGACGAAGAAGCGCCGCGGCATCCAGTCGGTCGAGACGGGCGGCGAGCTGCTGCGCTCGCTCGCGCGGCACGCGTCGTCGATGATGCTGAAGGATCTCGCGCGCGACGCCGGCATGGCCCCGGCGAAAGCGCATCCCTATCTGGTGAGCTTCGCCAAGCTCGGGTTGGTCGAGCAGGACGCGTCGACCGGGCGCTACGAACTCGGACCGTTCGCACTCGAGCTCGGCCTCGTCGGCCTGCGCCGGCTCGAGCCGGTGCGCGTCGCGTCGCGCGAAGTCGCGGCGCTCGCCGATCGAACCGGCCAGTCGGTGGCGCTGGCGGTCTGGGGGACCCATGGCCCGACGGTGATCCGCCTCGACGAATCGGCTCACCCCATCCACGTCAACCTGCGACCGGGCACGGTGATGTCGCTCGTTCACACGGCGACCGGCCGCGTGTTCGCCGCGTACCTGCCGCACAAGGTCACCGAGCGCCTCGTCGACGCGGAACTCGATCGTGCCATCACGTCACCGCCCGAGCGGCGCACGTCGGCGAAGGAGTTCGCAGCGACGCTCGCCGCCGTCCGCGAGCGCGGCATCGCGCGCGCGACCGGGCATCCGATCCCGGGCATCAACGCGTTCTGCGCACCCGCTTTCGATCATACGCGCAGTCTCGTGCTGGCGATCACGCTGCTCGGCCCGGCCGGTACGTTCGATGCGAGCTGGCAAAGCCCGCTCGCGCGCGAGCTCGCCGCGACCGCCGAGGCGGTATCGCTGCGGCTCGGTTACCGGCCGTGATCCGATGACGATCCGCAACTTCCTCTTCGTGATGTGCGACCAGCTTCGCGCCGATCACCTCGGCTGCTACGGCCACCCACACCTCGCGACGCGCAACATCGACGCGCTCGCCGCGCGCGGCGTCCGCTTCGATCGCGCGTTCGTCACGTCGGGCGTCTGCGGGCCGTCGAGGATGTCGTTCTATACCGGCCGCACGATGACCTCGCACGGCGCGACGTGGAACCGCGTGCCGCTGTCGATCGACGAGGTGACGCTCGGCGAATACCTGCGCTGGAACGGACGCAGCCTGGCCCTCGTCGGCAAGACGCACATGACGCCCGACACCGCGGGCATGCGACGCCTCGGCATCGATGCGGCGAGCGCGCTCGGGAGGAGCCTCGTCGCAGGATCGTTCGTCGAGGTCGAGCGCTACGACGGCCACCAGGAACCGGGCGACGAGTCCGGCTACCCGGCCTTCCTGCGCCGCCACGGCTACGCCGGCGACCGCCCCTGGAACAACTACGTCGTCAGCGTGACCGACGGCGCCGGCAACGCGCACTCCGGCTGGAAGATGCGCAACGTCCGCTGGCCGTCGCGAGTCGCCGAGCCGCACTCGGAGACCGCGTGGACGACCGACGTGGCGATCCGCTGGATCGAGGCGCAGCGCGACACCCCCTGGGCGCTGCATCTGTCCTACGTCAAGCCACACTGGCCCTACGTGGCGCCGCGCCCGTACCAAGCGATGTACGGGCTCGACCGCTGCCTGCCGCTCGTCCGAAGCGACGCCGAGCTCGACGATCCACACCCGGTGCTCGCCGCCTACCGGACGCAGGACGAGTGTGTGAACTTCATGCGCCGCGAAGTTTCCGACACCGTGCGGCCGGTCTACCAGGGCCTTGTCGCGCAGGTCGACGACCATCTCGGCCGCGTGTGGGAGACGCTCGGCCGCCTCGGGCGCTGGAACGACACGCTCGTCGTGTTCACCTCCGATCATGGCGACTATCTCGGTGATCACTGGCTCGGCGAAAAGGAGCAGTTCCACGACACCGCGCAGCGCGTGCCGCTGATCGTGTTCGACCCGACCCCTGCGGCCGACGCGACGCGCGGAACAGCCGATGCGCACTTCGTCTCCGCGATCGACATCGTTCCGACGGCGCTCGAAGCGCTCGGCCTGCCGCCCTATGCGCACCGCGTCGAGGGAACGTCGCTCTTGCCGCTGACGCAGGGGGCACCGATGCCCACGTGGCGCGATTGCGTGGTCTCCGAGCTTGACTATGGCTATCGGGCTGCACGGAGGGTGCTCGGCCGCAAGCCGGGTGAATGCCGCGCGTGGATGCTGCGCACCGCTCGCTGGAAATACGTGCACTGGCAGGGGTTCCGCCCCCAGCTCTTCGATCTCGAAGCCGACCCCGCCGAGCTCGTCGACCTCGGCCGCGATCCCGCCTGTGCGGGCGTGCGCGACCAACTGCACGGCAGGCTCGCCGACTGGCACGGTTCGCTGAAGCAGCGCGTCACCGTGTCCGACGAAGACGTCGAGCGCGGAACCGATCGCCACCGCGAGGCGGGAATTTTCTTTGGAGAATGGTGATGAGCGTCGACTGCAGGCCCGGCGCATGAAGATCGGCATCGTCGGCGCAGGCGCGATCGGCGGATTGTTCGGCTTCAGGCTCGCCAGCGCCGGCCACGACATGTCGCTGCTCGCGCGCGGTGCGACGCTCGCGGCGCTCACCCGTGACGGACTGCGGCTGCGCGACGGCGATACGCTGCACAGCCTACCGGTGCGCGCCGCCGATTCGCCTGAAGCCCTCGGCCGGCAGGATCTCGTCGTCGTCGCGGTGAAGGCACCCGCACTGCCGGAGCTCGCGCCGACGCTCTCGCCGATGATCGGCCCGGAGTCGCTCGTGCTCTCCGCGATGAATGGCATCCCGTGGTGGTTCTTCGACGGGCTCGGCTGGCCGCCGGGGAACGGGGTACCCGGCGATGGCGCTCCGAGGAACGTCGCGCAGGGGAGCGCAGAACCCGTGATCGACTCGATCGATCCTGGAGGAGTGCTTCGCGCGAGCTTCCCGCGCGAGCGGACGCTGGGCTGCGTCGTGCACCTGAGCGCCGCCGCAACCGGGCCGGGAATCGTCGAGCCGCGAATGGGCAATGCACTCATCGTCGGCGAGCCCTACGGCACCTCCACGCAGCGTCTCGCGAAGCTCGCCGCCGTCCTTCGCGACGCCGGCTTCGAAGTCGAGACGAGCCCGCGCATCCAGCGCGACGTCTGGTACAAGCTCTGGGGCAACATGACGATGAACCCGCTGTCGGCGATCACCAATGCCACGGCCGACCGCATTCTCGACGACCCGCTGGTGCGCGCCTTCGCGAGCCACTGCATGCGCGAAGCCGCCGCGGTCGGCGCGGCGATCGGGCTGCCGATCGATGCCGACCCCGACGAGCGCCACGCGGTGACGCGCAAGCTCGGACGATTGCGCACGTCGATGCAGAACGACGTCGAGGCGCGCCGCCCGGTCGAGCTCGACGCCTTGGTCGGTGCCGTGCGCGACATCGCGCGTCTCGCCGGCGTCGCGACCCCCGAGATCGACACGCTGTTCGGCCTCGCGCGGCTGCACGCGCGGGTACTCGGCGTCTACCCCGAGGCTGCAGCGACGCGGAAGGAGTCAAGCCATGCCTGACCTGTTCGACAACCCGATGGGCCTGACCGGTTTCGAGTTCGTCGAGTTCGCGTCACCGACTCCGGGGCTCCTCGAGCCGCTGTTCGAGCGGATGGGCTTCGCGCATGTCGCGAATCATCGCTCGAAGGATGTATCGCTCTATCGGCAGGGCGACATCAACTTCATCGTCAACCGCGAGCCGAAGAGCGCGGCAGCGTACTTCGCCGCCGAGCACGGACCGTCGCCGTGCGGGATGGCGTTTCGCGTCCGCGATTCGCATCGCGCCTATGCGCGTGCGCTCGAGCTCGGCGCGCAGCCCGCCGATTCGCCCCCGGGCCCGATGGAGCTGCGGCTGCCGGCGATCCGCGGGATCGGCGGTGCGCCGCTCTACCTGATCGACCGCTTCGAGGAGGGCCGCGCAATCTACGACATCGACTTCGAGTTCCTGCCCGGAGTCGATCGTCGTCCCGCAGGTCACGGCCTCGGGGTGATCGATCACCTGACCCACAACGTCTACCGCGGCCGGATGGGTTACTGGGCCGAGTTCTACCAGCGCATCTTCAACTTCCGCGACATCCGCTACTTCGACATCAAGGGCGAGTACACGGGCCTCACCTCGCGCGCGATGACCGCGCCCGACGGCAGGATCCGCATTCCGTTGAACGAGGAGGCTTCGAAGGAGACCGGGCAGATCGAGGAATTCCTGATGAAGTTCAATGGCGAGGGCATCCAGCACATCGCGCTCCTTGCCGACGACCTTCCGGCAACCCTCGACCGGCTGCGCGCAGCCGGTGTACCGATGATGGCGCCCCCTCCCGCGACGTATTACGAGATGCTCGACGAGCGCCTTCCCGACCACGGCCTCGACGTCGCCAGGCTCGCCGCGCGCGGCATCCTGCTCGACGGCACCACCGAAGGTGGCTCGAAGCGGCTCCTGCTGCAGATCTTCTCGGCGACGATGATCGGCCCGGTGTTCTTCGAGTTCATCGAGCGCCGCGGCGACGACGGCTTCGGCGAAGGCAACTTCAAGGCGCTGTTCGAGTCGATCGAACGCGACCAGCTTCGCCGCGGGGTGATCGGCGCACGCTAGCGCCCGCGCTCAAGCGCCAGCGATTCGCCGAGATAGCGCGCAGCGTCCTCGAGCGCGCCGCGCTCGCGTGCGACTTCGGCTGCGCGCTCGAAGCATTCGGCCGCACGCGCGGGCTCGTCGGCAGCGCGCCAGTGCGCGGCGAGCGTCGCGTGGTGCGACGACAGGTCGGCGCATTCGCGCTCGTACCACTGCGCGATGTCGCGGTGGAGCTGGCGCCGCTGCGCAAACGGCATCCGCGCATACGCGGCGTCGCGCAGCGCCGGCTGCGTGAAGCGGTAGCGCGTCGACGCGAAGGTTCCGCCGCCGTCGCCGGGTCGCGGCACACGCTCGACGAGCCGCTGTGCGACAAGCGCGTCGAGATGCGAGGCGACCCCCGCCCCGGCGGTACCCTGCGGATGCACGGCGGAGAGTGCTCCGAGCGTGAATTCGCTGCCGATCGCGCTCGCCGTCTTGACGAGCGCCTGATCGATCGGATCGAGAAGGTCGAGCATGCGCGCTGCGCCCGCGGCGTCGGCGACGGTCTCGCCACGGGGACGGTAAACGCGGACCGGCTCGGCGAAGCCCTTGACGCGGATCGGCGCCAGCGCTTCGAAGTCGATTTCCTCGTGCGCTGCGGCATGGATCGCCTCGCCGCAGAGGGTCGTTCCGGGCTCGGCCGCCATCATCAGCCGGGCGGCGAGGTTCGCCCGATCGCCGAACACCGTGTAGGCGCGCTGCGCCGCACTGCCGAACGCTCCGGTGCGAAGCGGACCCCATGCGAGCCCGACGGCAACGTCGCGGATGCCATCCTGCTCGGGTGGCGGGCTTTGCAGCGCGAGCGCCCCGCGCACCGCGCGCAGCGCATCGTCACGGTGGGCGACCGGAACGCCGAACACGATATGGAAGTACGCGCCCTTGTCGTCGTGGACGAGCTGCAGCAGGGTCCCGTCGAAGCGCATGGTCACCGCCTGCACCCAGCGCACGAACGAGTCGAGCTTCACCCCTGCCGCGGAATCGCGCTCATAGTCGAGCCCGGCGAAGCGCAGGAACAGCGTCGCCGCGGGCCGGAGCTCGGCGAGCGCAGCGCTCTGGCGCGCGTGCACACGCGCATAGACCGCAGGCGCGAGCCACGGCCGTACGCGCTCGTCGTCGAGCACTCCTGCGGCGAGCGCCGGCCAGGGTGAGGGCTCGACCGTCTGGCGCAATGCGGCAACGGTCATCGACGCGCCGCGACCGTCGTCGCGCCATTCGCCGACCGCGATCGCCTGAGCGAGCGCCTCGGAGAGCCGGCGATTGACAATCACCTCGCCACGTTGCGCGTGACGGAGTGCCGCGCTGAGTTCGTGCATCACCGTTCCGCCAAGCGTCTCGACGACCTGCGTCGCCGGGTCGCCGGCGAGCAGACGTCTCCCGGGCCCGAGCGCGACCGCGACCTTGACGCCGAGCGAGACCTCGACGCCTCCGGGCGCAGTCACCGCTTCGAGCGTCTGCAACCTGCGCTGCATCGCGAACGCGCAGGCGACCGCGCGTGCTGCGGCGTCCCCGTCGAACCAGCAGGTGATCGCGTCGCCGCCAAAGCCCACGACGCTGCCGCGGTAGCGGTGGACCTCGTCGGTGAGGAGCGCCAGCACGCGGTTGACCTCGCGCGTCAGCTCCTCCGCCCCTCGCTCGACGCCGAGCGCCTGCGTGAACGCTTCGGCGAGCGGGGTGAAGCCCGCGATGTCGGCGAGGAGCGCGCAACCCTCGACGTCCTCCGGAAGATCGCGCCCTTCGACGAGGGCGGCGCGGCGATCCATCGGCACCCACGCCGCAGCAGATTCGGCAGCGGCGGCGTTGCGCTCATCGAGGTCCTGCTGCAACTGCCTGAGCTGCTGCTTCAGCCGCTGCTCGCGGGCGGCAACCTCGCGCACCATGCCGCCGAACATCCGCGCAAGATTGCCGAGCGCGTCGTCGCGCGCGGTGACCGCAGCAATCGCTGCCTCGTCGTAAGTCGCCTCCTGCACCGCCTTCGCCGCCCCGGTAAGAACCTCCACGGCGCGCAGGTACTCGATCTCGCGATCGCGGCGAAGCTTGCGCTCGAGGCCTGCGCCGATCCGCGCGTGCAGCAGCACTGGCTCGAACGGCTTCGGCAGGTAATCGTCGGCGCCGAGCGCGATCCCGCGGACGATGCTCGCGAGATCGCTCATCGCCGAGATGACGACCACCGGAATGTCGTGTGTCGACGGATCGACCTTCAGGCGCTCGAGCACCGCGAAACCATCCATCACCGGCATCATGATGTCGAGCAGGATGAGATCGGGCGCCTCGCTGCGAACGGCGTCGAGCGCGGCAGCGCCGTCGCCCGCCGACACGGTGTCGTAGCCGAGATCCTCGAGCTCCTGCTCGAGATAGTCGACATTGAAGGGCTCGTCGTCGACGATCAGGATCTTCGCGCGCGGAGCGACCGCCATTGGTCAGGACTTCAAATACTGATCGAGCTTGCGGAACAGGAGCGCGTCGTCGACCGGCTTCGTCATGTAATCGCTGCACCCAGCCGCGAGCGCGCGCTCGGCATCTCCCGCCATCGCGTGCGCCGAGAGCCCGATGATCGGCAGCTTTGCTCCGCTCGCGCGAATGCGCCGCGTCGCCTCGTAGCCGTCGCAGATCGGCAGCGACATGTCCATCAGGATCAGGTCGGGGCTCGCACTCGCAGCGAGCGCCACGCCCTGCTCGCCGTCCTTTGCGATCGCGAGCTCGTAGTCGTCCTCGAGCAACTGGGTGAGGAGCTCGATGTTGAGATCGACGTCCTCGACGATCAGGATCTTCTTCATAGGGTGACGGCTATCCTATTGCTATTCATTTCCGAAAAGGTATGGGAAGAAGGCACCTGGGTCGACGTTAATCTTAAGCGGAAACCTCGGATTGCCCTCCAAATAACCATCCGCAAATACGACAATTCGCCACTCGTCCTGATCGACGAACGGAAACATTGGTTGCTTACGGAGCACGTCTACATTTAGCGGTCGAATGTAACTGGCAGGGTTACGCGATAAGCAGAGTGGACTCCCACCGATCGAGTGAAGCGAATGCGTCAGAGCTGTTCGTTGGTATGACACCGGACCGTATCGATATCCGTTACAGCGAACCAACTGCGAGCATCGGTAGAGCACTTCAGCGCTTAGCCTACTTATGCTTCGGATTCCAAACGTGTGCCCACCAAATGCACGCACTTGCGCCAACCGGATTCCCGACCCATGCATCGAAAGTATGTAATGAGGGTCGAATCTCTGCGAAATCTCCCCGTCTCCAAAGATATGGACAGAAGGTCCGTTTTGAGGTGCAACCTTTATCGGTATTACGGTTGATGTCCCGTTTGTCCCCTCAGAGCGGTCACGCCGCACAGTATCCTCGATCTCGCGGAAATATTGATCAGAGCGTAGCCAAAGTGACCCAGTCGCCAGAGTCGCTGTGTATACGTCGCGAGACGATGTACGGAACAAGATTGGTTCATCGATCTCAGTCGCAATTGCTCCAACTGGCTCGTTCGGCATATCAACTTCCATGAGCACGAATACTCCCTTTGATCGTCGGTCGCGCGCCGAATGGACCGCGGGAGTTTTGAGCATCCACGTGCCGGGACGCCTGAGTGGTCAGGTCGGCTTGGCCGCCGCGAGCAGTGCTCTTGCTGCCGCGACTCGGTTTTGGAAGATATTCTTCTGCGCTGTCAGTATCACTGTTTCGCGTGCATCGGCACCGCCTCCCATATAGAGATGCTTGATCGCTTCCAAATAGAGCTCACAGTATTCGATTTCCTGTGCGTAGTTCTTTTGCTTCCTGGAGAGTATTGCGACTCGTTCGAAGTAGTACGGCGCCGGTGCTAGGCCAGCAATTCGCATGGTGTTGAGTTGGGCCGTGCAACACCGCTTCATACAATCGATATTGTGCTTCTCCGATTGAGCGAGCTCCCACGCGTGCTTGCCGTCGACGAGGTTAGCACCACGAGTAACCTCGGTAATCAGTTCACCGGAGGTCTTGAAAGTGTCATCTGGCTTTGTTAAATCTGGGTTCGCTTCACTGAGCAGATGCTGCAATTTGGTCGCCACTCGGTTTCCTCGCCGAAAGAGGTGATCAGGGCCTTCGTAATCTATTCGGCCGTGATCCAACCTGGATCTATTTCAGAACTCCTTCGATTTCGCGGATCAGCGCCTCGCCCGCGAGCCCCTGCTTCTGGATGATCCGGGCGACGCTCGCATTGAGCCCCTCAGATTCCTCGGCCGAGAGGCTCTTCGCAGTCAGCACGACGACCGGGATCGAGCGCAGTGCCGGGTCGCTCCGCAGCCGGCCGATCACGCCGAAGCCGTCGAGCCCGGGCATCATCAGGTCGAGCAGGATCGCATCCGGGCGACGCCTCGCCAAAGCCTCCATCGCCGCCTCGCCGTCTGCGACCGCTTCGATCTCGTAATGCTCGCCGAGGAGCTGCGTCACGAGGTCGATCACGTCGGGATCGTCGTCGGCAACGAGAATCCGCTTCGGCGCGGTGCCGCCGTTTCGCTGCGCGACGCGCTTCAACGCAGCGATCACCGCCTCGGCGTCGAACGGCTTCATCAGATAGTCGGCGGCGCCGAGCGCGAAGCCGAGCGCCTTCTTGTCAACGATCGTCAGCATCACGACCGGTATCTCGCGCGTCGCTGGATCGGCCTTGAGGTCGTACAGAACCTCCCAGCCGTCCTTCTGCGGCATCATGACGTCGAGCGTGATCGCCTTCGGGTGCAGCGCCTTCGCGCGCGCGATCCCTTCCTCGCCTCCCTGCGCCCCGACGACGCGGAAGCCGGCTTCGGCGAGGTTCTCTTTCAGGATCTCGATGTCGTTCGGGTTATCGTCGATCGCGAGGACGAGTGGCGCTGCCGCTCGGTCATCTGCAGTAATGGCCGCCGGTTCGCTTGCGCCGGCGTCGACTCTCGGTGCAGGTGCTTCCACGGTGGTAGTAACGGCAGCCGCCGCGGCCACGCTCGCCGCCACCACTTCCGCACGCTCGCTGTAGCGCAACGGCACCGTCAGCGTGAACGTCGATCCGCGGTCGACTTCGCTCGTCACCGTGATGTCGCCGCCGAGCAGTCGCGCGAGGCTGCGGCTGATCGAAAGGCCGAGCCCGGTGCCGCCGTACTTGCGTGTCGTGCTGGTGTCTGCCTGCTGGAACTCCTCGAAGATCCGGCCGATCGCTTCCGGCGTCATTCCGATGCCGGTATCGGTCACGGTGACCGTCAACCGGTCGCCGGCGGTCGCGGCACCCACGGTGATCGTTCCGCGGTGCGTGAACTTCGCCGCGTTGCCGAGGAGGTTCAGGATGATCTGCTTGATCTTCTCCTGGTCGGAATGCACGCGCGCGAGACCGCTCGCGTAGGCTTTCGCGAGCGTCACTCCGGGCTTCAGGAGCGGCGCCGCCGTCGTCACGCACTGGTCGGCAAGCTGGACCGGATCGAAGTCCGACGCGGTGACATCCATCCGGCCGGCCTCGATCTTCGCGATGTCGAGCACGGTGTTGATCAGCGAAAGGAGGTGCTCGGCGCTCGTCAACACCTTGTCGAGGTTATCGGTCTGCTTCTCCGGGAGCGCACCCTCGGCCTTGCGGCGGACGATCCGCGTGAAGCCGATGATCGCGTTCAACGGCGTGCGGAGCTCGTGGCTCATGTTGGCGAGGAAGGTGCTTTTCGCCCGGTTTGCGTGCTCGGCGACCGTGCGCGCCTCCTGCGTCTCGGCGAAGAGGCGCGCGCTTTCGAGCGCGACGCTCATTCCGCTCGCGAGCGTCGTCACGAGCCGCACGTCCGACTCGCTGAACGCGTTCTCGCGGTCGACGTTCTCGAGGCCGATCACGCCACGCACCTCGCCGCCGACAATGATCGGCACCCGCAGCATGCACTTCGTCGGCGCTGTGCCAGGGACGAGCTCGACCTCGATCCCGAGCTCGGCCATTCGCTCGTCGAACTTCTCGTTGATCGCGAGCGTTTGCCGGGTCCGGATCAGGTGGTGGCTGAGCGCCGCGATCGTCTCGTCGGGAAGCTCGTGGCGCTTCCCGTGCTCCATGAAGTAGTGGTAGTGCCGAAGGTTGCGCGCGAGGTCGAACGACGCGAGGCTGATGCCCTGCGTATCGTGGAAGAGCTCGCAGAGCTTCTCGCCGACGAGGTCGTAGATTGCATGCTCGTCGAGCTTGGATGCGAGCGCCACCTGTACGCTGTTGATGATCGCGAGCTCGGCTTTCCCCTGCTCGGTCTCCTTCAGCAGGCGTTGCGTCTCGTCGAAGAGCCGCGCGCTCTCGAGCGCCACCGTCATCGTGCTGGCGAGCGTTTGCAGGAGGCGTACGTCGCTCTCGCCGAACGCATCCTCGCGCTGCATGTTGCTGAGGGTCACCAGGCCGCGGACTTCCCCGGCGACGATCAGTGGAACGTGGACCGACGATTTCGCCATCTCGGTTCCCGGAAGCACCGAAGACCCGTAGCGAACGAGCGCACCCTCCATGTCACGGTTGATCACCAGCGGCTCGCGCGTCCTGATCACGTGGCCGGTAATGCCTCCGTCGCGAAGCGGGTGGGCCGCGATCGAGAGGGCCTTGCCGTTCTCGTAGGTATACGGATAGTGGACGAGCCCCGTGCGCGGATCGAGAACGCGGATCGACATGTCGGTGTGGTGGAACACTTCGCGCACCTTGTCGCCGACCGCGTCGTAGATGCCCTGCACGTTGAGTTCGGAGGCGAGCGCTGCCTGCACACTGTTGATGATCGCGAGTTCGGCGTTGCGTTGCTCGGTCTCCTTCAGGAGGCGCTGCGTCTCGTTGAAGAGCCGCGCATTCTCGAGCGCGACGCTCATACTGTTGGCGAGGGTCTGCAGCAGGCGGACGTCGGATTCGGAGAATGCGTGCTCCGACTCGACGTCGGCGAGCGCGATCACACCGCGCGCCTGGTCGCCGGCGACCATCGGCACGAACACCGCCGACTTGTCCTCGGTAGTACCCGGCAGAATGTACGAGCCGTACTCCTCCAGCATCAGGCGCATGTTCTCGTTGATGACGAGCGTCTCGCGCGTGCGCAGCACGTACGCCGCGAACCCGGTACCCCCGAGCGGCCCCGACGGGATCACCAGCCGCTTCCCGTTCTCGTAGGCGTAGGGGTAGTGGATGAGGTCGGTCGCAGGATCGTAGACGCGGATGCTTATGTCGCGGTTGCCGAAGATCTCGCGGATCTTATCGCCGACGGCGTCGTAGATGCCCTGGATGTTCAGCTCGGCCGCGAGCGCCGCCTGCACACTGTTGATGATCGCGAGCTCGGCGTTTCGCTGCTCGGTCTCCTTCAGTAGCCGCTGCGTCTCGTTGAAGAGGCGCGCGTTCTCGAGCGCAACGCTCATGCTGTTGGCAAGCGTCTGCAAGAGGCGCACGTCCGACTCGGAGAACGCGTGCTCGCGCTCCATGTCCATCAGGCAGATCGCACCGCGCGCCTGGTCGCCCGCGATCAGCGGAACGTGGACCGCGGATTTCTCCATCCCGGTGCCCGGCACCGTCGACGATCCATAGCGCCGCACCGTCTCCGCCATACCCTCGTTGACGACCAGCGTTTCGCGCGTGCGCAGCACGTGTGAAGTAAAGCCCTTGTGGAGCGGCTCCGAATCGATCGCGATCCGCTTCCCGTTTTCGTAGGTGTACGGGTAGTGGACGAGGTTCGTTGCCGGGTCGTAGACGCGAATGCCGACGTCGCGTTTGCCGAAGATCTCGCGGATCTTGTCGCCGACCGCGTCGTAGATCCCCTGGATATTGAGCTCGGCGGCGAGCGCCGCCTGCACGCTGTTGATGATCGCGAGCTCGGCGTTGCGCTGCTCGGTTTCCTTCAGAAGCCGTTGCGTCTCGTCGAAGAGCCGCGCGTTCTCGAGCGCGTTGCCGAGCGACGCGGCGATCGTCGTCATGAGACGCACATCGGAATCCGAGAACGCGTTCTCGCGCTCGTAGTTTTCGATTGAGATCGTTCCGAGGACGCGATCGGCACTGACGATCGGCACGCGCATCATCGATTTGCTGTTGTCGGTCCCTGGAACCACGGTGATACTCAGCGCCTGGGCTTCCGCCCATGTGTTGATCACCAGCGGCTGCTTCGTGCGGCGCATCGTCTCGAACGGGCCGTCGGGTGCCGGGGCGGTCGGCGCGATCGAGAGCCGCTTGCCGTGTTCGTAGACGTACAGGTAGTGACTGCGGTTCGCCTTCTCGTCGTACCAGGCGATGACGAGATCGGGGGTCGCAAAGACTTCGCGAAGCTTGTCGCCGACGAGGTCGACGATCCCCTGGAAGTGCAGCTCGGAGGCAAGCCCCTGCTGGATCGAGTTGATGATCGCGAGCTCGGCGTTTCGCTGCTCGGTCTCCTTCAGGAGGCGCTGGGTCTCGTCGAAAAGCCGCGCGTTCTCGAGCGCGACGCTCATGCTGTTCGCGAGCGTCTGCAGGAGCCGGACGTCCGACTCCGAGAACGCGTGCTCGCGCTCGAGGTCGCTCATCTGGATGAGCCCGCGTGCCTGATCACCGCTGACGAGGGGTACGTAGACGGCGGACTTCTCGGACTCGGTGCCGGCCATCGTGAAGCTGCCGTACTTCGCCGACACCTCGTCCATCTTCTCGTTGACCAGCAGCGTTTCGCGCGTGCGCAGCACGTGTGCGCCGAAGCCCTTCTCCGACAGGGAATGAGTCTCGATCGCGATGCGCTTTCCGCTCTCGTAGGTGTACGGGTAGTGGACGAGATTCGTTTTCGGGTCGTAGATGCGGATGCCGATGTCCCGATCGTCGAAAATCTCGCGAATCTTGTCGCCGACCGCGTCGTAGATACCCTGGATGTTGAGCTCCGCCGCGAGCGCCGCCTGCACGCTGTTGATGATCGCGAGCTCGGCGTTCCGTTGCTCGGTTTCCTTCAGCAAACGCTGCGTTTCGTCGAACAGCCGCGCGTTCTCGAGCGCCACCCCCATGCTCGATGCGACGGTCGTCAACAATCGGACGTCGGATTCGCTGTACGCGTACTCGCGCTCGAAGCTCTCGACGGTGATGGCACCGAGAACGCGGTCGCTGCCGATGATCGGAACGCTGACGACCGACTTCGAAACATCGGTTCCCGGAACCACACCGTGCGCTGCAGACTCGGCGACGGTATTGAAGACGAGCGGATCGCGTCGCGCGATCAGCTCGCCCCACCCCTTCTTCGGCGGCGCCGAAGGAATCGTAAGACGCTCCCCATGCTCGTAGTCGTAGAGGTAGTGGACGATCTTCCGGTCGTGATCGAACCAGCGAATCCCGATGTCCTCGGTCTTCAGCACCTCGCGGAGCTTGTCGCCGGTGAGGTCGACGATCTTCTGAAAGTCGAGCTCGGCGGCGACCCCTTGCTGGATGCTGTTGATGACCGCGAGCTCGGCCGCACGCTGCTCGGTTTCTTTCAGGAGCCGCTGCGTCTCGTCGAAAAGCCTGGCATTTTCGAGTGCCGTTCCGAGCGACGCGGCGACGGTCGTCAGCAGCCGGATCTCGGATTCGCCGAACGCGTTCTCGCGCTCGTGATTCTCGATCGAGACATCGCCGAGGAAGCGCTCGCCGCTGACGATCGGAACGGAGATCATCGACTTCGCGGTATCCGTGCCCGAAATGGTTCCGGACGCGAGACGCTTGAAATCGGCACGATCGTTGAATACCGCCGGGGTGCGGGTGTTCATCAGGATCCCGTAAAGGCCCCCAGGTCGAGGTGCCATCGGCGGAAGCGTTAGGCGTTTGCCGTGCTCGCAGGCATACATGAAATGCGCGAGATTCGCTTTCTCGTCGTACCACGAGATGCCAAGATCGCGCGTTGCGAACACCTCGCGCAGCTTGTCCCCGACAAGATCGACGATCGCCTGGAAGTGAAGCTCCGCGGCGAGCCCCCGCTGGATCGAATTGATGATCGCGAGCTCGGCGTTGCGTTGCTCCAAACCGGCGTTCGACGCCGCGAGCTCCGTGGTGCGCTTCGCGACCTTCGCTTCGAGTCCTTCGGCCCACTCGGCGTTGTCGAGTGCGACCGCAGCCTGGTTCGCGAGCGTGCCGAGGAGATCGCGATCGACTTCGGTGAAGCGGCCGTAGGCGCCGTCGATGTCGGCATAGAGATAACCGGCGATCCGGTTGCCGGAAACCAATGGCGCGACGATCGTCGAGCGCTGCGCGGGCGCGGGCCCTTTCTCCGGGGCGAACGCAAGCTGCGCAAGGCCAGCGGTGCGCGCGATATCGAGCTCCGCCTCGACCTCGCGCAGCAGAGCGGCGGTATCCTCGCCGTGAGGGACGAGCGAATCGGCGATGATTCGCCGACCGCCGTCTTCGAGGATCAGAAGGACGCGCTCACCGCCGGTGAGCTCGGTCGCCTCCTCGACGATGAAGGTTCGAATCTCCTCGGGAGTCCGCAGCGCGTTCAGCCGCAACCCGGTCTCTGCAAGACGCTCGAACGGCTCGCGGACATCCGACTCGGAGGCAAGATGCGCGTAGCGCTTCGCGCGGGGAAGGCGCCGGTTCGCGGGGTCCGCGAGCCACGCCAAGACAATCTCGCGGTTGGCTGCGACTTTATTGAGAACGTTGCGGCGAAGACCCTCGTCGCGCTGGTGCGCGATGCTCTTGATGAGGAACCCGTAGGCTCGCGCGAGTGCCGCGTGCGCCTCGCGGCCGCGCCCGTTGGCGGCGAGCGCCTGCGCGTGGCGCCACCAGATACCCTGCCTGCCGGAGTCATGAATATGCGGATAGCCGAGCCGGCGATGCAATTCCGTCGCGCGGCTCGTCGTGGCCAGCGCCGCCTTCGTGTCGCCGAGGGTGAGCAGCGCGTTCGCCTGCGAGGTCAGTGCGTCGAGTTCGTCGGGGGCCATCCGGCGCTCGTGCGCGATCGCGGCCGACCGCCCGAATTCGCGGACGGCCCTGACGGCGTCGCCCTCCCAAAGAGCGAGACTGCCGTACGGTCCGACAAGGAGGAAATCACGATCCGGTTCGTCGAGGCCCTCCGCCATTTCCTCGAGGTGACACAGATGCCCTCGCGCCGCGGCGGAATCGCCGCTCCGGCAACACACCTCGACGAGGTTGGCGACGACGACGGCCTCGTTCCGGGAGTTCCCGATGCGGCGCTCGATGGCAGCCGATTCCTCTTGCAGGCGAATCGCGTGCCGGTAGAGACCCAGTTCGAGGTAGCGGATACCGAGGTTGTTCAGCGCACCGCTGCGCCGCGCGAGCGCCTCCCCGTGCTCGAACGCGGCAATCGCCTGCCTCAGATGCCGCATGCCGTCCGCCGTGTCCGCGTCCGCGGTGCCGATCGCCATCAGCGCGCCGCCGACCCCGACGGCGTCCCCGGCGGCGCGGCAGAGCTCGAGCGCCTTGCGAGCGCTTCGTTGCAGCCCGGCGTGCCGGCCCCGACGCCACTCGACGATCGCGACGACCCGGTGCGCGCGTCCCTCTCCGGCGAGGTCCGTCAGGTCGTGAAAGAGCGACGACGCCGCACTCGCATCCCGCAGGGCGCGCTCGTGCGCCTCCGCGCGCAGCGCGACTTCGGCGCTTCCGAGGAGCGCCTTCGCGACCAGTCGCCGGTCGCGGCTCCTGCGCGCGTACGCGAGTGCGCGCTTCGCGACCTCGACCGCTTCCTCGACGTGTCCACGGCGAGCTTCGACCTGGGCGGAGACATCGAGCGCCTGCGCGTGTGCGGCCGATGAGCCGTCCTTCGCGGCGATGCGACCCATCGCGAAGACGTTTTTCGACGCGGCCTCGAAATCACCGCGATCGAGCGCTGCCAGCGCCCGCTCGCCCAGTTTCGCAAGGTTCTTCTCGCCGGATCGCGCCGACGATGCGGATCGCGGCGCCACGCGCGATCGTGGCGCGCGCGCGGCAAGCCGTGATGACGACGAAATCGAGGCCATGCGTTCCCTCCGGCACACCGGAACTCGGAAACGCGGTGGCGCCGCCTCCTCTCCGGGACGCCCGATGTTGCGGCGGCGGCCGCGACCGGTCAAGCGGCCCAATCGGCCGCGGGCCAATGAACCGCTCAGCGGCTCGCGGCGAGCGCGACGATCACGTTGATCTCCTTGCCGTCGCGCAGCACGCCGAGGCGCACGCGCGCGCCCGGGTTGAAGTCGTCGAGGCGCGCCTGCAGCCGCGACGGGCTCGTTACCGGCTTGCCGTCGATCGACACGATGACGTCTCCCGGGATGATCGATCCCCGTTCGAGCTTCGCCCCACGCAAGCCCGCTGCGGCGGCAGGGCCGCGCGGAGTCACTTTCAGCACGAACACACCCTCGACACCGAGCCGCGAGCTCAGCAGGTCGTTGAGATCGGGGTCGATCTCGATGCCGAGCGTCGGACGCGTGTAATGGCCGTGCTCGATCAGCGCGGTGACGACGCGGTTGATCGTGTCCGCGGGAATTGCGAAGCCAATCCCGGCCGATGCCCCGCTCGGGCTGAAGATCGCCGTGTCCATGCCGATGAGACGCCCCGCACTGTCGAGAAGCGGGCCGCCGGAGTTGCCCGGGTTGATCGCGGCGTCGGTCTGGATCAGGTGCTCGATCGTGTTGCCATTGTCGTCGTCGATCGAGCGGTCGATCGCCGAGACGATGCCGGTGGTCAGCGTCCAGTCGAGGCCGAACGGATTGCCGATCGCGTAGACCTGCTGACCGACCCGGAGATCGTGGCTGGTGCCGAGCGGCAACGCAGGCGGCGGGTTGGATGGCACGCGAATCCGCAACACCGCAATATCGTGGAACTGGCTCGCGCCGACGAGCGTCGCCGCGTAGTCACGGCCGTCGTTCAGACGCACGCTGGCGGCCGACGCGCCGGCAATCACGTGGTAATTGGTGATGACGTGGCCGGCATCGTCCCATATGATGCCCGAACCCGTGCCGCGCGGTATGGTGCGAACGTTGCGCGACCACAGGTCGCGCACGCGCTCCGACGTCGAGATGTAGACGACCGAGCGCTTCGATTTCTCGAAGACGTCGATCGTGCGCTGTTCGTCGGCGGCGAGCGGACCGCGCGGCGTGACCGGGCGCGCGTGAGCGACGGAAGGCGTCACGGCCGCGGCGACGAAAGAGAAGAGCAACGCGCCGGCGAGCGTGCCGGTGAGCGCGCCGCCGGCGACGCGGCGCGAATGCGCAGGTTCAATGCGGGGACGCATGGGCAGGCTGATTCGCACGATCAACGCATTCATTCTACCGGCGGCGGGATTGTCGCCGAAAATTCCGCACCGCTGGTTCTTCCCCGCGGCCGCGGTCTACGCGGCTCTGGCGCTCCCGGTGTCGGTGCTCGCGATGCAGGGCTCGATTCCCGGCCCAGCGGCGCTCGCGAACCCGCTCGGGCATGCGCACGAGATGCTGGTCGGCTTCGCGCTGGGCGTCGTCGCGGGCTACCAGCTTCCGCTGATGGCGCGCAGCCGCCTCATCGCCATGTTCGGGCTCTGGCTCGCCGGCCGCGCGCTGTTCCTCGCGTTTCCCGCAAGTCTCGCCACATCGGCGGCCGATATCGCGTTCGCGCTGATCCTCGCCGCACACATCGCCCCGCGTCTTTTCGTCGCCGCGAAGAAGCTGCGCAACCTCGCACTGCCGCTCGTGCTGTCGGGGCTCTGCGTCGCCGCTGCGCTGTTCGACGCGTTCCTGTATGTAGCGCTCGTCGTCCCGCTGCAGGCGGTGGTGCTCGCGTTCGTGCTGCTCCTCTGCGCATTGATGCTCTTCATGGGCGGGCGCATCCTCGCTCCCGCCGTCGCCGGCCAGTTCTATCGCCAGGGACAGAACCTCGCGGCGCGAGTCCAGCCGCGTATCGAAGCGGCGCTGCTGATCCTGGTCGGCATCGCCATTGTTGCCACGGGGCTTCCCGCAGCGGGTGTGATCGCCCGCGCCGCCTGCATCGCGGCGGGCATCGTCGCCGTCGTCCGCCTCGCGCGCTGGCGCATCTGGGAATGCCGGGGACGGCCCGATCTCGCATGCCTCGGCGTTGGCTACGCATGGCTCGCGCTCGGTCTCGTTGCGCTCGGCGCGAGCGAGACCGGGCCGCTTCGCACCGCCGCGATCCACTGCATCACCGTCGGTGCGCTCGGCACGCTGACCTTCAACGTGATGGCGGGGACGGTCATGCTGCGCGCCCGCCTCGAGCGCGCCAGCGAGCCGCGACTCGTCTGGGGAACGGCGCTGATCGCTGCGGCGGCCGTGCTTCGCATC
>JAICXH010000057.1 GCA_025981645.1 Burkholderiales bacterium
GGCGGCTTCGACAATCTTTACGATCCGAATGGCGGGGCTGTCGATCACGTTTCGTATGCGCTCGCCGACCTCTTCGATCCGCTCACCCATTGGCGCGCGACCGCGCCGATGAATGCTCGACGCTATGGTCACAGTGCCACTCGGCTCACCAGCGGCGAGGTGCTCGTCACCGGAGGCTACGATTTGAACGCGAAGGCGGAACTTGCGAGCACCGAGCTGTACGACCCGGTGACGGAGACATGGCACACCTCGGCCAGCATGCACGATGCCCGGATCTACCACACGGCAACTCGGCTGGCCGATGGCCGCGTGCTCGTCGTCGGCGGCTACGCGCGTTACGGAGGACCGGGTCTTGTTGCGCTCAAGAGCGCCGAGGTTCTGCAGCCGGCGAATGTACCTGTCGTACCTCCTGGCACGATCTCCGCCGCCTTCACCGGCGCCTGGTACGACCCGGCGCAGAGCGGACATGGCTTGTTCGTCGAAGTGCTTTCCGGCAGCCGCTTCCAGGTCGCATGGTTCGCGTTCGATCCGACGGGAAAGCAGCAGGCGTGGTTCACCGGCGTCGGAACGTACAGCGGCAACACGGCAACGATCAGCGATGTCGTGCTCCCAACCGGCGGACAATTCATCCCCAATTTCGACCCGACGGCCGTGGTGCGCAGCCCGTGGGGATCGCTCACGTTCACGTTCAGCGACTGCAATCACGGCCGGGTGGAATTCGCGTCCGTGGCCGGATATGGCAGCGGCGGCATGAACATCTCGCGCCTGACGCAGCCCGCAGGGCTCAAGTGCCCGTAGGGGTATAGGGTTCCTGGCGCGCGGTGGCCCCGGACCGACTCAGCTCGCTGCGGCGTACAGTTGCCACACTTCGGGAACGCCTTTCAGCGCATGGCTACCGCGGTCCTCGAAGCGGAGCCCGGAGCCGGACACGAGGTCTTTGACGGTACGGGACACCAGCGTTTCTCCGCCGCGCGCGAGTGCTGCGACGCGCGCGCCGATGTGTACGCCAATTCCCGTTACCGAGTCGCGTTCAAGCTCGACTTCGCCGGTGTGCAGGCCCGCCCGAATCTCGATACCCAGGCCTCCCGCGGCACCGACGATCGCGAGCGCGCAGCGCACGGCGCGCGCCGGGCCGTCGAAGATCGCGAAGAATCCGTCGCCGGTGGTATTGACCTCGCGGCCGCGAAATGCCGCAAGCTCGCGCCGCACCAGAGCGTTGTGGCGGTCGAGAAGATCGCGCCAGGCACGGTCACCGCGTTTCGCGATGTGCGCGGTCGAGCCGACGATGTCGGTGAAGAGGACGGTTGCGAGGACGCGTTCACCACCGTGTGTGGGCCGGACACCGGTCATGAACTCCTCCACGAGGTCGAGCACCGCGCCCTGGTCGCCGACCCAGGGCAGGTGGTCGGCGCCGGGGAGCTCGGCGAAGCGCGCGCCGACGATGCGCGCCGCGAGCCAGCGCGCCTCGTCGACGTTGACGTCGAGATCGCCGCTTCGGTGCACGACCAGCGTCGGGACGTGGATCGCCGGCAGCACGTGTTCGACGTCGATCTGCGTGTTCATGCGCAGCAGCGTGACCGCTGCCCGCGGACTCGCTGATCGCCGCAGGTACGTCGCGAGCCGCTCGGCGTATGCGCGATCGCCCATCTTGCTCGGGATGTAGTGCGCGAGGTCCATCAGGTTGCCCCACTCGCGCTCGACTTCGGCGTATTCGCGTTCGCGCGCTTCGGGAGTCGGTGCCCACGGGTACTCGGGGCTCCAGATGCGTTTCGCGAAGCTGCCGAAGGTGGCGAGCGCGAGCGTGCGGGAGGGCCACGTCGCGGCGTAGAGCATCGCCATGCCTCCGCCCTCCGAGACGCCGAACAGCGCCGCGCGTTCCGAGCCGACGGCGTCGAGCACTGCGCGCAGATCGTCGATCCGCTGCTCGAGTGTCGGCAGGGCGTCGTCGGGGACGCGATCGGAAAGACCGGTGCCGCGCTTGTCGAAAACGATCAGCCTCGAGAACGACGCGAGGCGATGCAGGAAACGCGCGTACTCGGGCTCGTCCCAGGCAAGCTCGATGTTGGAGACCCAGCCCGGAACGTAGATGAGGTCGAACGGACCATCGCCGATGACCTGATAGGCGATGTTGACCGTGCCGCTCCGCGCATACTGTGTTCGTGGGGTCATCAGATAAATGTACTCCGGTTCAGCGTCGTCGCCGCGCGGCCGAGTCTCACCGCGAATGCGGGTCTTCTACGCGCTGCGCCTCCCGACGGAACTTCGCCCGGCGGCGGGAGCGCTCGCGCGAAGCGTCGCACGCGAGGCAGGTGGACGTCCGGTGCCGGAGGAGAACCTGCACCTCACGCTGGTCTTCGTCGGTGACGTCGCAACGGAGGTATTGCCAATGCTCGAGCGGATCGGGGCGTCGGTCGCACGGGATCATCCTGGCGTCGAGGGTGCGCGCGCACAGCGTTCGCGTACACAGCTTGCGCGCGGGTCGGACATCAACCTCGATCGGCTCGGTGCCTTCCCCCGCACGCGCGTCGCCTGGCTCGCTCCTTCGTCACCGCCCGCGTGGCTTCGCACCCTCGTCGATGCGCTGGAACGCGCGCTCGACGCGGAAGGGATCGCGTTCGACAGCAGGACGTTTCACCCGCATCTCACGCTCGCGCGATCGTGTCGCGACCGGGTTCCCGCGCGCGCCGCCACTGCGATCGATTGGCGCTGCGACGCTTTCGAGCTCGTGCGCTCCCCGCGTGGCACCGCAGGCGGGCGCTACGAAACGCTGGCGCGCTGGTCGCTCGCCGCGTAATGCCTACACCTGTCCGCGCGCGACCGGCCGCGACGGATCGGCACTCCACTCGCTCCACGACCCCGGATAGAGCCGCGTCAGCGGATAACCGGCGACCGCCATCGCGAGCACGTTGTGGCAGGCGCTCACGCCCGAGCCGCAGTAGTGGACGAGGTCTTCCGGCGCGCGGCCGTGCAGCATGCCCTCGAACTCCACGCGCAGATCGTGTGACGGCCGGAAACGACCCTCCGCACCGACGTTGCGCGTATACGGCCGGTTGATCGCGCCTGGGATGTGTCCGGGCACGGCGTCGATCGGCTCGCTGTCGCCGCGGTAGCGCTCGGCTCCGCGCGCATCGAGCAGGAGCAGCGCATGGCGCGGCAGGCTCGCGGCGATGCCGGTCGCGCTCACCGTCGGCAGCACGGCGCGCGGCGTGAAGTGCGCGCGCGCGGGCTGCGGCACGGTCGTCTCGACCGGATGACCCTCGCGAACCCATTGCGCGTACCCCCCGTCGAGTACGGCGACCGCGTCGTGTCCGAGCCAGCGCAGCATCCACCAGAGGCGCGCCGCGTACATCCCGTTGTCCTGATCGTAGGTGACCACCTGCGACGAAGCGTCGATGCCCAACCGGCTGAGCAATTCGGCGGTCGCCTCGGGCGTCGGCAACGGGTGGCGGCCGTTGCGACCGGTCTTCGTAGCCGATAGATCGCGGTCGATGTGTGCGAACACGGCCCCGGGGAGGTGCCCCTTGGCGTACTCAGCTTCACCCCAGCTTTCAGGATCGGCGAGTGCGTGGCGCACATCGACGATGACCAGCCGCAGCTCACCGATGCGCTTCGCGAGCGTGTCGGCATCGATCAACGTCGAGTGGCCGGTGGATTGCGTCCTGGCGGGCGTCGCGTGCTGCGCCGTCGGGTGATGATGGAGTCGAGACATGCGGCTCCGATCATAACCCGTCGAGGAGCGATCCCATTTCGCGCCGGTAGAACTCGTGGAAGTGCTGCATGCCGTCTTCCATCGGAGACTGGTAGGGGCCGATCTCGCTGCGGCCGGCCGCATGGAGCGCGCGTCGCCCCGCGTCCATCCGCTCGGCGATCTCGTCGTCTTCCTGCGCGGTTTCCAGATAGGCCGCCTGGTGAGCATCGATGAAGTCGGGCTCGAACAGCGCGATGTCCTCGGGATAGTAGAACTCGATGATGTTCTGGGTGTGGTCGACCGCCTTCGGAATCAGCGTGCTGATCACCAGCACGTGCGGGTACCACTCGACCATCACGTTCGGGAAATAGGTGAGCCAGATGGCGCCGTGAACGGGTGTGCCGCCGCGCTCGTAGTCGAGCACGGCCTGGTGCCAGCGGCGATAAATCTGTGTCCCGGGCTTCGCGAGTCCGTCGTTGACGCCGACCTGCTGAACCGAGGCCCAGTCGGCGAATTGCCAACGAAGGTCGTCGCAGGTAACGAACTGGCCGAGTCCCGGATGGAACGGGCCGACGTGGTAATCCTCGAGGTAGACCTCGATGAACGTCTTCCAGTTGTAGCGACAGTCGTGGACGACGGTCCGGTTGAGCGCATAGCCGGAGAAGTCGAGATCGGGGATCGACAGCCCGCCGAGATCGGCGGCAACGTCGCGCGGGCCGTCGAACAGCAGGCCGCGCCAATGCTGCATCGGCGTGCGCGCGAGGCTCGCACAGGGCTGGGTCTCGAAGTGCGGCGCACCGAGCAGGCGTCCGTCGAGCGCGTAGGTCCAGCGATGGACGGGACAGACGATGTTGTCGGCGTGCCCGCGCCCATGGACCATGATCGCCTGGCGATGACGGCAGATGTTGGACAGTAGTTCGACGCCACCCGGGCCGTGCACGAGCATCTGCGCGTCGTCGCGCGCCGCAAGCGCCTGGAAGTCGCCAGGTGCCGGAACCATCAACTGGTGACCGACGTATCCCGGCCCTCGCGCGAACAACCGCTCGCGCTCGGTCTCGAGCATACGAGCCTCGCAATACCATGCGGCGGGAAACTGCGATTCGGATTGCCGCAGCCTTGCGGCGGCCGCGAGATCGGACATCGTGCCTTCTCCTTTCGGGCGTGATGCAACCAACCCAACCCAACAACCCGGGAGGACGCGCGTGCTTGCACACGCCGTGCAGCCCGGACCGCTTTGCCAAGTCGACCGTGCGAAAGGATCGCGTCGGCGCCCGTGGAGGCGCGCCCAAAGGCCGTTCCGTTGAACGTGACATAATAAATATGCGTGCCATTCCGGTCAAGGAATGCTTCCGCGGGCCTGCGGCGGAAGGCACTCGTTTCGTCCATCTCATGTCCGAGACCACGGAAACCCCAGCCAGTTTCGAGGCGGCGCTCGCCGAGCTCGAGGACATCGTCGCCAAGCTCGAGGCGGGCGATCTGCCGTTGCAGGCGTCGCTCGCCGCGTACCGGCGCGGCGCCGCGCTGCTCGCGTTCTGCCAGGCGCAGCTTAAGGATGCACAGCAGCAGGTGCAGGTGCTCGAAAAGGGCGTGCTGAGACCGCTCGAACCCGACGAGAACAGCGATGCGCAATGACCTCTCCTTCGAGGTGTGGTCGCGCGAGCGCCAGCAGCGCATCGAAGGCGTCCTGGAGGCGCTGCTGCCGGTCGCCGGCGACACGCCCGGCCGTCTCGCCGCTGCGATGCGTCACGCGGTGCTCGGCGGTGGCAAGCGTCTGCGACCGCTCCTCGCCTATGCCGCTTCCGACGTCGTCGGCGCGGCTGCCGACGCCGTCGACGCGCGCGCCGCCGCGGTCGAGCTCGTGCACGCGTATTCGCTGGTCCACGACGATCTGCCGTGCATGGACGACGATGCATTGCGCCGCGGCCGGCCGTCGTGCCACGTCGCCTTCGGCGTCGCGACGGCGCTCCTAGCCGGCGATGCGCTGCAATCGCTCGCGTTCCAGGTGCTCGCGCGCGAGCCGGACGGCACCGGGGCCTGCCGCATCCTCGCCGAGGCCGCGGGGTCGGCAGGCATGGCGGGCGGGCAGCAGCTCGATCTCGACGCAGCCGCCGACACGATCGATCTCGGTGCGCTCGAGCGATTGCAACGGATGAAGACCGGCGCGCTGATCGGCGCTGCGGTTCGCCTCGGCGCCGAATGCGGGCGTGCGCTGTCGCCGGACGAAGCGCAGGCGCTCGGGAGCTATGCGCGTGCGATCGGCCTCGCGTTCCAGGTCGTCGACGACCTGCTCGATGCCGAAGGCTCGTCGGCGAACCTCGGCAAGACCGCGGGCAAGGACGCCGCGCAGGGCAAGGCGACCTTCGTCACCGTGCTCGGAAGAAGCGAAGCGAGGCACCGCATTCAGGCCCTGCACGCCGAGGCACTCGCGGCGCTGCACCCGCTCGGGCGCGACGCCGTGCGGCTCGCCGAGCTCGCCGATTCGATCGTCAGGCGCAGCCGATGAGTGGACAACGTACGAGCGGACAACCTGCCGGCGGCCCGGCATCCGATGCCACCGCGGAGCGCGGCCTCGAGCGTTTCCCGCTGCTCGAAGCGATCGATACACCGGTCGATCTGCGTCGGCTCGCGCGCGAACGCCTGCCGCAGCTCGCGCGCGAGCTCCGCGCGTTCGTGCTGCGGACGGTCGCCGGCACAGGCGGCCACCTGTCGTCGAACCTCGGCACGATCGAGCTCACGATCGCGCTCCATTACGTGTTCGACACGCCGCGCGACCGCATCGTGTGGGACGTCGGACACCAGACCTACGCGCACAAGGTCCTGACCGGCCGGCGCAGGGAGATGGCGAAGCTTCGCCAGTGGGGCGGGCCATCGGGCTTCCCGCGGCGCGAAGAGAGCGAGTACGACACCTTCGGTACCGCGCATTCGTCGACGTCGATCTCGGCAGCGCTCGGGATGGCCGTCGCCGCGCGTCTTAACGGTGATCCGCGGCGGGTGGTCGCGGTGATCGGCGACGGCGCGATGAGCGCCGGCATGGCTTTCGAGGCGCTCAACAATGCGAAGGGCTCGGACCTGCTCGTGATCCTCAATGACAACGACATGTCGATCTCCGAGCCTGTCGGTGCGATGAACCGCTACCTCGCCCGTGTACTCGCCTCGCGCTTCTATAACTCCGTGCGAAGCGGCGGCAAGGAGGTCCTGTCGAAGATCCCGCCGGTGCGCGAGTTCGCGAAGCGCGCCGAGGAGCACTTCAAGGGCATGGTGCTTCCGGGCACGCTGTTCGAGGAGTTCGGCTTCAACTACATCGGCCCGGTCGACGGGCACGACGTCGACGGGCTCGTCGCGACGCTCACCAACGTGCGCAAGCTCCGCGGCGCGCAGTTCCTGCACGTCGTTACGCGCAAGGGCTACGGCTATGCACGCGCCGAGGCCGATCCGATCCTCTATCACGGCGTGTCGAAGTTCGATCCCGACGTCGGTATCGTCGCAAAGGCCGGCGGCAGGCCGGCCTACACGAAGGTGTTCAGCGACTGGCTATGCGACATGGCCGCGACCGATCGGCGGCTCGTCGCGATCACTCCGGCGATGCGCGAGGGCTCGGGACTCGTCGAGTTCTCGCAGCGCTATCCGGAACGCTATTTCGACGTCGGCATTGCCGAGCAGCACGCGGTGACGTTCGCCGCCGGCCTCGCGTCGCAGGGGATGAAGCCGGTCGTGGCGATCTACTCGACGTTTCTGCAGCGCGCCTACGACCAGGTGATCCACGACGTCGCGCTGCAGAACCTGCCCGTGATGTTCGCCATCGACCGCGCCGGCATCGTCGGCGCCGACGGGGCCACGCACATCGGTGCGTTCGATCTCTCGTATCTCCGTTGCCTTCCCAATACGACGGTGATGGCACCCGCGGACGAGAACGAGTGCCGCAAGCTCCTCAGCACCGCCTACATGCTCGATACGCCAGCGGCAGTCCGCTATCCGCGTGGAACCGGCCCCGGAATCGCAATCGAGCCGGGGCTCGCGACGCTCCCGGTCGGCCGAGGCGAGCTTCGCCGCAGCGCGAAGCGGCGCCACTCGCGGATCGCGATCCTGGCGTTCGGCGCGCCGCTCCATGCTGCGCTGGCTGCCGCCGACGAGCTCGACGCGACGGTCGCGAACATGCGCTTCGTGAAGCCGCTCGACGCCGATCTCGTGAAGAGCCTCGCCCGCGACCACGACGCCCTGGTGACCGTCGAGGAGAACGTGATCGCAGGCGGCGCCGGCAGCGCGGTCGCCGAGCTCCTCGCGAGCGAGGCGATCGCCGTTCCGATCCTGCACCTGGGCCTCCCCGATCGCTTCCCCGGGCACGGCGACCCGGCCTTCCTGCTCGCCCAGGTGGGGCTCGATGCGCGCGGCATCGCGGCATCGATCCATGCGCGCTTCGCGCAGCGTACTCCGGAAGCGTGGGCGAAGCCCGCGGCGTGATCCGGGCGCTGTGGCAAACTTGAGTCCATGAACCGTCCCGAGACTCCGAGCCGGCTGCTGCCGATCCCGGACGTGCAATCGAGCGCGGACGACCGGCGCATCGCGATCGATCAGGTCGGGATCAAGGGGCTGCGCTATCCGCTTCCGTTCGCCGACGGCGATGGGCCGGTGCAGACGGTGATCGCGACCTGCGATGTATTCGTTGCCTTGCCCGCCGAGCGCAAGGGAACGCACATGTCGCGTCTCGTCGAGCTCCTCGAGGAGCGCGCGCTGCCGGGCGCGGCGCCGATCACCGTTGACGGCCTGCGTTCGCTCGTCGACGAGCTCCTGCGCCGCCTCGACGCGGCCGCCGGGCGCATCGTGTTCGCGTTCCCGCTGTTCGTGCGCAAGATCGCTCCGGTATCCGGCGTCGCGAGTCTGCTCGACTACGACCTGCGGCTGTCGGCTGAGCTTGCCGACGGGCGCTATGCACCGTCGATCTCGGTATCGGTGCCGGTTACGTCGCTGTGCCCGTGCTCGAAGGAGATCTCCGAGTATGGCGCGCACAACCAGCGCTCGGTCGTGACGATCGGCGTGCGGCTCGCGAGCCCCGTCACCGTCACCGAGCTCGTGCGCATCGCCGAGGAAGAGGCGTCGTGCGAGCTCTTCGGGATCCTGAAGCGCGCCGACGAGAAATACGTCACCGAGCGCGCCTACGACAATCCGCGCTTCGTCGAGGATCTCGTCCGCGGAGTCGCCGCGCGCCTCGCGGGTGACCGGCGCATCGACGCGTACACCGTCGAGGCCGAGAACTTCGAGTCGATCCACAATCACTCGGCCTACGCGCGGATTGCCCGCGGCTGGTGACGGCGGCGGGCGCCGCGCGTCCCGGGCCGCCGAGGGAATGCGATGAAACCCGTCGCGATCTTTCGTTTCTCGCCGTCCGAGGGCCCGGCGTGGTTCGCCGAGTGGCTCGATTCCCGTGCGCTTCCGTGGCGGCTGATCACCGTCGACGAAGGTGCCGCCGTTCCGGCCGACCCGCAGGAATTTGCCGGGATCGCGATGATGGGCGGCCCGATGAGCGTCACCGACCCGCTGCCGTGGATCGAGCCGCTGTCGCGATTGCTGCGCGACGCAGTCCTGCGCGACGTCCCGGTGCTCGGCCACTGCCTCGGCGGCCAGCTTCTCGCGCAGGCGTTCGGCGCGAAGGTCACGCGGACCGCGACACCCGAAATCGGCTGGATCGACGTCGAAGCTTCCGACGCTGCGGCACGCGACCGGTGGTTCGGCGGGCGCGAGCGCTTCACGATCTTTCAGTGGCACTACGAGGTGTTCGAGCTTCCGCCGGGTGCCAGGCGTGTGCTCACCAACACGTTCAACCGTGAGCAGGCGTTCACGCTCGGCGACCGCCATCTCGGATTGCAGGTTCACGTCGAGATGACGCCGGCGCTGGTCGACGCGTGGTGTGCGGGCGGTGTCGGCGAGATCGAGGGTGCGGGAATGCCGGCACGACAGTCGCGCGCCGACATCCTGCGCGATCTCGCCGAGCGCGTCGCGGCGTTGCACGAGGTCGCCGGCGACATCTACGCGCGCTGGGCGGAAGGGCTTTCTCGCTGATGGCGGCGATCCGACCGCTGCCCGATCTGCTGATCAATCAGATCGCCGCGGGCGAGGTCGTCGAGCGCCCCGCGGCGGCGCTGAAGGAGCTGATCGAGAACGCGCTCGACGCGGGGGCGACGCAGATCGACGTCGACGTCGCCGCCGGCGGCACCCGGCGCCTGCGCGTTGCCGACAACGGCGCGGGTATCGAGCGCGAAGACCTGCCGCTGACGGTCGCGCGCCATGCGACATCGAAGATCGCCACGGTGCTCGACCTCGATGCGATCGCGACGCTCGGCTTCCGCGGCGAAGCGCTCGCGTCGATGGCTGCCGTATCGCGGCTCGCGATCGCGTCGCGCGCGGCATCGCAGCCGCACGCGTGGCGCATCGAAGTCGAGGGCGGCAGCGTCGGGCCGGTCACGCCGGCGGCGCTCGCCGCGGGGACGACCGTCACGCTCGAGGACCTCTTCTTCAATACGCCGGCGCGGCGCAAGTTCCTGCGCACCGAGGCGACCGAGTGGGCGCAATGCGACGAAGCCTTCCGGCGCCAGGCGCTCGCCCATGCCGATGTCGGCTTTACGCTGACCCACAACGGTCGCGCGCTGCGACGGCTGCAGGGGGGCGGCCGGCGCGCGCGGATCGACGAACTCCTCGGCGAGCCCTTCGCCGTCCACGCTACCCCGGTCGACGCCAGCGCCGGAGAACTCGAGCTCACCGGCGTCGCCGTGCGTCCGGCCTACGCAGCCGACGGCCCGGGCGCCCAATATGTGTTCGTCAACGGCCGCTTCGTGCGCGATCGCGTATTGCTGCACGCATTGCGCGAAGCCTACCGCGACGTCCTTCACCACGACCGGCAACCGGCCTACGTACTGTGGCTCACGCTCGATCCACGGCGCGTCGACGTGAACGTGCATCCGCAGAAGACCGAGATCCGCTTCCGCGACTCGGGCGCCGTGCATCAGTTCGTTCGCCACGCGGTCGAGCGCGCGCTCGCGACGACGGCGGCGGAGCAGCCGGCGGTCTCCGCGAGCGAACGGCTCGGTCTCGCGGCTGCGCGCATCCCGCCGCGGGTCGCCGAGCTCGCGATGGAGCCCGCGGCGACGACCTCCGCCTATGGGCCCGGGTTCTACCGGCGGCTGTTCGGCGAGCGTGCGGGCGTCGCTGGCGTGCGCGACGGGGATCGTGCGGCGCCGGCGATCGCGTCCGCAGACGACGACGTCCATCCGCTGGGCTTTGCGCTCGCGCAGCTTCACGGCATCTACATCCTCGCCCAGAATCGCTCGGGGCTCGTGCTGGTCGACATGCACGCCGCACACGAGCGCATCGTCTACGAACGGCTGAAGGCGCAGATGGGTAGCAGCGTTCCGGTGCAGCCGCTGCTCGTCCCGGTCGTGTTCGCCGCCGACCCGCTCGAAGTCGCCGCGGCCACTGACCACGCCGACGTGCTCGCCAGCCTTGGCTTCGAAGTCTCGCCGCTCGGGGCGGCGACCCTCGCCGTGCGCGGCGTCCCCGCTGCGCTCGACGACGCCGATCCGGCGACGCTCGCCCGCGCCGTGCTGCACGAGATGCGCGAATTCGGTGGCAGCGACGTGCTCGATTCACGGCGCGACGAGCTCCTCGCGACGATGGCGTGTCACGCGGCCGTCCGCGCGCACCGCAGCCTCGGCATCACCGAGATGAACGCGCTGTTGCGCGAGATGGAGGCGACCGAGCGCGCCGGCCAGTGCAATCACGGCCGCCCGACCTGGTATCAGTTGAGCCTCGCCGATCTCGACCGGCTGTTCATGCGTGGCCGCTGAACCGGCGCGGGCCGGACTCCCGGCGGTGCTGCTGATGGGCCCGACGGCGTCGGGCAAGTCGGCGCTCGCGCACGCGCTCGCGCTGCGCTTCGACGGCGAGATCGTGTCCGCCGACTCGGCGCAGGTGTTTCGGGGCATGGACATCGGGACCGCGAAGCCTGGCGCCGCCGAGCGCGCCGAGGTTGCCTACCACCTGATCGACGTCATCGATCCGACCGACGCGTACTCGGCCGCGCGCTTTCGCGCCGACGCGGCCGTAGCGATCGCTGCGATCCGCGCGCGTGGCCGCGTGCCGATCGTCGCCGGCGGAACGATGCTCTATTTCAAGGCGTTGGTCGACGGTCTGAGTGCGCTCCCTGCGGCAGACCCCGCATTGCGTGCGGCCATCGAAAGCCGCGCCGCCGAGCGCGGGTGGCCGGCGCTGCACGGCGAGCTCGCGGGCATCGATCCCGCGACCGCGCGAAGGCTCGATCCGGCCGATGCGCAGCGCATCCAGCGCGCGCTCGAAGTGCATGCGCTGTCGGGACGTCCGCTTTCCGCGCTGCAGGGCCGGCGTGAACCTGCACCGCAGCTCGGGCGGACGGTGTCGCTGGTGCTCGTACCCGCCGACCGCGCGAAGCTCCACCGGGCGATCGGCGTGCGCTTCGACGCGATGCTCGATGCCGGCCTCGTTGACGAAGTGCGGGGTCTGCTTGCACGCTGGCCGCTCGACGCGGCGATGCCGTCGATGCGCTGCGTCGGCTACCGGCAGGTGCTGGCGTGGCTCGACCGTGGCGGCGGCCGCAGCGACCTCCGCGAGCGAGGCGTGGCCGCGACGCGTCAGCTCGCGCGCCGCCAGCTCACTTGGTTGCGCTCGCTTGCCGTCGAGCCCCTCGATTGCTTCGCTGCCGGCGTCGGGGGACGGGCGGCGGCCGCAGTTGCCGCCGCGCTCGATCACCCGGCGCCCCCGATTTGACGCTCGCCCCCAGGTTCGCCATCATGCTTGGCTGAACGCCCGGGGGGCCATTCGAGGAGGAGCAATGCGCAAGGCTTGGGGAATCTGCATGTCGGTTGTCTTCGCGGCGGCGCTGGTTGCGGCGCCGGGCTACGCGAAGACGTTTCGCTGGGCGAGCCAGGGTGACGTGCTGTCGTTCGATCCGTACTCGCAGAACGAGAGCTTCAACAACACGTTCAACAGCTACGTCTACGAGTCGCTGGTCCAGTACGACAAGAAGTTCGACGTCGTTCCGCAGCTCGCCGTCAAATGGGAGCAGATTTCTCCGACGGAGTGGCGCTTCCACCTGCGTCCGAACGTCAAGTTCCAGGAAGGCGAGCCGTTCACCGCGGACGATGTCGTGTTCTCGGTCCACCGGATGCTCTCGAAGTACTCGATGATGAAGTCGTACCTCGCAGGCGTCACCGACGCGAAGAAGGTCGACGATCTCACCGTCGACATCATCACGGGCGGGCCCGCTCCGGTGCTGCTACGCCAACTCACCGACGTGCGCATCATGAGCAAGGCGTGGTGCGAGAAACACAACGTCGTCGAGGTGCAGAACTACCTCGGCAAGGAGGAGACCTACGCGGTCGAGCACGCGGACGGCACCGGACCCTACATCCTGAAGTCGCGTGAACCCGACGTGAAGACGGTGCTGGTGGCGAACCCGCACTGGTGGGGCAAGATGGAAGGCAATGTCACCGAGATCGTCTATACGCCGATCAAGCAGGCGGCAACGCGCACCGCAGCGCTCCTGTCGGGTGAAGTCGACTTCGTCCTCGACCCGCCGCTGCAGGACCTGCCGAAGCTGCTCTCCGATCCGAACGTCAAGGTCGTCCAGGGCGAGGAGAACCGGACGATTTTCATCGGCATGGACCAGGCGCGGCCCGAGCTCCAGTATTCGAACGTCAAGGGCAAGAACCCGTTCAAGGACCTGCGCGTGCGGCAGGCGCTCAACATGTCGGTCGACCGCGAAACGATCAAGCGCACGCTGATGCGCGGCATGTCGATCCCGACGGGCGAGCTCGTTACACACCAGATCTACGGCTACGACCCGGCGGCGAACATCATTCCGCCGTACAGTGTTGCGAAAGCGAAGGAGCTTCTGAAGGAGGCGGGATATCCGAACGGCTTCGAGGTCACCCTCGACTGCCCGAACGATCGCTACATCAACGACGCGCTGATCTGCCAGGCACTGGCGTCGATGTGGGCGAAGGTCGGACTCACCGTGAAGCTCAACGCGATGCCGAAGGCGCAGTACTTCGCGAAGATCAACAAGAACGACACCAGCCTCTACATGCTCGGCTGGGCGGTGGCGACGTTCGACGCGCAGGATGCGCTGCTGAACCTCGTGCACACGCGTAACGGCAAGGGTGCGGGCGAGTACAACGACGGCGGCTACAGTAACGCGAAGATGGACTCGCTGATCGACACGATGGAGACCGAGCCCGACGTCAAGAAGCGCCTCGGCCTGATCCACGAGGCACTGATGATGCACACGACCGATGTCGCGCACATCATGCTGCATCAGCAGGAGATCCCGTGGGCGATGCGCAAGAACATCGCAGTGACGCACAGCGCCGATAACCGGTTGCGCATGTGGTGGGTACACGTCAACTGACCGCGTGATCCGGCGGCGGGGGCGGCGTCACGCCGCTCCCGCAGCTGCGTCGGCCGCCAAAGCCAGTCGTCGACCACGGCGAACGATGCCGTGACCGCGTACGCCATCCGGCGCCTCTTGCAGGCGATCGTCGTGATGCTCGTGGTCGCCTTCGTCGCGTTCTCCCTGTTCCAGTACGTCGGCGACCCGGTGCAGCTGATGCTGGGGCAGTTCGCCACCCCGGTCGATCGCATCCGCCTCACCCACGAGCTCGGCCTCGACCGGCCGTTCTACGTGCAGTACTACCACTTCCTCGTTAATGCGGTGCACGGGCAGTTCGGCGTGTCCCTTCGCATCGGCAAGCCGGTCTCGGTGCTCCTCGCCGAGCGCCTGCCGGCGACGCTGGAGCTCTCGCTCTGCGCGGCGATCTTCGCACTCGTCGTCGGCATCCCTGCCGGCGTCTACACCGGGCTGAAGCCCAATTCGTGGCTCGCGCGCACGATGCTGTCGCTGTCACTGCTCGGCGTGTCGCTGCCGACGTTCCTGATCGGCATCCTGCTGATCCTGGTGTTCGCGGTGAAGTTGAACTGGCTGCCGGCGTTCGGCCGCGGCACCGTCGTCCACCTCGGCGGCTGGACCACCGGGCTCCTGACGAAAAGCGGGCTCGTGTCGCTGATCATGCCGACGATCACGCTGGGGCTCTTCCAGCTCACGCTGATCATGCGCCTCGTCCGCTCCGAGATGCTCGAGGTGCTGCGCACCGACTACATCAAGTTCGCGCGCGCGCGGGGACTCACCGATCGAGCGATCAACTTCGGCCATGCGCTGAAGAACACGCTGGTGCCGGTGATTACCATCACCGGGCTGCAGCTCGGCTCGATCATCGCGTTCTCGATCATCACCGAACAGGTGTTCCAGTGGCCCGGGATGGGCCTCTTGTTCATCCAGGCGGTCAGTTACGTCGACATTCCGGTGATGGCGGCCTACCTGTGCCTGATCGCGGTGGTGTTCGTGACGATCAACCTGATCGTCGACCTGCTCTATTACGTCGTCGACCCGCGGCTGCGCGTCGACCGCCCGGGCGGGGCCGGGCACTGAGATGACGACGCGGATCGCGCTGGCGCTGCATGGCGCGTGGGACAGCGATCTCGCGTGGAGCTTCCGCCACTCGCCCTACGCGATCGTCGCTGCCCTGGTGTTCCTCGCCTGTATCGGTGCGGCGGCATTCGCCCCGTGGGTCGCACCGCACAACCCGTTCGACCTGTCGCAGCTCGACCTCTCGAACTCGCTGAAGCCGCCGGCGTGGCTTCCCGGCGGGACGCACACGTTCCCGCTCGGCACCGACGACCAGGGACGCGACATCCTGTCGACGATCTTCTTCGGTGCGCGTATCTCGCTCGAGGTCGGCATCGCCGCCGTGCTGCTGTCGATGGTGCTCGGGGTGGCGCTCGGGTTGATCGCCGGCTACGTCGGCGGCAGTCTCGACGCGTTCATCATGCGCGTCGCCGACGTGCAGCTCTCGTTCCCGGCGATTCTGATCGCGCTCCTCGTCGACGGGCTCGCGCGCGCGGTGATCCGCGGCGCGCACGACAGCATGGCGTTCTGGGTGCTGGTGCTGTCGATCGGCGTCTCGGGATGGGTCCAGTACGCGCGCACGGTGCGCGGCTCGACGCTTGTCGAGAAGAGCAAGGAGTACGTGCAGGCGGCGCGCCTCTTCGGCATCCATCCGCTCGCGATCATGGCGCGCCACGTGCTGCCGAACGTGCTCGGCCCGGTGCTCGTCATCGGGACGATCCACATCGCGACCGCGATCATCACCGAGGCGACGCTATCGTTCCTCGGCGTCGGCGTGCCGCCGACGCAGCCGTCGCTCGGTACGCTGATCCGGATCGGCAACGATTTCCTGTTTTCCGGCGAATGGTGGGTGACGCTCTTCCCCGGCATCGCGCTCGTCGTGATGGTGCTCGCGATCAACCTGCTTGGCGACTGGCTGCGCGATGCGCTGAATCCGAGGCTGCGCACATGACGGACGTCAGGCCCGTTCACCCCAACCCTCTCCCCGCGCGCGGGGAGAGGGGACCTTCCGGCGGCTTGCGTCCCCCTCACCCCAACCCTCTTCCCGCGCGCGGGGAGAGGGAGCCGAGAGTTAGCGAGACAGGTGACGGGCGACCGCTGCTCGATGTCCGTCATCTGCGCATCGAATTTCCGACGCGCCGCGGCGTGCTGACCGCCGTCGACGACGTCACCTTCGCCATCGCGCCCGGCGAAGTGCTCGGCGTCGTCGGCGAATCGGGCGCCGGGAAGTCGCTGACCGGTGCGGCGATCATCGGTCTGCTCGAGCCGCCGGGCCGCATCGCCGGCGGCGAGATCCTGCTCGACGGCGCGCGCATCGATCATCTGCCGCACGACGAGATGCGCCGCATCCGCGGGCGTCGCATCGGCGCGATCTTCCAGGATCCGCTCGCGTCGCTCGATCCGCTGTATTCGATCGGCAGCCAGCTGATCGAGACGATCCGCACGCATCTGCCGATGAGCGAAGCCGCCGCGCGAACGCGCGCCGTCGAGCTGCTGCAGGAGGTCGGCATTCCGGCCGCCGCGCGGCGCATCGACCATTACCCGCATCAATTCTCGGGCGGCATGCGGCAGCGTGTCGTGATTGCGCTCGCACTCGCCGCGAACCCGCGCCTCATCATCGCCGACGAGCCGACGACGGCGCTCGACGTATCGATCCAGGCGCAGATCATCACGCTGCTGCGCAGGCTCTGCCGCGAGTACGGCACCGCGGTGATGCTGATCACGCACGACATGGGCGTGATCGCCGAAACCGCCGATCGCGTCGCCGTCATGTACGCGGGGCGCATCGTCGAGATCGGGCCCGTTGCCGACGTCATTCGTGCGCCGAAGCATCCGTACACGATCGGGCTCATGGGATCGATTCCATCGGTCACCGCCGATCGCGAGCGGCTCGTGCAGATCGACGGCAGCATGCCGCGCCTGACCGCGATCCCGTCCGGTTGCCCGTTCCATCCGCGCTGCAATCGCGTTTTCGATCGCTGCCTGAACGAGCGCCCCGAACTCTTCGATGCCGGAACGTCGCGTGCCGCGTGCTGGTTGCACGCACCGCTGCCGTGAGCCCATCCAGTCTGTTGCAGGTTTCGCGCGTGACGAAGGTGTTCGACGTCTCGCCGCCGTGGTCGACGCGTGTGCTCGCGCGACAACCACGACTGCTGCTCCACGCGGTCGACGACGTGAGCTTCGCGATCCGCCGCGGCGAGACGCTCGGTCTCGTCGGCGAATCGGGTTGCGGCAAGTCGACGGTCGCCCGCCTGATCGTCGGCCTTTATCGTCTGTCGTCCGGCACGATCACCTACGACGGCCTGGATGTCGGCGCGCTATCGGA
>JAICXH010000056.1 GCA_025981645.1 Burkholderiales bacterium
CTTCGAACCAGCGGCTTCCTGCGCGGCCTTCATATCGGCGAGCTGCTGCTTGAAGTAGGCCTCGGCCTGGTCGGCGGGGAGGAAGCTGCCTTTCGCCGAGTAGTTCTCGTCGAGGAACTTCTTGAACTCGGGCTCGGCGGCGACTTTCGCCATCGCGTCGCTCAGCATCTTCACGCGGTCGGGCGGAGTGCCGGCCTTGACCACGTACGACCGGAACTGCGGCAGTGCAATCTTGTAGCCGAGCTCGTAGGAGCTCGGGATGTCCTTGAATGCGGCGAGGCGCTCCTTGCCGAAGATGATGATCGGACGGATCTGCTTGCTGTTGATGAACTGGCGCACGTCGCCTGCCTGCTCGTAGAGCGCGTCGACGTGCCCGCCGATCACCGACACGTAGCGTTCGGAGGGCTTCGCGTAGGGCACCTCGACGACCTTGATGCCCTTCGATGCGAGGTAGGTGAGCGTCATGTCGTCCACGCTGCCGAAGCCGAGCGTCGCCACCTTCAGCGTGTTCGGCTTCGCGCGCGCCTCCTTCTCGAACTGTGCCCAGTCCTTGATCGGGCTGTTCTCGGCGACGAAGAGGAACGACGGCACCTGCATCATCACCGCGACCGGCTGCAGGTCGGTAAGCTTCCACCGCGGCGAAGTACCGGCGAGAAGTGCGTTCGAATCCGCGATATAGATCGCCATCGAATAGCCGTCGGCGTCACCCGAGAGAAGCTTGGTGATGCCGGTTGCGCCGGTCGCGCCGGGCGCGTTCACCACCGGAAACGACGTCTTCAGCATCGGCTCGATCAGCTTCGCGGTGAGCCGCGCGAGCTGGTCCGCACCGCCGCCGGGACCCCAGGGGACGATCGTCTCGATCGGCCGCGACGGGTAATGATCCTGCGCCCATACGGGCGTCGATGCGACGATTGCGCATCCAACGGCCAGCACGGCGCACGACAGATTGACTGTGCGCATGACTTCCTCCTTCGTTCGCCGGGCCCGATCGGGCCTCGTTATCGAGGGAAGTGTTTCACAGCGGCGCACCGACGGCAACCGGCATCCGCGCGCGCGCCTGTGCGCGTGTCCGCGCGTATCCCGCGCGTATCCCATCGGTCCCGACCCGATGCCGCATGGCGCCGACCCGCCGGCGAAGCGTTGTTCCGCTCGCAATCCTCGGCTACAATCCGCAGTTCTTTGCAGGCGCGTAGCTCAGCTGGTTAGAGCACCACCTTGACATGGTGGGGGTCGTTGGTTCGAGTCCAATCGCGCCTACCAACCATCGTCCGGCTACAGGTCGCACCAGCGGCGAATGATCTTCTCGTACGCGCTTACCGCCTCGCGGATGCGCTCGGTGACGCAGTATTCGTCGGTCTGGTGCGCCATCTTCGGCTCGCCGGGGCCGAGGACCACGGTCGGCGGATCGCCGTAAGCCGGTCGCAGCGCCGCGGCGTCGGTGAAGTACGTCGCCGCGCGCGGTTTAGGCGTTTCGCCGAGGATCGGCGCCATCACGTCGAACACCTCGGCGACCCACGGGTCGCCCGCGTCGGTGTGGACGCTCGTGACGTCGAGCATCGTCTCGAGCTCGACGCCGTCGCCGAGATGCCGGTGCAGCCGTTCGCGCAGCGCAGCGTGATCCTGCCCGGGAATCGTGCGGATGTCGATGCCAACGCGCGCGAAGTCGGGCACCGAGTTGATGTTGAGGCCGCCGTGAAGCGTGCCGACGTTGAGCGTCGGATGTCCGAGCAGCGGATGCGCCGGGATGCCGAAGTCGAAGTGCTCGAGCGCCAGCGCGGCGCGCGCGGCCTTGAACACGGCGTTGTCGCCGCGCTCGGGCATCGAGCCGTGCGCGGTCACGCCGTGCGTGCGCGCCTCGAGCCAGAATGCGCCCTTGTGGGCGACGAGCGGATAGTTCGCCGTCGGCTCGGCGACGAGAAGCGCCGCGGCGTGCCCGAGTGCGTGCGTGCGCGCGAGGTGCAACGCGCCCTCGCAGCCGCTCTCCTCCCCTCCGGTGATCACGAGCTCGACGCCCGCGGTGCCGGCAAGCTGGTTGGCGCACGCGATCGCCGCGACGACGAAGGCCGCGACCCCGCTCTTCATGTCGCTCGACCCGCGCCCGAAGAGGCGCCCGCCGTCGCTCTCGCCGTCGAAGGGATCCCTCCGCCAATGTGCCGCGCCGAGCGGGACGGTGTCGATATGGCCGGTAATGCAGAGCGGACGCCTGCCGGTGCTGCCACCGAGCCCGGCGACGACGCACGTGCGCCGCTCGCCATAGGGGTGATACGAGACGCGAAAGCCCGCGTCAACGAGCAGGTCGCCCAGGTAGCGCGCGCAGCCCGTCTCGTCGCCCGTCGGGTTGATCGTGTCGAAGCGGAGCAGCGCCTTGGTGAGCTCGACCGCGTCGCGTTCAGCACTCATGTTCATCTCCGCAATGCCCGGGCGTCGCCGCGGCGGCGCTTCAGCCGAAGTAGGCGCGGCGCACTTCCTCGTTGTCACGCAGCGCCGCTGCGCTGCCTTCGGCGACTACGCGCCCCTTCGACAGAACGTAACCGCGGTGCGCGATCGCCAGCGTCTGGTGAGCATTCTGCTCCACCAGCAACACCGTCACGCCCTGCTCGTTGACGCGCCGGATCACCTCGAAATTCTGCCGGACGAACAGCGGCGAGAGACCAAGCGAAGGCTCGTCGATCAGGAGCATGCGCGGGCCGCTCATCAGGCCGCGACCGATCGAGAGCATCGCCTGCTCGCCGCCGGACATCGTTCCGGCGAGCTGGGTCCGGCGCTCCTCGAGCTTCGGGAAGATGCTGTGCACCTCGCCCAGCCGCTTTCGAATCGTCGCCTCGTCGGTCTCGCGGTATGCGCCGAGGCGCAGGTTTTCCTCGATCGTGAGCTTCGGAAACACCTTGCGGCCTTCGGGAATGCAGGCGATGCCGAGCGCGATCACGCGGTGCGTTGGCAGCCCGGTGATGTCGGCGCCGTCGAAGACAATGCGACCCCGCCGCGGCGGCGTAAGGCCGAGGATCGAGCGGACGAGCGTGGTCTTACCCGAGCCGTTCGAGCCGAGGATGCACGTGATCTCGCCAGCCCGCGCAGTGATGCTCACGTCGACCAGAACGTCGGCACGATCGTAGCCGGCGAAGAGGTGCTCGACCTCGAGCGCGCGGGCCGCTTCGGTCATGCCACCGCCTGCCCGAGGTACGCCTCCTGCACGCCCCGCTCCGCCGCCACGGCGCGAAACGGTCCCTCGGCGATCTTCCTGCCGTAGTTCAGCACGACGCAGCGCTGCGTCATCCGCTCGATCACGTTCATCTCGTGCTCGATGATGACGATCGTCAGCGCCGGCCGCGCAGCGCGAACCTGCAGGATGTCGTCCATCAGCTCGCGGGTCTCGCCTCGCGTCATCCCCGCCGACGGCTCGTCGAGCAGCAGCAGCCGCGGGGCGTTGACAAGCGCCCGGCAGATCTCGACCCGGCGCCGGTCGATCATGTCGAGCGCTCCGGCGGCATCGAAGAGCCGTGCAGCGAGCTGGGGATTGAAGGTCACCACGAGTGCGCGCGCGGCCTCGACCGACTCCTCGTACTGCCGCCGCAACGCACGGCGCCGGAACACGTTGAATCCCGTGCCGCGCGAAAGACGCAGGTGGTTGCCGATCATGACGTTGTCGAACACGGTGAGCGGCAGGCACAGTCGCGACCGCTGGAACGTACGCGCGATGCCTGCGCGGTAGACCGCCTGCGGCGCCAGCCCGGTGATGTCGCGCCCGGCGAATGCGATCCGCCCGCCGCTCGCCCGGTAGAGGCCGGTCAGCACGTTGAAGAACGTGGTCTTGCCCGAGCCGTTCGGTCCGATCAACCCGAGGATCTCGCCGCGCGCGACGTGGAGGTCGAGCGCGTCGAGCGCGACGAGGCCGCCGAAACGCATCGTGAGCTCGGCGCAGGCGAGAAGCGGCGCGGCCGCGGTGTCGCGCGTGGGCCCGTTCGCGGTCTCGCCGGCGGCCGTCACGCCCCGCTCCCCGGGAAGTACTCGCGAATCCGGCGCGGCAGCAGTCCTTCGGGCCGGAAGAGCAGGATCAGGACGACGAGCACGCCGTAGAGCAGGAAGCGGTATTCCTGGATGAACTGGAGCTTCTGCGGAACGACCACGATGATGAGTGCCGCCGGCAGGATGCCGAGTGGATTGCCGATGCCGCCCAGGATCACGATCGACACGAGAATCAGCGACTCGCCGAAGGTGAAGTTGTTGGGCGCGATGAAGCCCTGCATCATTGCGTAGACCGCACCGGCGATGCCGCAGAGGAGGTTGCCGAGGGTGAACGCGACGATCTTCGCGCGCGCGACGCCGATGCCGAACGTCGCCGCCGCGATCTCGTCCAGCCGCACCGCGTCGAACGCGAGGCCGAGCCACGAGCGCTCGACGCGCCTCGCGAACACGAATGCGGCGACGGCGAGTGCCAGCGACAGCACGAAGTAATTCACGTAGAACGACGCCGTCGTTCCGCCGAGTGTGACGTCGCGGTTGAACTTCCAGCCGAACAGATCGATGCCGTGAAGCTTCAGGCCCTGAGGCCCGCCGAGGGCGTCGTTCACTTCGAGGAAGGTGCTGAAGAGGATGCCGAAGGCGATCGTGACGAGCGCGGCGTAGTAGCCGCGCGTGCGAAGCACCGGCAGGATCAGGAGCGACCCGACCAGCGCGGCGACCACGCCTCCGGCAGCGATCACCGCGATGTGCGGCACGCCGCGTGCTGCCAGCACGGCCGCCGTGTAGGCGCCGGTGCCGAAGAACGCCGCACCGGCAAAATTGACGATGCCGCAATGCCCGATCTGGATGTCGAGGCCGACGCAGGCGACGACGAAGAGCAGCACCGTACACAGCATCAGCAGCGGGTACGGCTGGTCGCGAAGCGCGACGGCTACCGCGCAGACTGCGAGTACGACAAGCGACGTCGCGGCCCGCGGACGCGCGGTGAGTGCCCGGCGATAGCGCGGTGCCAGGCGCTGCGCAAGGACGAACGCGACGGCGGCGACCGCGAGCAGCGTGGCGAGGACTCCCACGCGGTCGGTCGCGAGGAACGCCCACAACCACGCGCCGATCGCCGCCACCGCCACGGCCGCGACGACCAGGTCCGTCCGCTGCGAGTGCACGGCGACGCGCGACGCCGCGGTACCCGTCATACGCGCTCGCTCGCCGGCTCGGCGATGAGCCCGGTCGGCTTCCAGGTCATCAGCACGATGACGACGGCGAACGCGAAAACGTTGCTGTAGGCGCTCGATACCGGAAGCGCGACCGAGCCGATCGTCTGCAGCGCCGCGAACAGGAAGCCGCCGAGGATGGCGCCATAGATGCTGCCGAGCCCGCCAACGACGGCGGCGCTGAATCCGATGACACCGAGCAGCAGGCCGATGTCGAAGTTCACCTCGTTGTAGTAGAGGCCGTAGACGACGCCGGCGAAACCGGCGAGCGCCGAGCCGATCGCGAATGTGACGAGCACCACGCGCTCGAAGTCGATGCCCATCACCCGCGCCGTCTCGCTGTCCTGCGCGACCGCACGAATTGCGAGGCCGAGCCGCGTTCTGCGCACGACGAGGTTGACGATGACGATCGTGACGAGGCCGGTCACGATGAGAAGCGTCGTGTCGAGGCGCAGCGTGAAGTGACCGAGGTTCGCCGAAGCGGACGGCAAGAGCCGCGGGAACGGCTGCGGGTTCGACCCGTTCGGGTAGAACAGCCGGACGAGCTCGCGCAGGATCGAGCCCAGCATCAGCGTGACCAGCAGCGTGTTGAACGCCGGTGCGGCGCGCAACGGCAGGATGAGCCAGCGCGCGATGATCGCTCCGAGGAGCGCCATGCCGAGCCCCGCGGCGCACGCGACGACGAGCACGACGACTGCGGGTGCGGCGATGCCGAGGGCGTGTAGCGCCAGGTACGTCGCGAGGCCGACGAACGCACCGGCCATGACGACGTCGCCGTGCGCGAACTGGATGACGTCGAGCACGCCGAAGAACAGCGTGAAGCCCACGGCGACCATCGCGTAGATGACGCCGAGCATCACGCCGTTGAAGACGTACTGCGCGAGGACGCCGGCGTCCATCACCGCCGCTTCGGCGCCTCGCCGACGTGCGCGCGCGTCTGGCGCGCCCGGGTCACTTGCCGCCCGCGAGCTTGCGCTTCCCCTTGGCGTAGTCGCTGTCGTGCCAAACGACCCACTTTCCGTCCTGCACGACGTACGCGGTCACGATCGGCACAATGTTCTGGCCGTGCGCGTCGAAGGTCACCGGCCCGACGATCGACGGATAGTCCTTGGTCTTCGCCAGCTCGGCGATCACCGCCTTGCGGTTGGGCCCGACCTTCTCGATCGTGTCCATGATCAGGTTCGCGGCGACGAACGCGTAGGCGCCGTACGCCTCCGGGGGCTCGGCGTACTTGTGCGCGGCGTACTGCTCGAGGAAGAACTTGCCGCCGGGCAGCTTCTCGATCGGCGCGCCGTCGATGAACGCGATCGTGCCTTCGGCGAGCGGGCCGAGCGCCTGGATGTACGAATCCGACACGATCCCCGACGTCCCCTCGAACTGCGACTTGATGCCGAGCTTGTCCATCTGGCTGCGCACGCGCACGCCGATCGGCGTCAGGCCGCCGAAGTAGACGACGTCAGGGTTGAGCTCCTTCACCTTGGTGAGGATCGCCGTGAAGTCCTGCTGGTCGGCCCCGACGCCGAAGTCGGCGAGGACCTTCCCGCCATCCTGCGTCAGGTACTTGGTGAAGTACTCGTCGTGACCCTTGCCGTAGTCGGTGGTGTCGTGGATGATCACCCAGGTCTTGTAGCCGAGGCCCGTCACGAGCTTGGCGTTGACGTCGTTCTGGTTGATCATCGTGCCGTTGACTCGGTGGATCTCCGGATAGTCATTGCCGTAGGTGATCGCCGGCAGCACCGCGCCCCAGACGATCACGGGCAGGCCGAACTTGTGGTACGTGTCGACGGTGGCGATCGCAACGGCCGAGCAATAGTGTGTGACGCCGGCGATGATGCTGCTGTCGGCGCCCGCCTTGGTCGCCACCTGCACGCCGATGTCGGGCTTGCACTGGTCGTCGAGCTTGACGAGGTCGAACGTGTATTTCGCCTTCGCATCGGCGTTATGCAATTGCACGGCGAGGTCGGCCGAATTGCGGCCGCCGAGGCCGAGCGCCGCGTTGCCGCCGGTCAGCGGGCCGATGAAGACGATCTTGACCGTCTCTTTCGCGTCGGCGCCCGGCGCGAGAAAAGTGGCGCACGCGAGCACGAGCGCACAAGCGAAAGAAAGGTATCGTTGCATCGCGAGCCTCCTTGGTCTTATCTTCGAATATGGCGTCACGGTCCTCGAACGTGACGCCGCGCGGATGCGACACGCTGCTCGCCGCCGCGGCTGGCGATTCTACGCCCCGGGCACGCTGCCCGCCAGCAATGCGAGCCGCAGCAACGGGAGCCGCTGATGACGACGCCGAACGAACTCGATGCCTGCACCGCCGCCGCGCAGATTCGCAATGTGAGGCTGACTTCCGAGACGCTCGTCGGTGCGTGCCTTGCGCGCGTCGACCTTCGCGAGCGCGAGGTCGGAGCGTGGCAGCACCTCGCGCGCGAGCAGGCGCTTTCGCAGGCGCAAGAAGCCGATCGCGCGGCGCCGGCCGGCGCGCTCTTCGGGGTGCCGATCGCGGTGAAGGACCTCTTCGACACCTTCGACATGCCGACCGGACTCGGCTCGCCCATCTATCGCGGCCGCCGTCCGGACTGGGACGCCGCCTGCGTTGCGGCGGCGCGCGCTGCCGGCGCGATCGTGCTCGGCAAGACGGTGACGACCGAGTTCGCGAGCTTCGAGCCAGGCAAGACGCGCAATCCGCACGATCCGGCGCGCACGCCAGGCGGATCGTCGAGCGGCTCTGCGGCGGCGGTCGCCGATTGCATGGTCCCGCTCGCGTTCGGCACGCAGACCGCAGCTTCGATCACGCGCCCGGCGGCGTTCTGTGGCGTCGCCGGCTACAAGGCGACGTTCGGCGAGCTGAGTCTCTCGGGTGTGCGCCCGCTCGCCCAGTCGCTCGACACGCTCGGCATCTTCGCCCGATCGCTCGCCGACATCGCGCTGATGCGCGACGTCGTGCTCGGGCAGGAGCCGCAGCCGCTCGTCGCGCCGGCCTCCCCGCCGCGGCTCGGCGTCTGCCGCACGCCGATGTGGCCCGCCGCCGAAGCTCCGACACGCGCCGCATTCGACGTCGCCGTCGAGCGCGTACGCGCGGCGGGCGCGCTCGTCGACGAAATCGAGCTCCCCGCGCCGTTCGCCGCGCTGACACAGGCCCAGCAGACGATCATGAGCTACGAGACCGCGCGCAACTACGTGTTCGAGGCGACGCGACGGCGCGACGGCCTCTCCGCGTCGTTTCGCGCGATCTGCGACGCGGGCATGCGCATCGACCGCGCTGCGTATCTCGCCGCACAGCGACAGGTCGCCGAGGCGGCGCGCATGCTGACCGACGCGATGCGAGGCTGTGTCGCGCTGATCACTCCCGCGACGCGCGGCGAAGCGCCCCCGCTCGAAGGCGGCACCGGCGACCCCGTCATGAGCCGGATGTGGACCGCGCTCGGAACGCCGACCCTTGCGCTGCCGGTGCCACGACTCGCGGGCGCCCTGCCGATCGCCGTGCAGCTCGTCGCCGATCGGCACGCCGATCCGCTCCTGCTCGCCGTCGGCGCGTGGGTGAGGCGCGCGCTCGGCGTTCCGCTATAATCGGCGCCATCGGGTTCGAGACATCGGCAAAGCACCCGGCGAGCCGGCGCCCGTCAACGAGCCGGGACCGAAAGGCATGGTTATGACACCGCGAACGCGTGGAGGCTCGACCTAGCACCCGGGGCGGCGTCGCTCGCGCGTGGACCGACAACGGTCCGCGCAATCGATGAGAGTGCGGCGCTGCCGCACTTTTCGTTTCAGGAGCAGACGAACCATGCCCGACATCCGACTTCCCGACGGTTCCGTCAAGCCGTTCGACGCGCCAGTCACCGTCGCCGACATCGCCGCATCGATCGGCCCCGGTCTCGCGAAGGCCGCCCTCGCCGGCCGCGTCGACGGCAAGCTCGTCGACACCTCGCACCTCGTCGCAAGCGACGCCGACGTCGCCATCGTCACCGAACGCGACGCCGACGGGCTCGACATCATCCGTCACTCGACGGCGCACCTGCTCGCGTGGGCAGTGAAGGAGCTGTTCCCGGACGCGCAGGTCACGATCGGCCCGGTGATCGAGGACGGCTTCTACTACGATTTTTCGTACAAGCGGCCGTTCACGCCCGAGGATCTCGCTGCGATCGAGGCGCGGATGCGCGAGCTCGCGAAGAAGGACGCCCCGGTCGTCCGCCGGCTGATGCCGCGCGACGAGGCGGTCGGCTACTTCGAGTCGATCGGCGAGCACTACAAGGCCGAGATCATCGCGTCGATTCCCGCCGACCAGCCGATCTCGCTCTATGCCGAAGGCAGCTTCACCGATCTCTGCCGCGGGCCGCACGTGCCGTCGACCGGACGGTTGAAGGTGTTCAAGCTGATGAAGGTGGCCGGTGCGTACTGGCGCGGCGACTCGAAGAACGAGATGCTGCAGCGGATCTACGGCACCGCGTGGACGCGGCAGGAAGACCTCGACGCCTATCTCCACCGGATCGAGGAAGCCGAGAAGCGCGACCACCGCAAGCTCGGCCGCGCGCTCGATCTCTTCCACCTGCAGGACGAAGCGCCGGGGCTCGTGTTCTGGCACCCGAAGGGCTGGGCGATCTGGCAGGTGGTCGAGCAGTACATGCGCCGCGTCTATCAGGACCACGGCTACCAAGAGGTGCGCGCGCCGCAGATCCTCGAGCGGTCGCTGTGGGAGAAGTCGGGGCACTGGGAGAACTTCAAGGACAACATGTTCACGACCGAGTCGGAGAAGCACGACTTCGCAATCAAACCGATGAACTGTCCCGGGCACGTGCAGATCTTCAACGCGAGCCTGCGGAGCTACCGCGACCTGCCGCTACGCTACGGCGAGTTCGGCGCGTGCCACAGGAATGAGCCGTCGGGGGCGCTGCACGGGATCATGCGCGTGCGCGGCTTCACGCAGGACGACGGCCACATCTTCTGCACCGAGGCGCAGATCGAGAGCGAGGTGACCGCGTTCAACCGCGTAGCACTTGCCGTGTACCGTGACTTCGGCTTTGCCGACGTTGCGATCAAGCTCGCGCTGCGCCCGACGCCTCGCCTCGGCGACGACGCCTCGTGGGACCGCGCCGAGAGGGCTCTGCGCGACGCGCTCGGGGCCTGCGGCGTCGAATGGACCGAGCTCCCCGGCGAAGGTGCGTTCTACGGCCCGAAGATCGAGTACCACCTGAAGGATTCGCTCGGCCGCTCGTGGCAGTGTGGAACGATGCAGGTCGACTTCCAGATGCCGGGCAGGCTCGGCGCCGAGTACGTCGCTGCCGACGACACGCGCAAGGTGCCGGTGATGCTGCATCGGGCGATCGTCGGCTCGCTCGAGCGCTTCATCGGCATCCTGATCGAGAACCACGCTGGTGCGATGCCGCTGTGGCTCGCCCCGGTCCAGGCGGTCGTCCTGGCCATTACCGACCGCCAGCATGGTCATGCCGCCGAGGTCGAGCAGGAACTGAAGGCGGCCGGGCTGCGCGTCGCCTCCGATTTGCGCAACGAGAAAATTACCTATAAAATTCGCGAACATAGCCTCCAAAAGCTCCCCTACCAGCTGATCGTCGGCGACCGGGAACAGGAGGCTCGCACGGTGGCCGTGCGTACCCGCAGTGGCGAAGATCTGGGCGCGATGGCGGTTCCTGCCCTGATCGCGCGCCTCCGACAGGAGGTTGCAGCGCGCGGCTGAGCCTTTCGGGCCCAGCCGCGGCGCCCCCGGGTGGCGCGGCCGTTTTCGTCACTCACGGAGATAACGCAATCGCACTGGACAAGCAGCATCAACGCCTGAACGGCGAAATCAACGCTCCCGAGATCCGCCTGGTCGGTGTCGAAGGTGAACAGCTGGGCATCGTGTCGCTCACCGACGCGCTGGCCCGCGCCGCAGCAGCTGAGCTCGACCTGGTCGAGATCGCGCCGCTCGCCAAACCCCCGGTCTGCCGGATCATGGATTTCGGCAAGTTCAAGTACCGGGAAGCGAAGAAGCAGCACGAGGCGAAGCTCAAGCTGAAGCAGATCCAGGTCAAGGAAGTCAAGTTCCGGCCTGGGACCGACGAAGGCGACTACCGGATCAAGTTGCGCAATCTGGTGCGCTTCCTCGGCGAGGGGGACAAGGCGAAAGTGACACTGCGCTTTCGTGGGCGCGAGATGGCCCACCAGGAGTTCGGCATCAGGCTACTCGAACGCGTCCGGGGGGACCTCGACCCGCATGCAGTAGTGGAGCAGTTCCCGAGGCTCGAGGGACGGCAAATGGTGATGCTGCTTGCCCCGAAGAAGGCCGTCGTCAAGCCGCATCACCCCGACAAGCCCGAGGAGGGTAAGCCGCAAGGCGCCCAAGTCTCTCAACCGCCCCCGGCGCGCGAGAGCACCCCCGTGGGCAGCAAATAGGAACCGGCATCATGCCGAAGATGAAGACGAAGTCGGGCGCGAAGAAGCGGTTCCGCGTGCGCGGAAGCGGCTCGGTCAAGCGCTCGCAGGCGTTCAAGCGCCACATCCTGACCAAGAGATCAACCAAGAACAAGCGGCAGCTTCGCGGCGCTGCGAGCGTTCACGCAACGAACGCCGCCTCTGTCGCGGCGATGTTGCCCTACGCATAAGGAGCCGCGATGCCAAGAGTCAAGCGTGGTGTGACCGCGCGCGCGCGGCACAAGAAAGTCATCGAGCAGGCGAAGGGCTACCGCGGCCGCCGCAACAACGTCTATCGCATTGCCAAGGAAGCGGTGATGAAGGCCGGGCAGTACCAGTATCGCGACCGGCGCGCGAAGAAGCGCGAGTTCCGCGTGCTGTGGATCGCCCGCATCAACGCCGCATCGCGCGAGCTCGGCCTCTCCTACAGCGCGTTCATGAACGGGTTGAGGAAGGCGTCGATCGACATCGACCGCAAGGTGCTCGCCGATCTCGCCGTGCACGACAAGGAGGCGTTCGGGAGAATCGCCGAACAGGCGAAGGCTTCCCTCGCCTGAGCGCCCGCGGCAAGCAACAGGGAGGCGACGATCGCCTCCCTTTTTTTTCAGGCCCGCCCATGAACGACCTCGATAGCATCGTCGCCGCAGCGAAGGCCGAGTTCGCCGGCTGCGACGATCCGCCTGCCCTCGAGAACGCGAAGGCGCGCTATCTCGGCAAGGGCGGTTCGCTGACGCTCGCGCTGAAGGGCCTGCGCGAGCTCGAAGGCGACGCGCGGGCAGCGCGCGGCGCAGCGATCAATGCCGCCAAAACCGAGGTCGAGGAAGCGCTCGCTGCCCGCCGCGAGGCACTCGCGCAGAAGAAGCTCGCGGCACAACTTGCCGCCGAGGCGCTCGACGTGTCGCTCCCCGGACGCGGAATGCCGGCCGGGAGCCTGCATCCGCTGACGCGCACGATCGAGCGCATCGAGACGCTCTTCCACTCGCTCGGCTTCGCGATCGCCGACGGTCCCGAGATCGAGGACGACTTCCATAACTTCACCGCGCTCAACACTCCGGAGAATCACCCTGCGCGCTCGATGCACGACACCTTCTACGTCGAAGGCGGGATGGTGCTGCGCACGCACACGTCGCCGGTGCAGGTGCGCTGGATGGAAACGCACACGCCGCCGATCCGCATCATCGCGCCGGGACGCGTCTATCGCGTCGACAGCGACGCCACCCACTCGCCGATGTTCCACCAGGTCGAGGGGCTGTGGATCGGCGACGACGTCTCGTTCGCCGACCTGAAGGGGGTGTTCCGCGAGTTCCTGCGCCACTTCTTCGAGCGCGACGATGTGACGCTGCGCTTCCGGCCGTCGTTCTTCCCGTTCACCGAACCGTCGGCCGAGGTCGACATGCGCTTCGGCGACGGCGGCTGGCTCGAGATCGCCGGATGCGGGCAGGTGCACCCGAACGTCCTGCGCATGGCCGGCATCGATCCCGAGCGCTGGCAGGGCTTCGCCTTCGGCATGGGCCCCGACCGGCTCGCGATGCTGCGCTACGGCGTCGACGATCTGCGCCTCTTCTACGAGAACGACCTGCGCTTCCTCGCGCAGTTCGCGTGATGCGATGAGATTCTCCGAGCGCTGGCTGCGCACGCTCGTCAACCCTGCGCTCGACACGGCGGAGCTCTGCGACGCGCTCACCATGGCGGGGCTCGAAGTCGAGGCGGTCGAGCGCGCGGCACCCGCGTTTTCCGGAGTGGTCGTCGCGAGGATCGACGCTGTCGCACCTCACCCGTCCGCTGACCGTCTTTCCGTCGTCACCGTCGACGCCGGTCACACCGGACGGCGCACGATCGTCTGCGGCGCGCCGAACGTCGCCAGCGGCCAGCTCGTCCCCTGTGCGCTCGACGGCGCAAAGCTCCCCGGCGGCGTCGCAATCGCCGTCACCCGAGTCCGCGGAATCGACTCGCAGGGCATGCTCTGCTCGGCCGCCGAGCTCGGTCTCGGCGACGACGCGTCGGGGCTTCTCATCCTCGGCAGCGCCGAATCGAGTGCAGCACCAGGTGCGGTTGTGGGCGCAGTCACAGCGGCGGTGCCCGGCGACGAGCCGCTGGTCCCCGGCACCGACCTTCGCGAAGCGCTCGCGCTCGACGATGCGATGATCACAATCAAGCTCACCCCCAACCGGCCCGACTGCCTGTCACTCACCGGGATCGCGCGCGAGGTCGCCGCGATCACCGGTGCTCGCGCGCATCTGCCGGCCGTCGCGGCGGCGCCGATCGAAGGCACCGCGACTCGCGGCGTGAAGATCGAGGACGAGGACGCGTGCCCGCGCTTCGCATCGCGGGTGATCGAAGGGATCGATGCCTCCGCGCCGACGCCTCTGTGGATGAAGCGCCGTCTCGAGCGCTCGGGGATCCGTTCGATCTCGGCGGTCGTCGACATCACCAACTACGTGATGCTCGAGCTCGGCCAGCCGCTGCACGCCTACGACGACCGGCGCCTCGATGGCGACATCGTCGTGCGCTTCGCCCGCGAAGGCGACACGCTGCTGCTCTTGAATGGCCAGACGCTCGCGCTCGACCGCGATCTCCTGCTTGTCTGCGACATCGCGAATCCGCTCGGGCTTGCCGGCATCATGGGCGGCGAGCGCTCGGGGATCGGCGCCGAAACGACGCGCGTGTTCCTCGAAGGCGCGTTCTGGAACCCCGCGGTGATCCAGGGCAAGATGCGGCGCCTCGGCTTCGTCAGCGACGCCGGCTACCGCTTCGAGCGCGGAGTCGATTTCGACCTCGGCCCCGCGGGGGTCGAACGCGCAACCGAGCTTATCCTCGCGATCTGCGGCGGCCGCGCGGGCCCGCTCTCCGATGTCGTGGGTCCGCTGCCGGCGCGCGCGCCGATCCGCCTGCGCAGCGCACGCGCGGCGAAGCTCCTCGGCATTCCGCTCTCGTCCGACGCGATCGCCGAAATCTTCGATCGCCTCGACCTTCGGACGACGCGACACGGCGACGAATTCCTGGTTACGCCACCGTCGTACCGCTTCGACCTCGCGATCGAGGAGGACCTGGTCGAGGAAGTCGCGCGCATCCACGGCTACGACGCGATCCCCGCGCGCCTCGGTGCACACGAGACCGCCATGTTGCCGGCACCCGAGGACCACAGGAGCGCGAACGCCATCCGCCACCGCTTCGCTGCGCGCGGCTGGCAGGAGACCGTCACGTTCGGCTTCGTCGCCGCCGAGGCCGAGCGCCTGCTCGATCCCGATGCGCATCCAATCGCGGTGCTGAATCCGATCGCCGCGCAATTCGACGTGATGCGCACGACTCTCCTGCCCGGCCTCATCGGCACGCTGCAGACGAACCTGCGGCGAAGGATCGCCTTCGCGCGGATCTTCGAGGTCGGGCGCGTGTTCCTGCGCGACGGGCTCGCGCAGCCGCCGAGGATCGGCGGCCTCGCGTTCGGGTCGGCCGTCCCCGAGCAGTGGGGTACGAAGGCGCGACGCGTCGACTTTCACGACGTCATGGGCGACATCGCGGCGGTCGCGGCACCACTCGCGGTCACGACGCGCGCGTGCCCGCAACCGTGGCTCCACCCGGGGCGCAGCGCCGAGCTGCTCATCGGCGGGGTCGCAGTGGGTTGGCTCGGCGAGCTCCACCCGCGCCTCCTGCAGCCGCTCGATCTGCCGAGCGCGCCGGTGGTCTTCGAGCTCGACGCCGCAGCGATCCAGGCGATCCCCGTTCCGGTGGGCCGCGCCGTGCCGCGGATGCCTTCAGTTCGCCGAGACATCGCGATCATATGCAATGGAAACATTGCTGTACGTCACATACTTGATGCGTTGCAAGAGACCGCGCCAGTGGAGGTCGAGTCGGTCGAAGTCTTTGACGTCTACTTCGGGCCGGAAATCGGTCCCGGTCGGAAAAGCGTTGCGATTCTGGTGCTTATGCGTGATACTCAACGTACTTTAACCGACGCCGACAGTGAGCGGGTCGTCGCCGGGCTCGTCGCCACTCTGAAGGAACGATTCGGCGCCACGCTGCGATAAGTGGGTCCCCATGACGCTGACCAAAGCCGAACTCGCCGACCTCCTCTTCGAGCAACTCGGCCTCAACAAGCGCGAGGCCAAGGACATGGTCGAGCGCTTCTTCGAAGAGATCAGGACCGCCCTCGAGGAGGGGCGCAGCGTCAAGCTTTCCGGCTTCGGCAATTTCCAGCTTCGCATCAAGCCGCAGCGCCCCGGCCGCAACCCCAAGACGGGTGAGGAGATTCCGATCACCGCGCGCCGCGTCGTGACCTTTCACGCGAGCCAGAAGCTGAAGGCGATGGTCGAGGCCGCGAGTCATGCCCGAGACGCATCGAGCTAAGCCGCTGCTGCCGCCGATCCCCGCCAAGCGCTACTTCACGATCGGCGAGGTGAGCGAGCTCTGCGCGGTGAAGCCACACGTGCTGCGCTACTGGGAGCAGGAATTCGCGCAGTTGAAGCCGGTCAAGCGCCGCGGCAACCGGCGCTACTACCAGCACCACGAGGTGCTGCTGATCCGGCGCATCCGCGATCTCCTCTACGAGCAGGGATTCACCATCAACGGTGCACGCCATCGCCTCGACGACGAGGAGAGCGCGACCCCGCGCGCCGCCGCGCGCGCCGCGCGTGGTTCGACTGCACTCGCGCCGGCGCCCGGCGCCGGGCGCGTTCGTCAACCCGACGACGCGGCTGGCGCAGGCGAGTCGCACGTCGAGGCGCTCGACCCCGGCGAACTCCGCCGCGAGCTCGAGGCCATTCGCGAGATCCTCGGCGAACTGCCGTCGGGCTGATCGTCGGGCGGTTGCTCGTCGTCCGACTGTTCGTCGCCGAGTTGAAACCCGGCGTTATAATCGTCGCTCGGTCGGGGCGTAGCGCAGCCTGGTAGCGCACCTGCATGGGGTGCAGGGGGTCGGAAGTTCGAATCTTCTCGCCCCGACCAAAATCAAAGAGTTACGCGCGTCACAGTGTGCCTGCGCCTAACGTGAACGTTGACACCACCTACGCAACGCGCCTGCGCAGCGACATTGGGCGCACGCGGTGACAACGCTCTTGAACTCCGGAACATTCGAATTTCGCCGCAGGTGGCAAGCGTGCGGGGGGGTCAGTGCACCACGGAATCAGCGAGGATCACGGGGGCGCCTCGGTGGCATTTAGCTCGCTCTAGACCGTTTCGGCTGATTCGCCGACCGCGTTCGCGTCGCGCATGATTTCCAGCGCTTCCTTGAGTACGTAGATACCGATGGCAAAGCCAACGATCAGATCTGCGAACGCGAACCGAGTCGCTGCAACGACTGCGCCGGATAGGAACACGGCGACGTTAGCGATTACGTCAGCCCGGGTGCAGATGTAGCTCGCCCGCAGATGCACCTCGCCCTTCCGATACCTGGCGAGCCGCATTAGTACGTACAGATTTACGGCGAACGATACGATCGAGTAAGCCATCATCGCGATGCCGACCGGCTCGCTGCCAACGAATGCTCGACGGAGTGTTTCGATTGCGATACCGCCCCCGAGCACAATCAAAACCACGCCAGTCCAACGCGCGGCGTTCCGCTTGAATGCATCCCCTCTGGTAATGGCCAAGAGCGCGAGCGCGTAGGCGACGGCGTCGGTACCCATATCCAGTGCGTCCGCGATCACGCCAGTCGAATCGGCCAGATAGCCGACCACGACGCCGATGACGAACATGGCGACGTTCAGCGTCAATGCCACCCGAATCGTTGAACGTTCGGGCGCGGATTGGGTCGGCGCGTTCCCGCACTCGCATGACATGAATCATCATAGCAACCGGCCGTGCCGCCACGATCCGCGTTGCGACTCTGTCTCTGTTCGTTGCGATGCCTTGCCTGCCGTCGTTGAGAGCGGGGCGAATCGGGCGGACATGGAAGGATGAAAGGCAGTGCCACGACTACAAGTACCGCCGATGGGAAGCGTCAGGCATTGGGCGTCGCCAAGACCGTCGATCCCGCCGCCGGCGTAATCACCCTTGAGCGCAGACCGATCAAGACCATCGCGTGGCCAGCGACGACGGTGGGCTTCAAGGCGACGGACGCGAAGCTCCTGGCAGGAACGGACCGTTCACCACGTCATCGCGCGCCGTGCGGCGCCTGGCGGCGGCCTCGACCGGAATATCCGTTAGAATGAGCATGGCACGTTTCTCCTTTCTATCGTTCACATCGGTCTTCGGGTGATCGCCTGCCTACGCTCGCGTCGTTGCCGTCTGCCATTGGCAGTCATCCTGCTTTTGGTGACGCAGATCGCGTTTGCCGGGCAGGC
>JAICXH010000049.1 GCA_025981645.1 Burkholderiales bacterium
CAGCGCCGGGTTGCAGCGTCGCACCGCTTCCGTCAGCGCGTCGAGCTTCTGGTAGATGAGGAGGTCGGCCCCGATCTCGGTCGCGATTTCGGCTTCGCTGCGGCCGGTCGCGACCAGCTCGCGCTGGTTCGGCATATCGATCCCGTACACGTTCGGGTAGCGGACCGGAGGGCTCGCCGACGCGAAGTAGACTTTGCGCGCGCCCGCGTCGCGCGCCATCTGCACGATCTCGCGCGAGGTGGTTCCGCGCACGATCGAATCATCGACGAGCAGCACGACCTTGTCCTTGAATTCCATGCCGATCGCGTTCAGCTTCTGGCGTACGCTCTTCTTGCGCATCTCCCGGCCCGGCATGATGAACGTGCGGCCGATGTAGCGGTTCTTGACGAAGCCCTCGCGGTAGGTGAGCCCCAGCGTGTTGGCGAGCTCGAGCGCCGAAGGCCGGCTCGAGTCCGGTATGGGGATCACGACGTCGATGTCGCGCGCCTCGGGATTCGCGCGGACCTGCTCGGCAAGTGCGCCACCCATGCGCAGTCGCGCCTCGTACACCGAGGTACCGTCGATCACCGAATCGGGGCGTGCCAGATAGACGTACTCGAACAGGCAGGGATTGAGCGACGGGTGCTGCGCGCACTGGCGCGCGTGGAAGTTGCCTTCGAGGTCGACGAAGATCGCCTCGCCCGGAGCGACGTCGCGCAGCACCGAGTAGCCGAGCGGAAGGAGCGCGACCGACTCCGACGCTACCAGGTATTCACTGCGGCCCTTCGTCCTGGCGACGCCGATGATGAGCGGCCGGATGCCGAACGGATCACGAAACGCGAGCATGCCGTAGCCGGCGATCATCGCAACGACCGCGTAGGCGCCGCGGCAGCGACGATGCACGCCTTCGACCGCACGGAAGATCGTGTCGGCGTCGAGGCGGTGGTGCCGAGCCGCACGCTCGAGCTCGAGCGCCAGCACGTTCAGCAACACCTCGCTATCCGAGTTCGTGTTGACGTGACGGAAGTCGAGCTCCCACAGCTCGCGCTTCAGCGCCTCGCTGTTGGTGAGATTGCCGTTGTGGCCGAGCGTCACACCGAACGGCGAGTTGACGTAGAAGGGTTGCGATTCCTGGTCCGACCACGCGGATCCCGCCGTCGGGTAGCGGCAGTGGGCGATGCCGGTCGACCCGACGAGCTCGCGCATGTTGCGTGTGCGGAAGACGTCGCGGACGAGCCCGGGGCCCTTCCACGTGTGAAAGGCCGAACCTTCGCTGGTGACAATGCCGGCCGCGTCCTGGCCGCGGTGCTGCAGCAGCAGCAGCCCGTCATAGAGGAGCTGGTTTACGGGCCCGGTGGCCACCGCGCCGACGATGCCGCACATGAGTTAATTGCCTGGTGAGGGTGTCGATCCTATACCTGCTGGCCGCGTGGCGACCGCGGCATGCGCTCGCCGCCACGCGAATAGTCGAGACGGTCGGCGAGCTCGCGCGGCAGGTACGGCTCGAGCGCGTCGATGCCGGCCACGATCGGCGCCGCCAGCATCGAATTCTGCCACCACGCGCTCCGCGGCAATGGCGTGAGCCCGGCGATCAGTGCGAACGCCAGCACGACGACCACTCCGCGCACGAGCCCGAACACGCCGCCGAGAAAGCGGTCGACGAACGCGAGGCCGAGCGCGCGGATTGCACGTGAGATCGGCCACGCGATCAGCGCGCCGAGGAGGAGCGCGCCGATCAGGATTGCCGCGAAGGCGATCAGATAGCGGACGGCCGGGTGCGCGGGCAGATCGGGTAGCGCGCCAGCGAGCGCCGGCGAGAGCGTCAACGCGGCGACGAGGCCGACCACCCAGGCGACCAGCGCAAGCACTTCGCGCACGACCCCGCGATGGAACGCGAACAGCGTCGACAGTCCGACGACGGCGATGACGATCCAGTCGAGCGCAGTCATCGCGTGCCGCGCGCGCGTGTCGCCGGCCTATCGCGCCGGATCAATCCGACGCTGCGACGATGCCGCTGTGGCCCTCGCGCTTCAGGCGATCGCGAGCTGCCGCGGCATCGTCGCGGGTCGCGTAAGGTCCGACGCGCACGCGCCAAAGCGTCCCCTTGCTGGTCTTCAGTGCCTCGGTGTACGCCGTATACCCGTCGCGTTTCAGCCGCCGCGCAAGCGAGTTCGCACCCTTGTCGTCGGAGAACGCGGCCAGCTGCACCGCCCAGGTTCCGTGCGTGCGCGCTTGCGCGGTGGCCGCAGCGCCGGGTGCGTGCTCCGCCGCAGACACCGCTGCGGCGGGCGCGTGTTCCGCCGCAGACCGCGGCGCAGCGGGAGCAGGTTCCGGCGCAGGCGCCGGTGCGGCGGGCGCGGCGCCAGCCGCTGCGGGTGTGCCCGCGCCGCCGCCCGCGACGGCCGCGCTCGACGGGGCCGCGCCGGTCTTCGCTGCGCCGGCCGCCGGTCCGCTCGTGGAGGCGCCAGTCGGTGACGGCGCGGTCGTCCCCGCGGTGCCCTGCCCGCCGCCCACCGCCGCCCCCGACGCCGGCGCTTCGGAGAGCCGGTTGACAAACTTGCCGCTGTCGACCGGAGGAATCTGCACCGAGACGTCGTTGCCGAGCGGTTTCGGCTCGCGCTCGAGCAGCATCGGCACGACGACGGCCACGACGAGCGCCAGCACGACGGCACCGACGAGGCGGCGCCTCGCGCGGCGGCGTAACTCGTCGAGATTCTGATCTGCGGGATCGGCCATCCGATGGCTCAGGCTGCGCGGAGGTCTCGCTCGCGGATCGCCGCAAGCACCGCGGCGACCGTGAGGAACGAACCGAAGGCCGCGATTCTATCAGCCTCGTTCGCGGCCCCGGCCGCCGCGCGCCACGCCTCGCCGATGTCGCCGAAGACGCAAACATTATTCGGAGCAACGCCGGCAGCGACGAGGCGCAGGGCGAGGTGCGCGCCCGTCGCTCCGCGCGGGCCCGGCAGGGTTGCGACGTGCCAGACGCCGATTCGCGGTGCGAGCGCAGCGATGACGCCGTCGACGTCCTTGTCGGCGAGCATGCCGAACACGGCGAAGCTGCGCGGGAAGCGCCCCATTGCCTCGAGCGTCGCCGCGAGTGCCCGCGCCGCCTGCGGGTTGTGCGCGACGTCGAGCACAGTGGCCGGGCGCCCTGGAAGGACCTGGAAGCGACCGGCGAGCTCGACACCGACCAGCCCGTCGCGAAGCGCACCGCCCGACATCGGCAGCCGCGCGGCGAGCGCATCGAGCGCCGCCAGCGCCGTCGCTGCATTGGCGAGCTGATAGCGCCCGCGCAGCGCCGGATGCGGCAATCCGTAGCGCGCACCGCCGGGTCCTTCGTAGCGCCACTGCAGACCCTCGGCGCGGTAGCGGTATTCATGGCCAATCCGCCACAGCGGCGCGCCGATGTCCTGTGCGTAGCGGACGAGTGTCCGCGGCGGGTCCTCGTCCCCGCAGACGGCGACGCGCCCGGCCCGCATGATGCCCGCCTTCTCGGCGCCGATCGCCTCGCGTGTGTCGCCGAGGTACTCGACGTGGTCGATGTCGATCGCGGTGATCACGGCGACGTCTGCGTCGACGATGTTGACCGCGTCGAGACGCCCGCCGAGCCCGACTTCTAGCACCAGAGCGTCGAGGCGCGCCGCGGCGAAGATCGACAGCGCCGCGACGGTGCTGAACTCGAAGTACGTCAGCGGCACCAGCCCCGGAGCGCGTGACCTCGCGGCGTCGACCTCACCGAATGCAGCGATGAGCGTCGCATCGTCGACCTCCGCGCCCGCGACCCTGATCCGCTCGTTGAAGCGGACGAGATGCGGCGACGTGTAGAGTCCGGTGCGATAGCCTGCCCTGCGCGCGATCGATTCCAGCATCGCGCAGGTCGACCCCTTGCCGTTGGTCCCCGCGACGGTGATCACCGGGCAGGCGATCGCGACGCCGAGACGCGCGGCCACCTCGGCCACGCGCTCGAGGCCCATCGCGATCGGCTTCGGATGCAGCGTCTCCAGGCGCGCGAGCCACGCGCCCAGCGTCGACGGCTCGCTCAACCCGCTGGGGCCGGTTCGCGCATCAACAGGGCGGTGAGGCGCGCGAGCTCGTCGCGAAGCTGCCGGCGATCGACGATCATGTCGAGTGCCCCCTTCTCGAGCAGGAACTCGGCGCGCTGGAAGCCGTCGGGAAGCTTCTCGCGCACCGTCTGTTCGATCACGCGCGGCCCAGCGAAGCCGATCAGCGCGCCGGGCTCGGCGAGCACGACGTCGGCCACGAAGGCGAACGACGCGGAGACGCCGCCCATCGTCGGATCGGTGAGGATCGACACGAACGGCAGCCGTGCACGCGCGAGTTCCTGCAGCACGGCGGTCGTCTTCGCCATCTGCATCAGCGAGTTGACGCCCTCCTGCATGCGGGCGCCGCCCGACGCCGACACGCAGACGAATGGAACGTGGCTCTCGTAGGCGACGCGCACGCCGCGCACGAAGCGCTCGCCGACGACCGAGCCCATCGACCCGCCCATGAACTCGAACTCGAACGCCGCCAGCACGAGCGGGACCGCGCGCACGCTCCCCTGCATCACGACCAGCGCGTCGGTCTCGCCAGTCTCCTCGAGCGCGGCCTCGAGCCGCTCCGGATATTTCTTCTGGTCCTTGAACTTCAGCGTGTCGACCGGCACGACCTCCGAGCCGATCTCGAACCGGCCCTCGGGATCGAGAAGCTGATCGATGCGGTCGCGCGCCGACATGCGCTCGTGAAAGCTGCACTTCGGGCAGACGAACAGGTTCTTCTCGAGATCGGTGCGATAGAGCGTCGCCTCGCACGCGGGGCACTTGACCCACAGCCCTTCGGGCATCGGGGTCTTGCGCGCTCCCGGACTGCTCTTGATGCGCGGCGGAAGCAGCTTCTGCAACCAGCTCATTTCGCGTCCTCCCCGACTGCCCGCATCAGTGCACGGGGGTGGTTGCGCAGGTTGGCTCGACGCCTGCCATCGTGTCGAGCGCGCGGCGGATCGACGAAAGCCACGCGCCTGCGCGCACCGCCGCATCGCGGGCGTCGCCGCCCTCGATTTCGGCAATGATGCGACTGCCGATGACCACAGCGTCGGCGTGGCGGGCGATCGCCTGCGCGCTCGCGGCGTCACGAATGCCGAAGCCGACGCCGACCGGAAGTGCGATGTGCCGCCGGATCTCCGCGAGGTGCGTCGCGACGTCGGCCGTGTCGAGATGCCCGGCGCCGGTCACGCCCTTCAGCGACACATAATAGACGTAGCCGGCGGCGAGCTTCGCGATCCTCTGCATCCGCTCGGGCGGCGTCGTCGGCGCAACAAGGAAGATCGTCGCGATGCCGTGCCGCTGCAGGAGCGCGGTGAGGTCGCCGGCCTCCTCGGGCGGGTCGTCGACGACGATGACGCCGTCGACACCTGCACGTTCGGCTGCCTCGGCGAATTCGGCTTCACCCATTGCCTCGATCGGATTGGCATAACCCATCAGGACCAGCGGCATCGACGGGTGGCGCCGACGGACGTCGGCGACGAGCGCCAGCACGTCGCGAAGGTTCACACCGTTGGCGAGCGCGCGCTCGGCAGCGCGCTGGATGACCGGTCCATCGGCCATCGGATCCGAGAACGGCACGCCGAGCTCGATCACGTCGGCGCCCGCGCGCACCATCGAGTCGATGATATCCGATGTCGCGGCGATCGAAGGGTCGCCCGCGGTGACATAGGGAACCAGCACCGTCCGCCCGGCGGCGCGCTGGCGAGCGAATGCCGCGTCGATCCGGTTCATCGCGCCTTGCTACCGGCGGTGCCGCGCCCGGGCCGCATCAGTGGCGCACCGCCGAGCGTTCGGCCACCGTAGCCATGTCCTTGTCGCCGCGCCCGGACAGGTTGACGAGAAGGATCCGGTCGCGCGCAAGCGTCGGCGCGATCCGGGTCGCATAGGCGAGCGCGTGTGCGCTCTCGAGGGCGGGAATGATCCCCTCGATACGGCAGCATGCGTGAAATGCGGCGAGCGCCTCGTCGTCGGTGACGGCGACATAATGCGCGCGGCCGCTGTCCTTGAGCCAGGCGTGCTCGGGCCCGACGCCGGGGTAGTCGAGGCCGGCCGATATCGAGTGCGTCTCGATGATCTGGCCGTTGGCGTCCTGCAGCAGGTAGGTGCGGTTGCCGTGCAGGATGCCGGGGCGACCCGCACAAAGCGAGGCCGCGTGATGGCCGGTCGCGAGCCCTGCGCCTGCGGCCTCGACGCCGACGAGTTCGACGTCGTGCTGCCCGAGATACGAATGGAAGATGCCCATCGCATTGCTGCCGCCGCCAACGCAGGCGATGACGACGTCGGGCTGGCGCCCGGCGAGCTCGGGCATCTGCGTCAGGCACTCGCGGCCGATGACGCTCTGGAAATCACGCACCATCATCGGATACGGATGCGGCCCGGCAACGGTGCCGATGATGTAGAACGTGGTGTCGACGTTGGTGACCCAGTCGCGCATCGCCTCGTTCAGCGCGTCCTTCAGTGTCTTCGAACCCGACTCGACCGGCACCACCGTGGCGCCGAGCAGGCCCATCCGGTAGACGTTCTGCGCCTGCCGGCGGATGTCTTCCGAACCCATGTACACGACGCATTCCATGCCGAAGCGCGCGGCGACCGTTGCCGTCGCGACGCCGTGCTGCCCGGCGCCGGTTTCGGCGATGACGCGGTGCTTGCCCATGCTGCGCGCGACCAGCGCCTGCCCGATGCAATTGTTGATCTTGTGCGCGCCGGTGTGATTGAGGTCCTCGCGCTTCAGGTAGATTTGCGCGCCGCCGAGCTCGCGCGACCAGCGCTCGGCGTGGTACACCGGAGACGGCCTGCCGACGTAATGTGCGAGCTCGTGCTCGAATTCGGCGACGAATGCGGGATCGTCGCGACAGCGTTCGTAGCGTGCCTTCAGCTCGTCGAGCGCGGCGATCAACGTCTCGGCGACATAGACGCCGCCGTAAGGGCCGAAATGGCCGCTGGCGTCGGGAAGGTCGGGGATGAGTGGAGGAATGCTTGGTGCCTCGGCCATCGTGATGGCGCACTCGTCGTGCGATCAACGGGCCGCAGCCTCCTGCCCCTGTCGTCGAGTGGCGACGCGGATTCTAGCAAATGACGAGCTGGTGGCACTCCACCCGGGTCGCGCCGACGAAGGCATCACCGCCGAGGTCTTCGTCGCGGCGGACTCCGGCTGCCGATAACCCCGGCTCACCGATCCGCCGCAAGGCGCGCGTCGGCGTCGCGCACTGCCTGCACGAACTCTACAACGCGCGCCGGATCCTTGAGTCCTCGCCGCGGCGCGCCGCTCGCGTCGCGCTCCTCGACGCCCGACGAGACGTCGACCCCCCACGGTGCCAGGTCGCGCACGACGGCACCCACATTGCCGGCATCGAGCCCGCCGGAGACGATCAGCCGCGTCGCAAGGCGCGCGCGCAGGTTCGCGTCAAGTCGGTCGCGGTCGAAGGAATGCCCGGTGCCGCCCGGAAGATCGCCCGGCCGATGCGCGTCGAACAGAACTCCGGCAGCGTCGTCCCAGGCGGCAGCCGCCTCGCCGAGGTCGATGCCGTCGGCGACGGCGATCGCCTTCACGTAGCGGCGCCCGAACGCACGGCAGAACGCCGCCGGCTCACGGCCGTGAAACTGCAGGACGTCGATCGGCACGGCTGCGAGTGCCGCGCGCACCTCTCCGGCCGTCGGATCGACAAAGAGCCCGACTACCGTCACGAACGGCGGCAGCGCTGCGACGATCGCGCGCGCCGCATCGAAGGTGACGACACGCGGCGTGCCGGCCCAGAAGATGAGCCCGATCGCATCGGCGCCCGCCTGCGCGGCTGCCATCGCGTCGTCGACGCGGGTCATGCCGCAGATCTTGATGCGCGTGCTTCGTGCGGCTGCGGGCGTCATGCCCCCGATGGTGCCACAGCGCGCCGCGTCGGCGGCAGCGCGAGCGCCGCAGGGTAGTCGGCGCCGGTGAAGTAGAGCCCTGCCGCGTCGAAGGTGGCCGCGCCCCGCGTCCGATCCGCCGCGGCGAGCAGCGCGTCGATCCACTGCGGGGGGTGTCTGCCGGCACCGACGGCAACCAGTGCCCCTACGACGTTGCGCACCATGTGCTGCAGGAACGCGTTCGCCGAGAACTCGAAGCGCAGTTGCGCGCCGTCGGCGATGACGGCTGCCCTCGTCAGCGTGCGCACCGGCGTCTTCGCCTGGCACTCGGCGGCGCGAAACGACGAGAAGTCGTGCGTTCCTTCGAGGCGTGCCGCGGCGTCACGCATGGCGTCGACGGAGAGCGGCAACGGGTACCAGCCGACGCGGCCGTGCGCGATCCCCGGGCGCTCGCCGCGGTTCATCAGCAGATACGTGTAATGCCGCGCGCTCGCCGAGAACCGCGCGTGAAAGTCAGCGGGCACTGTCGCGCACCAGAGGACCGCGATCGTCTCCGGTAGCTTGCTGTTGACGCCGCGGACCCACGCGGTCAGCGGACGGGCCGCGTCGGTGTCGAAGTGGACGATCTGCGACGTCGCGTGGACGCCGGCATCGGTTCTTCCGGCCGGCTGCACTTTGACACGCCCGCCGGCGATTGCCGCCAGCGCAGCTTCGAGCGCATCCTGGATCGAGCAGCGCGCCGGCTGCGTCTGGAAGCCGCAGAACGCTGCGCCGTCGTACTCGAGCGCGAGCGCGTAGCGCATCGGGGCGGCAGCGCTGCCGCCCGGGCTCAGGCGAGCTTCGCGAGCAGTGCCTGCGCTTCGGACTTCTGCTGCTCGTCGCCTTCGTGCAGCACTTCCTGCAGGATGTCGCGCGCGCCCTCGCGATCGCCCATCTCCTGGTACGCCTTCGCGAGGTCGAGCTTGGTCGCCGCGTCGTGCCACTGGCCGTCCATCACCGATGGCGTCGCCTCGGCGGCAACCACGCGACCTGGCTCGAAGCTGAGATCGAGCTTGTCGAGGTCGAGCGGGGCGTTCGTCTCCGCAGCTGGCGAGCTCGCCGGGGCAAGGTGGGCGCCTTCGAGGTGGAGTGCAGGCTCGCCGCGCGCGTGGACCGCTGCCGCGGCCGATGCAGGTTGCACCGGATCATCGAGATGGAAGTCGAGATCGAAGCGGGTCGGCTCGCTCGCCGGCTCGACGCGCTCGTCGAGCGATCCCTTCGTGGCGCCGAGCGCGGCCTTGCCGGCTGCGGCTTCGACGGCAGCGACCGGCGTCGACGCGCTTCGCGCCAGCGCGCTTGCGGCGCCGGCGAGAATGTCTGCCGCCGACTTGGGCTCCGGTGCCATCGCCGGCGAGATCGAGATGTCGCCGTCGTTCGACGCGAAATCATGCGCGGCGGAATCCGTCGCCGGCGAATCTGCGCGCTCCGTCGCCGACTTTGCACCGGCACCTGCGAGTGCCGGCGAGAAGGAAGGCGGCGCCCAGTCGAGCGCGTCCGAACCCGCCGTACCCGAGCCCGGCTCGGTCAGCGCAGCGTGTGTCTGTCCGCCGCCGGATGTCGTTGCGCCCGACGGCGTTGTACCCGACGTCGACGCGAACGGCTGCGACGGCGCTGCCCTCGGCAGGACGCTCGCCGCGGGCTGCGCGCCCGCCGCCGCGGATGCCTGCCCCTCGTCCTGAAACATCGGATTGGCCGGGTCGAGTTGTCGTCCCAGCGTGACGGCCTTGTGCCAGATGTCGCCCTGACCGTGGCTCACCGCGAACAACTCCGACGCGACCGTCTCGAACGCCGACGGCTTGTTGTGCTGTGAGTGGATTTCGAGGAGCTTGAGGTAGATCTCCTGGCGCTGCGGGTCCTTCTTCAGCGCATCCTTCAGGATCTCCTCGGCCTGCGCGTCGCGACCGTAGGCGAGATAGACCTCGGCCTCGGCGATCGGGTCGACCTCGTCGGTGTCGATGTTGCCAAGACCCTCGCGACTGAAATCGGACGCGAGCGAGTTCTCGCCAGTGTTGACGACTCCGCCGCCGGTCGAGCCGAAGACCGTGTTGGTCTTCATGTCGGTGCCGGAGATGATGCTGTCCTCGAACTTGGTCGTCGTCCGGCGCCGCGCGGCGATCAGGCCTGCGATGCCGGCGAGGATCACCAGCGCGCCGCCGCCGAGCGCCCATTTCGGCGTGTTGGACACGAGATCGGAGAAGAAACCGGGATTCTCCTGCGGCGCTGCCGCGGGCTTCGGCGCGGCGGCGGGCTTCGGAGGCGCGCTGCTGGCGGGTGCCGGAGTTGCGGGCTTCGCAGCGTCGCCGGGCGGGGCGGAAGCCGTCGCTCCGCCAGCGGGCTTGGATGCCGCGGCCGGCGTGGACTCGCTGGTCGCGCTCGCCGCAGCAGGCGCTGCCGGTGTGCCCGCCGTGCCTGCGGCCGCGGCCGGAGCAGCCGCCGCACCGGCGGCAGCTGCCGCGGTGGCGCCGCCCTTGGCGGCTTCGGCCTGGCTCTGCAGCTGCGCCAGCGTCTGGCTCTTGAGATCGAGCGCACGCTGCATGTCAGCGACAGTCTTCTCGAGCTGCGCGATCCGTGCATCGGCGTCCTTCAGCTGCTGCTCGGTGGCGATTCGGTCCTCGACGCCGCCAGCCTTGCCGGCACCGGCGCCGGCACCGGCCGTACGCGAGACTTCGAGCCGGTCGCTCCCGGGCGAAGCCGCCGGGGTCTTCTCCTCGACAGCGACCCCGATGCGCCCGCCCGACGCGCGTGTCGGTGCAGCGCCTGCCGTCGGCGCGGCGGCAGCGAGCTGATCGCGGTAATGGTTCCAATCGACCGCCTGCGTGTGCACGACCTTCGAAGCCGCACCTGCACTGGTCCCGAGCACCTGCGGCGCGGCCGGAATCGCGAGCGTCGCGCCGGCACGCAACCGATTCATGTTGCCGCCTAGAAACGCCTCGGGATTGTCGCGGAACAGCGCAGCGAGCATCTGGTCGAGCGTCGCCTGATCAGGCTTGAACTGGTTCGCGATGTCGCGCAGCGTGTCTCCGCGATGGACGGTGTAGCGCGAAACCGAGGAACCCCCCGACGCCGCAACGCCCGACGCCGTCGACGCGGTGTTCTTGCCCTCGATGCGTGGCGCAGTCGCGACGGGTGCGGTCACCGCCGGCGCGGGTCCGGTCGCCACCTTCATCCCGGGCGGATCGAGCAGGAACGTGTACTCGCGGACGACGCGCCCCGACGACCAGTCGAGCTCGACGAGCAGATCGAGGAACGGCTCGAGCACTGCCACCGGCGAGCTCACTTTGAGGTACGGCGTGCCGCCGGCGCTTACCACCGTGATGCGCGCACGCGAGAGCGTCGCCTGGTAGGTGAGGTTGTTTTGCTTGTAGAGCGTCGGATCGGCGACGTTGGCGCGCAGCGAATCGAGATCATCCTTGCTGACGGCCGTCAGGTCGATCCGTGCCGAAAGTGGCTGCCCGAGCGCGGACTCCACCGTTAGTTTGCCGAGCCCGAGCGCGAGCACGTGGCCGTGGAAGGCAAGTGCCCCGGCGAGCAGGCTGTACGTGAATATCGGCTTCGCGCGCATACCCGACCTCTTTGCGATGGGTGGTTTGCTCAAGCTAACTTATCATCATGCAGTTAGCAACGCAAGCTAAACCGTTGCATTAGATAGCGTTTTATGCCGTCGTTCTTGCCGGACTGCCACAGGCCAGCACGCCGGTTCACCCCGCGCACAGGGACCATTCCGGCGTGATCGGAGCCGCCGCGGGTTCTGCATAAATGTGGCTGAAACCAAGCCGTTGCACGCTTCTGCCCCGCGGCATGCCGATTTTGGAAAAAGCACGAATCGCGCCAGAGTCCGACAGAGGACTCTGGCGAGCGCGCCGGCCGACCGGGCGATTGTTCAGCGGCCCTGCAGGATGCGAAGCATCCGGCGCAGCGGCTCGGCCGCACCCCACAGGAGCTGGTCGCCACAGGTGAACGCGCCGAGGTAGGACGGGCCCATCGCGAGCTTGCGCAGTCGGCCGACCGGCACCTCGAGCCTGCCCGTCACGGCGGCTGGCGTCAGTTCGCGGATGCTCGCGTCGCGCTCGTTGGCGATCACTCGAACCCAGGGATGCGCGCTGCGGAGCATCGCCTCGATTTCGGCAAGCGGCACATCCCGCCGCAGCTTGATCGTCATCGCCTGCGAATGGCAGCGCATCGCGCCGACGCGCACGCAGATCGATTCGATCGGAATCGGATCGTTCTCGCGGCCGAGGATCTTGTTGGTCTCGGCGCCGCCCTTCCATTCCTCGCGGCTGATGCCGTTGCCGAGGTCCTTGTCGATCCACGGTATGAGACTGCCGGCGAGCGGCACCCCGAAGTGCTCGGTCGGGAAGCGCTCGTCGCGCAGGATGCCCGCGACTTCCCGATCGATGTCGAGGATCGACGACGACGGATCGTCGAGGAGCGGCTTCGCCGCGAGGTGGGCCTCGCCCATCTGGTGCAGGAGCTCGCGCATGTTCTGCGCGCCCGCGCCGGACGCCGCCTGGTAGGTCATGCAGGTCAACCACTCGACGAGGTCGTTGCGGAACAGGCCGGCGAGCGCCATCAGCATCAGGCTCACCGTACAGTTGCCGCCGATGAAGTCCCTGACACCGGAAGCGATCGCGCGATCGATCACGTCGCGGTTCACCGGATCGAGGACGATTACCGCGCCCTCCTTCATCCGCAGCGCAGACGCGGCGTCGATCCACCAGCCGCGGTAACCCGCCTCGCGCAGCCGCGGGTGCATCGCGCTCGTCCAGTCGCCGCCCTGGCAGGTCACGATCGCGTCGAGGTCGGCGAAGGCACCAGAATCGTTGGCATCGCGCAGCGTTGCGGCCGCCGTACCGGGTGCCGGCGTCCTGCCGACCGTCGGCGCCTGGCCACCCGCGCTCGACGTCGAGAAGAACACCGGATCGATCGTGTCGAAGTCGCGCTCGTCGCGCATCCGCTGCATCAGCACCGAGCCGACCATGCCGCGCCAGCCCACGAATCCCACCTTCATCACGATTCACCGTCCTTCATCGCGATCGCATTGCCGGATCGCAGCGCCGACATCACAGCGTCGCCCAGCGCGCGCGTTCCGACCGCAGCCTCGCCAGGCGCCGCGAGGTCGGCGGTGCGCAGGCCGCGCGCCAGCGCCGCGCGCACGGCAGCTTCGATCCGTGCCGCAACGTCGTCGCGCGCAAACGTGTGTCGGAACATCATCGCGACCGAAAGGATCGTCGCGAGTGGATTGGCCACGCCACGACCGGCAATGTCGGGCGCCGAGCCGTGGATCGGCTCGTAGAGGCCCTTGCCGTTCGCGTCGAGCGATGCCGACGGCAGCATTCCGATCGATCCCGCGAGCATCGACGCCTCGTCGGACAGGATGTCGCCGAACAGATTGCCGGTGACGATCGTGTCGAAGCTCCTCGGATTGCGCACGAGCTGCATCGCCGCGTTGTCGACGTACATGTGCGCGAGCGCGACGTCGGGGTAGTCGCGCGCGACGCGGGTCACCACTTCGCGCCAGAGGATCGATGTGTCGAGCACGTTCGCCTTGTCGACGGAGGTGAGCCTGTGGCTGCGCCTGCGTGCCGTTTCGAAGCCGACCTTCGCGATGCGCTCGATTTCCGGCACCGAGTAACGCATGGTGTCGAAGCCTTCTTCGTCGCCGTGCTCGTTCGTGCGGCGGCCGCGCGGGCTGCCGAAATAGATGTCGCCGGTAAGCTCGCGCACGATCACGACGTCGAGGCCCGCGACCACCTCGGCCTTCAGCGTCGACGCGTCTGCGAGCTCCGGATAAAGGAGTGCGGGCCGCAGGTTGGCGAAGAGGCCGAGCGCCTTGCGGATGCCGAGGATGCCCTGCTCGGGCCGCAGCTCGCGCGGGAGGCCGTCGTAGGCCGGACCGCCGACCGCGCCGAGGAGCACCGCGTCGGCGACGCGCGCAAGCGCCAGCGTCGCGTCGGGCAGCGGATGGTGCGCGGCGTCGAAGCCGGACCCTCCAATCGGTGCCGTCTCGGTCTCGATCGGCAGGCCTTCGCTGCGCAGCGCGTCGAGTACCCGCGTCGCCTCGGCGACGATCTCCGGACCAATGCCATCGCCGGGAAGGAGCGCGATCTTCATCGATGCGCGCGGTCCTGGCGGATTCGCCGCCGGGTTACGCGAGCCACGGCTCGTCGGCGAAGTGCTTCGCCTCGAACGCGCGGATCGCGTCGGCGTGACGCAGCGTGAGCCCGATATCGTCCCAGCCATTCAGCAGGCATTGCCTGCGAAACGTATCGACTTCGAACGCGAACACCGTGGCGCCGTCGGCGGTCGACACCGTCTGCCGCTCGAGATCGATCGTCAGGCTGAAGCCGGGAAACGCCGCGACGTCCGCGAACAGCCGCTCGACGTCGCGCTCGCCGAGCACGACCGGCAACAGGCCGTTCTTGAAACAGTTGTTGAAGAAGATGTCCGCATACGACGGCGCGATCAGTGCACGAAAGCCGTAGTCGGCGAGCGCCCACGGTGCGTGCTCGCGCGAACTGCCACAGCCGAAGTTGCGGCGCGCGACGAGGATCGACGCGCCGCGATAGCGCGGCTGATTGAGCACGAAGTCGGGGTTTGGGCGGCGCGACGCGGGATCCATCCCGGGTTCGCCGCGGTCGAGGTAACGCCAGGCATCGAACAGGTTCGGGCCGAAGCCCGAGCGCCTGATCGATTTCAGGAACTGCTTCGGGATGATCGCGTCGGTGTCGACGTTGGCGCGGTCGAGCGGCGCGACGATCCCCGAGTGAATGCGGAAGGGCTCCACGGCGCTATTGGGGCTTCGCCTTCTCGGCTGCCTTCTCGATCGCGCCACCGGCCGCTTTCACGTCCTTGCCGGCGCCTTCGATCGTGTTGCAGCCGGTGACCGCCACCACGAATCCGGCGAGCGCCAGCAACGTTACGAGCTTCTTCATCGTCAGGGTGCTCTGTCAATAGAGTCGACGGACGTCGACGAAATGGCCGGCGATCGCCGCGGCGGCCGCCATCGCCGGACTGACGAGGTGCGTACGGCCGCCCGCACCCTGGCGCCCCTCGAAGTTGCGGTTCGACGTCGACGCGCAGCGCTCGCCGGGCTCGAGCCGGTCGTCGTTCATCGCGAGGCACATCGAGCAGCCGGGCTCGCGCCATTCGAAGCCGGCGTCGCGAAACGTGCTGTCGAGTCCCTCGGCCTCGGCCTGCGTCTTCACCCGCCCCGAACCGGGTACGACCATCGCGAGACGCACCGAGTCGGCGACGTGGCGTCCACGCACGACCGCCGCCGCCTCGCGCAGATCCTCGATGCGCGAGTTGGTGCACGAGCCGATGAACACCTTGTCGATCGAGACGTCGGCGATCGGCAGGTTCGGCGTGAGTCCCATGTACGCGAGTGCCCGCTCGATGCCTTCGCGTCGCTCGCCGTTCTTCTCGCGATCGGGATCGGGAAGGCGCCCGTCGATCGGAACAACCATCTCGGGCGAAGTTCCCCAGGTGACCTGCGGGAGCACTGCCCTCGCGTCGAACACCTGCGTCGTATCGAACGCGGCGCCGGTGTCGCTCGCGAGCGTGCGCCAGTGGCGGACTGCGCGTTCCCACCGATCGCCGCTCGGCGCGAAGCTTCGCCCCTTCAGGTATCCGATCGTCGTGTCGTCGACCGCCACCATGCCGGCGCGGGCTCCGGCTTCGATCGCCATGTTGCAGACCGTCATCCGTCCTTCCATCGACAGCGCGCGAACCGCCTCGCCGGCGAACTCGATCGCATGGCCGGTGCCGCCCGCGGTGCCAATGCGGCCGATGATCGCGAGCACGAGATCCTTCGCGGTCACGCCGCGCGGCAGCGTTCCGTCGACTCTGATCAGCATCGAGCGCGACTTCTTCATCAAGAGGCACTGCGTCGCGAGCACGTGCTCGACCTCGGAGGTGCCAATGCCGAAGGCGAGTGCTGCGAACGCACCATGCGTGCTCGTGTGCGAATCGCCGCAGACGACCGTCATCCCCGGAAGTGTCGCACCCGATTCGGGGCCGATCACGTGCACGATCCCCTGGCGCGCGTCGCGGAACGGGTAATAGGCCTTCGCGCCAAACGCGGCGATGTTGGCGTCGAGCGTCTCGACCTGCGTGCGCGAGATCGGATCGCGGATACCCTCGTCCCAGTGCGTCGTCGGCGTGTTGTGATCGGCCGTCGCGACGATCGAATCGGTCCGCCACGGCGTCCTTCCGGCGAGGCGCAACCCCTCGTAGGCCTGCGGGCTCGTCACTTCATGGACGAGGTGGCGGTCGATGTAGAGGAGCGCCGTACCGTCGGCTTCCTCGCGCACGACGTGGCTGTCCCAGAGCTTGTCGTAGAGCGTACGGGCGGACATGGCGAGTCGGGTGCGGAGAAAGCGGATCGAAGGAACCGTTGATTCTACCGGCTCCCGCATTGCGGCACCGCGCCGGAGTATCATCCGCGCGCCGGACGGGCGCCACGCGCCGCGCGCGACTGCCGCGCGCTGACGTTTGGCGCGACCGCGCCCCTCGGCCCCGTCCGCATCCCCTCACGCATCGAGCGCATCCTTGTCCCACGCCGCCGTGCTCTACGTTGCGATTGCGATCTGGTCGGTTCCCGAACTGATCGGCGGGTTCCTCCAGCGCGCCGAGCCTGGCGCGGCCCGCCGCGACCGCGGCTCGTACGCGGTGCTGCGGATCGCGTTCACGGTAGGCATCGCAGGTGCGATCATCGCTTCCCGGCGCGTGCCGGCGGCGGCGTTCGTCGCATATCGTGGGGCGATCTTCTGGGCCGGGATCGCCCTGATGCTCGGCGGAGTCGCCTTTCGCTGGTACGCAATCCGCGTGCTCGGCCGCTACTTCACGCGTGACGTTGCGACGCGCGAAGGCCAGCGGGTTGTCGAGTCGGGGCCGTACCGGTGGATTCGCCATCCGTCGTACACCGGCATCCTCATGACGGCGGCAGGATTCGGCCTTGCACTCGGCAATGCGCTTGCGCTCGCGATCGTCCTGATCGGGGTGCTCGCCGGGCTTCTCTATCGCGTCGCGGTCGAGGAGCGCGCGCTCGCTACCGACCTTGGCCAGCCGTACCGCACCTACATGCTTCGCACGCGGCGGTTCATTCCATTCCTGTGGTGACGCGAGCGCTTCAACCATTCGAGGATCCATCATGACCGAAACGCCGAAATCGACCGCTGTCGACGACGATCCGAAGAAGCGCCTTCGCGAGAAAGTCGAACGGTTGCTCGCGGCCGCGCCGTGCGCAAGCGAAGGGAGCGCCGCGGTGAACGGCACTCCGCTGCGCTATCGCGCCGAAGCGGCGTTCATTCCGGTGACCGCGGGCGGCCTCGACGACAAGCGCGGCGACCCCGAGGCGGCGATCTTCACGACGTCGTATTTCCTCGCCGGCGCCGATGCGGCGACGCGGCCGGTGTGCTTCGTCTTCAACGGCGGTCCGGGCTCGTCGTCGATCTGGCTCCACCTCGGTGCGCTGGGTCCGAAACGCGTGGCAATCCGCGAGGACGGCACGATGCCGCCGCCGCCGTACGCGGTGACCGATAACCACGAATCGTGGTTCGAGCACTTCGACCTCGTGTTCATCGATCCGCCGCACACCGGCTATTCGATCACCGCATCCGAGGACGCGAGGAAGCGGATGCTCTCGGTCGACGGCGATGTCGATGCACTCGCCGAGTGCATCCGGAGCTGGCTCGGGCGCCACCGGCGCTGGCGCTCGCCGATCTACGTCGCAGGCGAGAGCTACGGCACGACGCGCGGCGCGGCGCTCGCGGAGAAGCTCCTCGACCTCGGGGTCGCGCTGTCGGGCCTCGTGCTCGTCTCCTGCGCGATGGATCTGCAGAGCGTCGTGTTCGAGCCACGCAACGACCTGCCGTACGCGCTGTTCCTGCCCGGTTACGCGAGCGTCGCTCAATACCACGGCAAGCTCGCCGGCAGGCTCGGCGCCTCGGCGACCGCCGCGCGCTCCGCAGCCGAGGCGTTCGTCACCGGGGACTACCTCGCCGCGCTGCACGCCGGTGCGCGCCTCGAAGCCACCGCCCGCCGCCGCGTCGCGAAGCGCATCGCCGAGCTGACCGGGCTTTCGGCGGCCTTCGTCGACGAGTGCAACCTGCGCGTCGACGACCAGACGTTCTTCGTCGAGCTCCTGCGTGACCGCGGGCAGATCGTCGGCCGGCTCGAGGCGCGTGTCACCGGCCCGATGGCGGCGAAGCGCGTACGAGCCTGGGAATTCGACCCCGGTATCGAAGCGCTCGCGGCGCCCTACACGATGGCAGCACACGCCTACATGAGCGAGCAGCTCGGCGTCGACACGCAGTCGCGCTACGAGGTGCTGTCGATGGACGCACACAAGCAGTGGAACTGGAACCGCGGCGATGCGAAAGGCAACGGCTATGCGTGCACGAGCCCCGACCTGTCGCGCGCGCTGCGGCGCAATCCGCATCTGCGCGTGCTGGTCGCGAGCGGGTACTACGACCTCGGCACGCCGTTCAGCGCGACCGACTGGTCGCTCGCCCAGCTCGATGTGCCGGCGGACGTGCTCGCGCGCGTCGAGCATCACTACTACGACGCCGGCCACATGATGTACACGCGCGAGGCCGACATGATGAAGCTGAAACGCGACCTTGCGAGCTGGCTCGCGCGCCGATCAGACGCCGCGACCTGACGCGCCGTCGCGCCCCTCCTCGACCGCGTGACACGCGGCCTCACCGCCTTCGGCGCCATCGGGCACCCCCGCGACCCGCTTGAGCAACGGGACCTCGCGGCGACAGCGGTCGCCGGCGAGCGGACAGCGCGGATGGAACGTGCAGCCCGTCGGTGGGTCGAGCGGACTCGGCACCTCTCCGGCGACCGGAGTTCGCGCCTTGCCGGTGAGCCCGAGATCGGGAATCGCGTCGAGGAGCATCCGCGTGTACGGATGCCGCGGCGTCGCGAACAGCCTCCGCTTGTCGGCGATCTCGACGATGCGGCCGAGGTACATGACGCCGACGCGGTCGGCGACATGGTGCACGACGGCGAGGTTGTGCGAGATGAATAGGTAGGTGAGACCCAGTTCGCGCTGCAGGTCGCGCATCAGGTTCAGCACCTGCGCCTGCACGGAAACATCGAGCGCCGAGGTCGGCTCGTCGCAGACGAGGAACTCCGGCTCGCTCGCGAGCGCCCGCGCGATCGAGATCCGCTGCCGTTGACCGCCCGAGAACTGATGCGGATAGCGCGCGCCATCGGCGGCAGCGAGGCCGACCTGGACGAGCAGCTCGTCGACGCGCGCTTGCACCGCACGGCGTCCGCGCAGCAGCCGATGCGCGCGGATCGGCTCGGCGACGATGTCGGCGACGCGCCAGCGCGGGTTGAGGCTCGCGTACGGGTCCTGGAAGATCATCTGCAGCCGGCGGCGCAGCGCGCGCCCCGCTCGCCCCGCGGCGAGCGCATCGATGCTCGCGCCGCCGTAGGTGATCGTGCCCGTTGTCAGCCGATAGAGCCCGACGACGAGTCGCGCCACCGTCGACTTGCCGCAGCCCGATTCGCCGACGAGGCCGAGCGTCTCGCCGCGCCGAATGCCGAAGCTGACGTCGTCGACCGCGCGCAGCAGCAGCCGCGGTTCGCGCGCCAGCGCGCGCGTGAGCCACGGCGGCGAGACGTCGAAGGTCTTGCCGATGCGCTCGGCGCGGATCAGCTCCATCGCGCCGGCCGGAGCGCTCAACGCACCGCTCCCGCGCGAGCCTGTGCGCCTGCGTCGGCCCCCGCGCCGGGGTAAAGCCAGCATGCAGCACGCGACACGCCGACGGCGATCAATTCGGGACGCTCGATGCGACAGCGGTCGAACGCTCGCGGGCACCGCGGGTTGAACGCACATCCGGGCGGGATCGCATTGAGGCGCGGCATCGCACCGTCGATCTGTACGAGGCGCTCGCGATCGTCGACGATCGACGGGATCGAGCCCATCAGCCCGACCGTGTACGGGTGCTTCGGCGCGTGGATCACCTCGGCCACCGGCCCGATCTCGGCGATCCTGCCGGCGTACATCACGGCAACACGGTCTGCGGTCTCGGCGATCACGCCCATGTCGTGCGTGACCAGCATCACCGCGGTGCCGTGGTCGCTGCACAGCCGCTTCAGGAGCGAGATGATCTGCGCCTGGATCGACACGTCGAGCGCGGTGGTCGGCTCGTCGGCAATGATGAGCTGCGGATTCGCGCAAATCGCGAGCGCGATCACGACGCGCTGACGCATGCCGCCCGAGAACTGGTGCGGGAAATGGTCGATCCTGCGCTCGGGCGACGGGATCCCGACTTCGCGCAGGAGGTCGATCGCACGCGTGCGCGCCGCGCTTTCGCCGAGGTCGAGGTGGGTGCGGATCGTCTCGATGAGCTGGCGCCCGATCGAGTACAGCGGATTGAGTGACGTCAGCGGGTCCTGGAAGATCGCGCCAATGCGCCTGCCGCGGATCTTTCGCATCGCGTCGTATGGAAGGTCGTCGATCCGGCGCCCGTGGAGGCTGATCTCGCCGGCGGCGATCCGGCCGGGCGGCTCGAGGAGTCCGATGATCGCCGCGCCGGTCAGCGACTTGCCGGCGCCCGACTCGCCGACGACGCCGAGCACCTCGCCCGGGGCGATCGAGAACGAGATGTCGTCGATCGCGACGAGCGTGCCGCGCCGCGTCGGGAACTCGATGCGCAGGCTGCGCACGTCGAGGAGCGAGGCGCCGCTCATCGCAGGCGCGGATTCAAGGCGTCGCGAAGCCAGTCGCCGATCATGTTGATGGCGAGCACCATGATGACGAGCGCAAGGCCTGGGAACAGCGTCACCCACCACTCGCCCGAGAACATGAAGTCGTTGCCGATGCGGATCAGCGTGCCGAGCGACGGCTGCGTCGGTGGCACGCCGACGCCGAGGAACGACAGCGTCGCCTCGGTGATGATCGCGGTCGCGATGTGGATCGTCGCGATCACCAGCACCGGGCCGAGCACGTTGGGGAGCACGTGCCGCGCCATGATGCCGAGCGGATGGATGCCGAAGAGGCGCGCCGCCTGCACGTACTCCTTGCTCTTCTCGACCAGTGTCGAGCCGCGCACCGTGCGCGCGTACTGGACCCATCCCGAGACGCCGATCGACAGCA
>JAICXH010000127.1 GCA_025981645.1 Burkholderiales bacterium
ACGCTGCGCTCGAGCGTGAACGGATACGTGCCTTGCAGCCGCTCGACGCCGCGAAGCTCGCTCTGTGCACGGCGCCGATCGCGCTCGACGCTGGACGCGTTCGGCGCGTCGTCGCCGCCCTCGTAAATGGCCGTGGCGATGCCCGCCATCGACGGCAGGTAATAGCTGCGGAACCTGCACGCGACGTTCGCCGAGAGCGCGCCGCGCATCGTGAGCCACATGACGACCTCGGAACCTTCGCATCCGCCGAGCTCCGCGTATTCGGCGATCGTCATCTCGGCCAGCCGTTCGGGATCACGTTCGAAGAGATCGAGGAAGTGCTGGTCCCATTCGGGATTGTTGAAGCCGGCGCGCTCGCCGTGCACCTGATGCGAAAGCCCGCCGGTCGCGACGACGACGACGCGGAGGTCGCCGGGATAGCTCTCGATCGCGCGACGCAATGCCTGTCCCAGCCGATAGAATCGCCGCGCGCTCGGAACCGGGAACTGCAGCACGCCCATCTGCAGCGGGACGAGCGTGACCGGCCATTCGGGCTCGTGCGGACAAAGCATCGAGAGCGGCGAGAAGCAGCCGTGATCGAGCGCGCGGTTCTGGAAGAACGCCATGTCGAACTCATCGGCCATCAGCGACCGTCCGATGTGCGCCGCGAGCTTCGGGTCGCCCTTGATCGGCGGCAGGTCGCGCGGGCCGCCGCCCTCGTCGGCAACGCGCCATTCGGGACCGATGCCGAGCGCGAACGCCGAGTAATGGTCGAAGAAGAACGACGTGACGTGGTCGTTGTAGATCAGGACCAGGACGTCGGGACGCTTCTCGTCGAGCCACGCCGCCAGCGGCGCGAAGTTCTCGAAGATCGGCGCCCACACCGGGTCGTCACGCTTGTTGCGGTCGTACGCGAAGCCGATCGTCGGCGTGTGCGACGCCGCGATGCCGCCGATGATGCGTGCCATGGCCGTCGTTCCTCGATGCGTGCGATCGCTGCGCGCGATCGCCGACCATCCGGTCTGACGGGCGCGCAGCGTGGCCGCGTTGCATTCGCGCTGATGTCCCGCGCCGATCGCTTATCGGCCGGGCGCGAACCGACGGTCATGATACCGATTGTCAATACGTTCGCGGTGCCGCGTTCGTGTTGTCCGGCGGCGCCGACGCAAGCGACCTCGCAGCGCCCGGTGACGAGGGCGGGAGCTGGAACTGCGACGATCTCGACGCCGCCGCCTGCATTTCCGCAAAGCGCTCGGCGAACGAGGCGTTCCCCACCGGATCGTCGGGTGCGCCGGTCAGCACCGCCGGCCCCATCCAGGCGGGCCCGGTGCCCGACAGCGACTGATACTGCTCGATTTGCGCGGCGAAGACCTGCGCGCCCGTCGACGGCTGGGCCATGCCGGTCGTAGCTGCGGCGAGGAGTGCCGCGATCGAACCAGCCTTCAACATGCTCTTCATGTCGTAACTCCTGTTCCAAAGTGATGGACCGAATCGCGCGGTAATCCCCGACGGGGATTCGATCGTCGAGGTCCGCGTTGATCGTCATTTCATGCGCCGCCGGTTGCATTCGTGTTGCCGCATCGGTGCTCACGGTTACGGTTGACATCGATGAAGCATCTCCAGCAACGGTTACGCCTGTAACAGGCGCCGCCGCCGGCGCGCTGCCGCGCGGCGTTACACTGCGAATCGAAGCGCCATGAGCAGCGAGATCGCGCCCCACGTCCTCGTCATCGACGACGATCCGGCAATGCGGGACCTGATCGCCGACTATCTCGGCGAGAACGAGTTGCGCGTGACGCGTGCCGCGAGCGGTGCCGAGATGACGCAGGCGCTGTCGCACGGCGCCATCGACGTGCTGGTGCTCGACCTGCGCCTCGCCGGCGAGGACGGCATGGATCTCGCGCGACAGGTGCGCGCGGAATCGGCGATCCCGATCATCATGGTGACGGGAAGGAAGGACGAGGCCGATCGCGTGATGGGCCTGGAGCTCGGTGCCGACGACTACATCACGAAGCCATTCAGCCCGCGCGAGCTGCTCGCTCGCGTCCGCGCAGTGTTGCGCCGCTCCACGATGCTGCAGGACCTGCTGCCGGCACGCGACGAGAAGCGGCGCGCGTACCGCTTCGCAGGATGGGAGCTCAACCTGCGCACACGCCGCCTGACGTCGCCGGACGGCGAGCGCATCGAGCTCACGAACGGCGAATTCAGCCTGCTGCAGGCGTTCTGCGCCGCGCCGCGGCGCGTCCTGTCGCGCGATCAGCTGCTCGAGCTTTCGCGGCTCAACCGCGCCGAGGTGTACGACCGCTCGATCGACGTGCAGATCCTGCGGCTGCGACGCAAGATCGAGACGAATCCGTCACGCCCCGAGTACATCAAGACCGAGCGCGGCGCGGGCTACATGTTCGACGTGCCGGTGCAGGTGCTGCACTGACGGCGTGCCGATGCCTGCTTCGAGTCATCAGCGCTCGCCGATTCCCGATTGGACGCGGCCCGAGCGGCTGCGCCGCTGGGTCGTCGTCGTCGGCATCTTCGCCATCGTCGCGAACCTCGGCATCGATGCCTTCAGCCAGTGGCGCTCGTATCGGTTCGCGATCGACGACGCGAGCCGCGAGCTCGTCAACGACGCGCGCATCCTCGCGGCGCAAACCGAAGGCAGCCTGAAGACCGTCGACGTGCTGCTGCGAGAGGTCGCCGACGGACAGATGCGGGGTGCCGTGACGGCGCCGCCGAGCGACGTGAACGCGGTGCTCGCCGGACGGGTGCAGGGACTTCCGCAGCTGCTGTCGCTCACGGTCTTCGATGCGAACGGCGCGGAACTGTATCGGTCGCACTCGTCGGACGGCGACCCGAATCCGAGCGTTCGCGACCGCTCGTATTTCATCGCGCAGCGCGACAGCCCGTCGCTCGGACTCTTCGTCAGCGAGCCGATGCTGACGCGCATGCACCGGCGTCCCGCCATCGTGCTGTCGCGACGGCTGACCGATGCGCAGGGACGATTTGCCGGCATCGTGAGTGGCGTGATCGCCCTCGACTGGTTCCAGCAGTTCTATCGCCAGATCAAGCTCGGCACCCGCAGCGCGATCCTGCTTTTCCGAAACGACGGCACGCTGCTCGTGCGCGAGCCGGCGCTGGCCGGGCGCGTCGGCAAGATCTTTCCGGCGTTCGCCGACGGCGTTTCCACGCTTGGCGCGACGCAGATCATGACGTCGGTCGACCGCGTGCCGCGCTTCGTCGCGAGCGCGCACACCGACGGCTTTCCGCTGACGGTCTCGATCGCGCGCGAGGAAGCGGCGGTTCTCGAGCCGTGGCGCAAGGAACTCTTTCTCGTCAGTGCCCAGGACGTCGTGCTGAGTGCGCTGATCGCCCTCGCGATCGCCGCGCTCGTGCATCAGTTGCGTCGCGTCGAGCTCGGCGAACGGGCGCTTCGCGAGAGCGAGGAGCGCTATGCGCTCGCGATGGAAGGTGCGAACGAGGGTCACTTCGATCGCAACCTCGGGGATGCGCACGGCTACATGTCGCCGCGGATGAAGGAACTGCTCGGCCTCGATCCGGCCGTGACGTCGTACACGCAGGACGAGGCGCTGGCGAACGTCCATGCCGGCGACAGGGCACGGATGGACGCGGCGTTTCGCCAGCATGTCGAGCGGCGCACCGAACGCTACGAAGTGGAATTTCGCGTGCGCCACGCCGATGGCGAATGGCGCTGGATCCTTGCGCGTGCACGCTGCCTGCGCGATCAGGACGGCAAGCCGTACCGCCATGCCGGATCCGCGATCGACATTTCGGAGCGCAAGCGCGCGGAGGCGGAAAAGGACGGCCTCGAGATGCAGCTGCGCAAGTCGCAGAAGATGGAGGCGATCGGCACGCTGGCGGGCGGCATCGCTCACGACTTCAACAATATCCTCGGCGCGATTCTCGGCTACGGCGAGCTCGCGCAGAAGGGTGTGCCCGGCGGGGTCGTCCGCCGCTACATCGACAACGTCATGCACGCGGCGGAGCGGGCGAAGGGTCTCGTCGAGCAGATTCTCGCGTTCAGCCGCAGCGGTCTCGGGGAGCGCGGCCCGGTCAACGTCCAGGCGGTGATCGCGGAGACGCTCGACCTGCTTGCGGCCTCGTTGCCCGGGCGCATTCAACTGACGCGGAAACTCGACGCGGGCGATGCCGCGGTGATCGGCGAAGCAACGCAGCTCCATCAGGTCGTGATGAACCTGTGCACGAATGCCGTGCAGGCGATGCCGGGCGGCGGCGTGCTCGATGTGCGTCTTGCGCGCGTCGATGTTCGCGAGCGCCGCTCGATGTTCCACGGAGTCGTCGCGCCCGGTCCGTACGTGCGCCTTGCGGTGCGCGATACCGGCACCGGTATCGATCCGGCGGTGCTCGAGCGGATGTTCGATCCGTTCTTCACGACGAAGGGCGTCGGAGCGGGCACGGGACTCGGCTTGTCGCTCGTCCACGGCATCGTCGCCGATGTCGCCGGTGCGGTCGACGTCGCGACTGCCATCGACGAGGGCACGACGTTTTCCATCTGGCTGCCGATCGTCGGCACCGCGCCGCCGCCGCCGGCCGAGGTCCCGAACGCGCTGCCGGGCGGCAACGGCGAAACGATCATGGTGGTCGACGACGAATCGCCGCTCGTTGAGCTCGCGGAGGAGATGCTCGCGCAGCTCGGCTACGAGCCGGTCGGTTTTGAATCGCCGCGCGCAGCGCTCGACGCGTTCATCGACGATCCGCATCGCTTCGACGCGGTGCTCACCGACGAGATGATGCCGGAGCTGACCGGCAGCGCACTCGCCGTCGAGATTCACCGGATTCGTGCGGACCTGCCGATTGTCGTCATGAGCGGTTATGTCGACAGCGGGGTTGCCACACGCGCGCGCGCTGCCGGCGTCAGCGACGTGCTGCGCAAGCCGCTGCAGGGCCGCGAGATCGCCGAAGCGCTGGCGCGTGCAGTGCGCACCGCTTCACCGAAGGCCGCGACCGTGGAGTGATCGGTAGCAGCGAGGGCGTCAGGCGTTTCGTCCGTGCATCAGCCGTTGCACGACGAACGCGACGGCCGCCGCACCGAGCGCGATCGCGCACATCGCGAGCCAGCCGGCACGCGTCAGCGCGACGCTCGCGATGACGGCGCCGGCGGCGTTGCCGCCCCACATGTGCGCCTGGAACAGCGTGTTGAGCCGGCTTCGCGCCTGCGGATCGACCGATGTGACGAGCGTCTGGTTCGCCACCATCGCCGCGCGCAATCCGCAGTCGAGCAGCGCGGCGCCGGCAATCAC
>JAICXH010000128.1 GCA_025981645.1 Burkholderiales bacterium
GCGGTTCGCCTGCGCGACCTCGCGGAACCCGAGCGCATCTTCCAGGTCGTCCGTCCGCCGCTGCGAGCCGCCTTCCCGGCGCTGCGCTCGCTCGAGGCGATCCCCAACAACCTGCCGCAGCAGCCGACGTCGGTCATCGGACGCGAGCGCGAGCTGAACGAAGTCGCCGCGCGCATCCGAACCTCGCGTCTCGTGAGCGTGGTCGGCACGGGAGGCCTTGGCAAGACGCGGCTTTCGCTGCAGGTCGCAGCCGGCATGGTCGACGAATTCGCGGACGGCGTCTGGCTCGTCGACCTCGCACCGCTCGCCGATCCGCGGCTCGTGGCGCAAGCGGCGGCGTCGGCGCTCGGCATCATCGAGGAGCCCGGCCGGCCGCTCGTCGACACGCTCGTGCGGCACTGCGCCGGGCGCACGTTGCTGCTCGTGCTCGACAACTGCGAGCATCTGATCGCGGCGTGCGCCGAGCTCGCCGCCCGTATCCTGCGTTCGACCCGCAACGTGACGCTGCTCGCCACGAGCCGCGAGCGCCTGAACGTCCGCGGCGAAGTCGTGTACTCGCTCGCGCCGCTCGTGGTTCACGATCAGCGCGACGCCGGCGCGTCGACGACGAGAGGCGATTCCGATGCCGTTCGCCTGTTCATCGATCGGGTAACGGCGGTGCAGCCATCGTTCGCGCCGACCGAACGCGACGTTGCGCACATCGGCGACATCTGCCGCCGTCTCGATGGCATTCCGCTCGCAATCGAGCTGGCGGCGGCGCGCGCGCGCGCATTGGCGGTCCAGGACATCGCGGCGCGCCTCGACGACCGATTTCGTCTGCTCACGGTCGGCGACCGGGCCGCGCTCCCGCGGCAGCAGACGTTGCGGGCGCTGATCGACTGGAGCCACGACTTGTTGTCGCCGACCGAGCAGGCGCTCTTCGCGCGGCTATCGGTCTTCGCGGGTGGATTCACGCTCGAAGCCGCCGAGAAGGTCGCGGCCGACGACGCATTGCCCGAGGCCGACGTGCTCGACGTGCTCGCACGCCTGATCGAGAAGTCGCTCGTCGTGCTGAACGTCGGCGGCGCCCGTTATCACATGCTCGAAACGGTGCGCGAATATGCGGCGGCCCGGCTGGACGAAGCCGGTGTGACGCCCGCGGTCCGCGGCCGGCACGTGCGGCATTACGTCGATCTTGCCGAACGCGCCGCGCCGGGCTTCTTCGGTTCGGATCAGGGCGAATGGCTCGCCCGCATCGACGGCGAGCGCGAGAACCTGCTCGCAGCCCATGCGTGGTGCGCCGATGCCGGCGATGGCGTCGATGCGGGTCTTCGGCTCGTCGCGCTCAAGTTCTACTGGATCAATCGCGGCCTTCCCGGCCTCGGCTACCGCCTCGGCGTCGAGGCGCTTGCGCGCACGCGCACGGGCGAAGCCAGCCTGCTGCGCTGCCGCGCGCTCTACGAGACGGGACAGATCGCGTGCTACATGGGGCGCTACCGCGAAGGCCAGGCCTATCTCGAGGAAAGCCTCGCGATGGCGCGCCACCTCGACGATCCCGAGCGGATCGGCGCGGCGCTGCAACCGCTCGCAATGGCGTGCCTCGGACAAGGCAATGCCGCGGCGGCGCGACGCCATCTCGAGGAAGCGCTCGAGCTCGCGCAAAAGCTCGACAGCAAGCACGACCTCGCCGCAGCGCTCAACGCGATGGCGCAACTTCACCGGATGCAGGGCGAGGTCGAAAAGGCCGTTCCACTCTACGAGCGGGTGCTGCAGCTCGCACGCGAAACAGGCGACCGCGAAAGCCTTGCGTTCGGCCTCCTCAATCTTGCGATGGCGACGATCACGCGCGAGGCCGGCGACTGCGTGCCGATGCTGATCGAGGCACTTGCGATCGCCGACGAAATCGGATCGAAGCCGACGCTTCTGTCGGTGCTCGAGGTGTCGGCCGGCCTCGCCGCGGCCCGTGGCGACTTTCCACGCGCGGCGCGCATCTACGGCGCGGCCGAAGCGCATGCGGCGAGCACCGGCCTGCATCGCGATCCGGCGGACGAGGCGTTCCTGCGCCCGCTGATGACGCGAAGTGCGGCCGCGCTCGGACCGGCGTACGCGAGCGCGGAAGCGGCCGGGCGCAACCTCGACTACGACGAGGCGATGCGCGAGGTGCGCGCGTGGCTCGCCGCTGAACTTCGGGAACCGTTGGCGCAGCGAACCTAGCGCGCGCTCGCGCTTGGGGCGGCCCTGCGCGCTTGTACGATCCCCCCACGCTCGCGGCTGCGCCGCTTCGCTGCCCCCCAGGGGGTGCAATTCGCGCTTGGGGCGGCCCTGCGCGCTCATCGATTGATGATCCACGGATCGACGGGAATGCGCGATGTCGGGTCGCCCGTTTTCACCACCGCGAGCGTGTAACCGTAGGTCCCCGGCGCGTGATGATTGTCGACGCAGGTCACTTCCGTCTTGCCCTCGCCAGGACGGGTGCACTGCAGGGGAGCGCCGGGTGCGAACTGCACCGGCTCGTTGGCGAAGGCGTAACCGGGCTGCCCCTGCAATTTCCAATGAATCACCTTGGCCCCGCCGGGCGGCTCGACCTCCAACCTTTTCGGATCCGCTATTGCGCGGCAAGGCATAGGGCTGCAATCGAGGTTGACGATGATGGTGCAGCTTGCACCCCGACATGGCGTACTCGATTCGCTGCCGCCACCCGGGCCTCGCCTGTGCTCCGCTGCGCAACCGACCAGCACGAAAACCGCCGCGGCGGCCGTCCACACTGCTCGCCTGTGCATCGTTCCTCCCTGCAGATGATGGAGCCGCGAAGCGCGGCCAAAACGCTGCGTCGCCCGACGATCAGCGGTTCACGATCCACGGATCGAGCGACGGCACGCCGCGCGGGCCGAACAGGCTCGACGGGACCGTGACGTTCACCCGATACTTGAAGACGCCGAATTCGGGATGCTTGTCGCTGCACGCGAACTCGCGCGTCTCCGCGCGCGCCGCGCATTCGAAATCGCTGCTCGGGACGACGATGCCGTTCGTGGCGAATCGCGCGCCGCTGTCGCCAGTGAGACGCCACACGATGTCCGTGCGCTTGCCCGCACCTTCGACGACGACGAGGTCATAGTCGACCGACAGCTCGCAACCGTAGAAGCGGTCGCAGTCGACGCGCACCCGGACGACGCATTCGCCGCTGCCTTCGCAGGTCTTCTGCCTCGCCTCGCGCTCGGTCCGAGGATGCATCGCTGCGCAGCCGGCGACGAGCACGCACGCGACGACGCAACTCCACAACGCCTTTTGCATTCTTGCTTCTCCGTGACGGTCGCAGGCAGCGCATTGTCGGTCATCCGGGGACGAAATGGAAAGCGGCCCCGCCTGCGTCTGCGGCGCCAGTTGTGGGCGTCACGCGCAATTCCGCTTCGGCGTTTCTCCTACGCGCGCGGCACGCGCTACACGACGTGTCGGCGCGCGCGTCCAACCGTGACCGGCGCGCCCATGGAAATCATTGCGTTGCCATCCGGCAGGTTCCTTGCATGAGCGGTTGGGTCATCGCCGGCGCCTCCTGCCGTCGTCCATCCGAAAGGAACCACTCCATGAACGCTTTCCAGCGGCAACTCGTCACCGCGTGCGCGGCCGCCATCATGACGATGGCGGGCACTGCCTGCGCAACTACCTCCGATGCGAGCTCGGCGTCGTCGAACGCCGGCACGATGCTCGCGCAATCGACGCCTTCGTCGACCGGTGCCGCGACCACTGCGGGATCGTCGCCGAGCACGCCGTCCGGGATGCCTTCGGCGGCTACGCCGTCCTCGCCGACGGCGCCTCCCTCGAATCCGACATCGACGGCAACGGGGGCGACATCGAACGGCACGGCCGGCAATGCGACCGCCACGAGCGCCGCCAACGCGTCACAGGATGCCGAAGCGCACAAGATCTTCGATCAGCTCGACACGAATCACGACGGCATGCTGACGTTCGACGAGTTCTCGCGCGCTACCTTCCGCGCGAAATGATCGAGCGGCACCAGCGCGTTCCATGATGCGGCCGGCCCCGCGGCGCGCCGGCTTCGGTGTCGTCCTGGCCGTCGCGTTGTCCGGGGCGGCACCCGCGCACGGCGAGCAACCGCGCGATCTCCCCGCGCTGTGGGCGGCCGCCCGCGAAGCCGACGCGCCGCATGCGGCCGTCGCGACGAGCGTCGACTTGCCGCAGGTATCCGCCGAATCGGTACCGCACTCGGCAAGCGGCGCGCAGGCGCAATCGGCAGCGGCGCGCATCGACGCGAACAAGAGCTATGCGATCCCGGCCCTCGAGATCCTCGGCTTCGAGGCCCTGCTGAACCAGTTCGACCGCCACGTCCTCGGCACCGATTTCGCGAGCAACATCTCGACGATCCGCCGCAACCTGCATTCGAGCTGGGTCGTCGACCGCGACCCGTTCACGGTCAATCAGCTCGGTCATCCGTATGCAGGCTCGATGTACCAGGGATTCGCGCGCGCTTCCGGTCTCGATTACTGGGAAGCGCTCGGCTACACGTTCGCGGGAAGCGCGCTGTGGGAGATCGCGGGCGAGCGCAGCCTGCCGTCGCGCAACGACCAGATCAACACCGGCATCGGCGGCAGCTTCCTCGGCGAAATCCTGTTCCGGCTGTCGAACCTGACGCTCGAGCACGAAAACGTGCCGCCGTTCTGGCGCGAGACCGCCGCGGCGCTGATTTCGCCTCCGGTGGGATTCAATCGCCTCGCGTTCGGCGATCGCTTCCGCACGATCTTTCCGAGCAACGATCCGATCTACTTCAGCCGCCTCGAGGTCGGGGTCAGCCGCCGCATCCAGAGCAGCGCCGGCTTGTCGGCGACCGAGGACAAGCGGACAGAGGCGCTGATCGACTATTCGATCGACTATGGGTTGCCGGGAAAGCCGGGCTATACCTATGCCCGCCC
>JAICXH010000004.1 GCA_025981645.1 Burkholderiales bacterium
ATCGGTCCGCGCCGCGGCGTGCCAGCCCGCGCGCCCCGGCATGGTGGGGCCCAGAGGACGGCATCCATTTGACGATTGTCAATTCGCCGCACGCCCCAGGATCACGTTGCGAAGCACGACGGCCTCGTTGTGCTCTCGATCGCGCGCGCCGTAAACAAGGGTGAGGGTCCCCTGGCGGGCGAGGCTGCGCAGCGCGGTCACCGCATCGCGCCGGCTGGCTAGCTCGGCGCGATAACGGATCCGGAAGTCGTCCCAGCGTGCGGGATCATGCCCGAACCAGCGGCGCAGCGCGTCGCTGGGCGCGACATCCTTGACCCACATTCGCAGCGCCGCGTCCTCCTTGCGCACCCCGCGCGGCCACAGGCGATCCACCAGCACGCGAGACCCGTCGCCGGCCACAGGAGCCTCATACGCGCGCTTCAGGCGCACGTTCGCGGCTGCAATTCGCTTCGACAACGCCGATCTCCTTCGTTGTCCCCGCGTCGGACCTGCGGGACGGTTCGACTCCGATGCTACCGCAGAAACGCGGCGAGCGCGGAGCTGGCGCGCAAGCGCTCGAGCTCGGCCTCGTCGGGAAGCTCGGGGCGATCGCGCGCTGCGTTGACCATGCAGAGAAAGCCGAGGGGATCGTCTGCACCCGCGTGGAACTGGTGCCACGTGACCGGCGGGACGGTGACGAGATCGAATGGCGCAACCGCGAAGGTGTGCTCGCCAACCAGCGCGGCGCCGCGCCCACGCAGGATCAGCACCGCGTGAACGTGCTGATGGCGCTCGAGCGTCGAATAGCCTTCCGGCGCGACCTCGAAGTAACGCAGTTCCCCGGCGAGATCTTCGCGCGAGAACAGCGTCTGGCGCGTCACATCCCGAAACAGCGCGGCGCCGTCGTGCTTGTAGGCACGCCGCTCGACGCCCTCCCACCGATACCCGTCGGGCCCGGACTCGAAACGCCGCAGCGGCACCTTCGCGCCTTCGCTCATGGCGAGTGTCCTTTCACCGCCGCGACGAACGCGCGGCATCGTTCGTAGATGCTACCCGCGCCGACGAGCAGGCTGCCTCCGACGAGCAGCATCGCATCGTCGCCGTAGACTGCGCCGACCTCGCGTGCCCGCGCGACGTCGATTCCGCCGGCAGGAACCGGAAGCGCTTGTGCGAGACCGTGCCATTCGGTGCGTGCGGAAGCGGCGATCGCGCGGCATTCCGACAGCGGCAATCCGAAGCGGCCCCCGGCGTGCGGAAAAATCGTCGCATCGGCGCCAAATAGCCTGAACAGCCGGCCAAGGAGAAGCGGCCGCGCGATGCGCGCGCAGCCGGCGAGTGCCGGGTGCGCAAGGATAGGGGCGCCGAGCTCCCGCGCGAGGGTGGCGAGCGAAGCGACCCCGCTCACCATCGGCGCAAGCAGGAACATCCGTACGCCGCAATCGCGCGCAAGCATCGCCCGATCGAGCATCGAACGCAGATCGCCGGTCAACGAGGCTGCGTAGATGCAGCACCGGCCTTCGGCGCGGTTGGCGTCGTCGATTGCGCGCTGGATGCGCGGGACCCGTTCGGCGAACGGTGCGCTCGCCTGATCGGCGAGTCCGTGATCATCCTTGACGACGTCGATTCCCGATCGCGCAAAGATCGCCGCGAGCGCAGCGAGCTCGCCTACTGCGAGGCCCACCGGCTTCAGCGCAGTGCAGGTGAGGGGACCCCGCGAGACGCCCGTCGCCGCCCGGATCCCGGCGATGCCGTGTGCGGGACCGCCGAATCGCCGCGCGAAACCGGCAGGGATTCGCAGGTCCGCGAGCGCAACGTCATCCTGCAGCGAGCTGTTGCCGAACAGCATGTTGAGAAGCTGGCCGGCTTCGCCTCCGGTCGTCTCGACGGCGATCTCGAGCGTCACGTCGAACTCTTGGGGGTCGGCGTCCGCACGCTCGGTCGGTCGCGGCCGGATGTCGGCGACGCGCGCAATCACCTCGTCGCGTACGCGCCGGCTCGTCACCGCCGCGCGCGGCAGCTCGACGCTCTGCTCGAGCGCGAGCGCCTCGGCACGCGCCTCGATGCTCGTCGGCGAAGCATGCACCCGGTAGATCGCTTCGATCCGGCGCGCTTCGCCGGCTTCGCCGTCGGCCGTTCCTCGTTCCGCGTCCACGCCGCGATTCTAGTCACTCTCGTCGCGCCTGGTCCGGCCGGTTATGATGCGGCCCTGTCATGGCATTCTTCGACGTCTTCAACGGCGACGCCGACGGCATCTGCTCGCTGCACCAGCTTCGGCTCGTCACGCCGCGCGACGCGACGCTCGTCACCGGCGTCAAGCGCGACATCGAGCTCGTCGGCCGCGCCGCCGCGCAGGCGGGGGACACGGTCACCGTGCTCGACGTGTCGCTCGACAGCAACCGCAAAGCGCTCGCGGCGCTGCTCGAGCGCAGCGTGCGCGTCGAGTACTTCGATCATCACTATGCGGGAGCGATTCCCGACGATCCGCTGCTGTCCGCGGCGATCGACACGTCGCCTTCAGTCTGCACGGGCATCCTGGTCGACCGGTATCTCGGCGGAGCCGCCCGAGGCTGGGCGGTCGTTGCGGCGTTCGGCGACGCGCTGGACGTCGCCGCACGCGGGCTCGCGTCCTCGATGGCGCTCGCCGCACGTGACGTCGAAGCGTTGCAATCGCTAGGCGAAGCGCTCGCCTACAACGCGTACGGAGACGTCGAAAGCGATCTCGTCGTACCTCCGCTCGAGCTCTACCGCGCGCTCGGCGGCTGGGCCGATCCACTGCGCTTTGCGCGCGAAGCCGGTGTGCTGACGGCGATCGATGCGAGCCGCCGCGACGACCTCGCGCGGGCTACGGCCCTCGAGCCGGCCCGGGTGCTCGCCGGGGCACGGGTGTTCGTGCTGCCCGATGCCGCGTGGAGCCGGCGCGTACGAGGCATCCTCGCCAATCGCCTCGCCGCAGAGGCACCCGAGCTCGCCCACGCCGTGCTGACCGCCGACACGATGGACGGGTACGTGGTCAGCCTTCGCGCCCCGCTGACGCATCCCGAAGGCGCCGACCGGTTGTGCCGGGCATTCGCGACTGGCGGTGGCCGCAGTGGCGCGGGCGGCATCAATCACCTGGCGCAAGGCGAGCTCGAGCGATTCATCGATCGGCTCGGCGCCACGTGGCCGCGGCCGGGCGATACGGCAGCGGCGTAGCATAGAGGCTATGGCAACGAGTCCGGAAGCACCTGCGGGCGCCGGCGACGGGTCGAGTCGCCCGCTCAGCGAGGCCGAGATCTGCCGGGAGATCGTCGTCGGGACCGCAGACGCCGTGATCTTCGCCGATCGCGAGGGCCGCATCAGGCTTTGGAACCGCGGCGCCGAGCTGCTGTTCGGTCACAAGGCGGCCGATGTGCTCGGCGAGAGCCTCGACATCATCATCCCCGAGCGGCTGCGCGAAGCGCACTGGAAGGGGTACGACGCCGCGCTCGCATCGGGCCGCACGAAGCTCGGGGGCCGCGTGCTCACCACCCGGTCGGTGCACAAGGACGGCCACAAGCTGTACGTCGACCTCGGCTTCGGGCTGGTGCACAACGCCGACGGCAGCGTCGCGGGCGCGTTCGCGACCGGGCGCGATTGCACTGCCCGCCACGTGGCCGACGTCGAGCTTCGCGCGCGGGTTGCCTCGCCCGAAACGACGCCGGCGCAGCGCACGGCCGCCGATGCGGGCGATCCGGCGAGAACGCGGGGCCCGGGCGCCGGCTGACGGCAATCGAAAGGACCAGCACCATCGTCACGATCATCCACCCCGTCGACGGCTCGGCATCGTCGTCGCGCGCGACCGACGCGCTGATCGCGCATCTCGACTGGTTCCGCGAGCCGCCGTCGATCGTCCTCGTCACGGTCCACCTGCCGGTGCCCGCGCTGCCCCGCATGGGAGCGGTGGTCGGCAAAGGCGACCTCGAGCGCTACTACGACGAGGAATCCGACGCCATGCTGAAGCCTGCGCGTGAGCGCATGACGGCAGCCGGCATCGCGTTCGAGATACGCAAGGTCGTCGGACCGGTGGGTGAATCGATCGTCAAGGCCGCCGACGCGGCGCGTGCCGATCTGATCTACATGGGAACGCGCGGCATGTCCGCGCTCGCCGGCATGGCGCTGGGCTCGACGGCGACGCGCGTTCTACATCTCGCGCGCATCCCGGTGGTGCTGATCCACTGAGCCCCGCGGTCGCCCGCGCGGATCACGCGCCAGGGTGTACCGCGGAACTGGCAGGGCCAAAAAAACTGACGCCTTCGAAGTCCGATCCTTGACGGATCTCGATTCCTCGAAGGCGCCAGACCCCCTCCCCCACCTCACAGCCACCTGGATCCGCGACACGAGGGGACCTCGCGCCGTGTCCGGCCGACACTGCCGTGCCGCCGGCTCGGCGAGCATAAGCGCTTCCCTCGGACGTGAAATCCGGGTAACTCGTGCGTATTTCCCTTAGAGGAACTGCTCGCGCCGCTAGCGCGGAGGCTCGGGCATCAGACCGAGGTCCATCGCGATCCGATACATCTCGGCCATTCGATCGACGCCGAGCTTGTCCATCAATCGCGCCTTGTGTACCTCGACGGTACGCGGGCTGATCGCGAGGTCGACGGCGATCTCGCGGTTGTGGCGGCCGCGCACGATATGGTCGAAGATCTCGCGCTCGCGCGGCGTCAGCCGCCCGAGTCGCCACAGGAAAGCCTCGCGGCGCTCGGCGCTGGCGCGCGCCTCGGCCGCTGCCGCCAGCGCACCGTCGATCGTTCGCACGATCAGCGCCTCGTCGGCAGGCTTTTCGAGAAAGTCGAATGCCCCGGCCTTGAGACTCGCACGCGCGCTCGCCGCGTCGCCGTGCGCGGTAAGCACGATGATCGGCATCGCAATGCCTCGTGCCGCCATGCGCGCCTGCGCGGCGAGACCATCCATGCCCGGCATCCGCAGGTCGAGCATCACGCAGCCAGAACGCTGCGGGTCGACCGCATCGAGGAAGGCCTCGGCGGTCTCGAAGCATTGGGTGGCGTAGCCGCGCAGCCCGAGGAGCAGCGAAAGTGAGTCGCGTACCGCCGCGTCGTCGTCGACGATGTAGACGGTCGCGTCGCGCGCAGCCATCGTCATGCACTCGCCGGTAGCGTGAAGGCGAAGCTCGCGCCGCGATCCCGCTGCTCGTGCCAGAGGCGCCCGCCGTGACCCTCGACGATCGAGCGGCTGATCGCGAGCCCGAGTCCCATGCCCTCGGGCTTGCTGGTCGCGAACGGCTCGAACAGGCTGGTCGAACCGGGCATCGAAACGCCCGCGCCGTTGTCGGTGACGCTGATCCGAACGAAATCGGCGCCGTCGGGTGCGGCGAAGATCGCGAGCCTGCGGTCGGTCGGCGGCATGGTTTCGAGGGCGTCCATCGCGTTCGATACGAGATTATGAAGCACGATCTCGATCTGCGCGGGCGACGCGGAAACTCGCGCGAGGCCCGGGGCGCACGACGCCGTCACGTGCACGCGCGCGCGATCGAGCCGCTCGCGTGCGCCTCCCAGCACGGCACCGATCAGCGGCGCCACGTCGACCGGCTCGCGGCGACTCGAGCCGCCGCCGAAGAACTCGCGGAGGTTGCGCACGACTTCGGCGGCGCGGGTCACTTCGCGCATCACCTTTTCCATCGTCGTACGCAGCGCACCGTGCGCGCCCTGGTCGGAAAGCATCAGCTGACACGCGCGGACGTAGCTCCCGATCGCCGCCAGCGGCTGATTGAGCTCGTGCGCAAGCGCCGACGCCATCGCGCTCGCGCCGGCGAAGCGCAGGCCGCGTTCGACCTCCGCTTCGCGCTCGCGCAGGCGCCGCTCGACCTGCCGCCGCTCGCTGACCGCGAGACCGAGAATGAGACCGGTCAGCGCGACCGTCAGCAGCAGCATCTGGAACTCGAGTGCCGCTCCCGACATGAACCCGGCGAGGTCCATCCCGACCATCGTGCCGACCTGAATCAGCGCCGCCGCGATCACCGTCCCTTCGATGCCCCGGCGCATCGCGACCCAGACAAGCGGAAGGAAGATCATGTAGAAGAGCTTGTGCTCGACCATCCAACCCGAGTAGAAGACGATCCACAGAACCCCCGCGATCGTCGCAACCTGCGCCAGCGCCTCGATCGGGCGCCCGGCGAGGCGCGGGCGCGGGCGACGCGTCAGGATGAGCAGCAGCGGCGTCGTCACGATGATGCCGATCAGATCGCCGATCCAGTAGGTCAGTGCGTTAAACGCGTAAGTCGCGGGCACCAGCAATCCCACGGCGACGTACCAGCCGACGTAGGCAAGCGCCATGACGCCACTGCCGACGATCGCCGCACCGATGAACTCGACGCCGTCGCGCAGCGACGCGAAGTCGGCATTGAAGCCGCGCCGGTGAATCAACGCGGCCGCGGTACCGGTGTACACGATCGCCGGCAACGCCGCCGCCACCACCAACACCCCAAGGCTGCCGTGCGGGCCGCGCAGCACCAGCTCGGTCGCCAGTGCCGCCACGAACAACCACGGCCCGTTTCGCGTTCCGGTGCGCAGCAGCAGGGCGAGGCTCAGGCCGGGAGGAGGATTCCACGGCGTGATGCCGAGCGCCGCGACCGCCGGAAAGAGATCGGTCGCACGATCGAGCGCGGCGTAGACGACGACATAAGCCGCGAGCAGCAGAGCCCCGCGAGCGCCGGCTCGCGACACGTCAACCCGGCTTGCCGTCGAGACGGGGCCGGGTGAGCACCGGCCAGTAACGGACCGCGTAGACCGCGAACCCGGCCGACCACAGACACCCCGAAACGACAATCGCCTCGACGTAGACCGCCGGCACGAGAAGCGGGACGAACACCCGCGTCACTGCCGCGGCGGCGATCAGCAGGTAAGCGCCGGTCTCGAAGCGGTCGGCGACGAGCGGCCGGCCGCTGTGACCACGCGCAGTCCGCGTCATCATGCCGATCGTCAGCATGCCGATCGCGCCGGCGGTGAGTGCGTGCGTGGCGATCGGCAGCGGAATCCAGCCGACTTCGGCGGCCGCGCGGAGCGCCATGTAGACGGGAATCCACAGGTACCCCGCGTGCAGCACCCAGACGAGTGGCGCGCGCAGCGTCTGCCACGGTCGCCAGAGTAATGCGCGCGTACCGAGCGTGAGCGCCCCGAGAACGAGCACCGCAACGCGCAGCGGCAGAGGGACCGGCACGAGGTCGACGACGAAGAGCGCGGCCGCGCACAGCGGCGAAGCCCGCTCGATCACCGCGCGGCGCTGCGGTGTCGACCCCGGCACGCCATTCGTGGTGAACATCGGAATCACGCGTCCACCCATCACCGTCATCACGATGAGGACGACGTCGAGGGCGCCCTGGATCGCATAGCGTTCGTCGACGCCGGCGACGCCGAGGCGCGCGAGTTGGAACACGAGATCGAGCGCAGCGAGGACGACGAAGAGTCCGGGGAAGAAGTAGTTGCGACGGTTGCCGCTCTGCACGAGCGGAATCGCGATCGCGACGGCGATCGCTAGCGGAAACGCGACATCGACGACCGCCGGAGCGACCCGCAGCGGCGTCAGCGCGAGAACGCGCGCGGCGAGCCAGATTGCGACGAGCAAGGCAAGCGCCGGGCCGGTCGCCGTTGGGCGCCCGCTCCAGTTGCGCACGGCGGTCAGCAGGAAGCCGGACATGACCGCAAGGGCGAAGCCGAAGAGCATCTCGTGCGCATGCCCCATCGGACCCGCGATCCAGGAGCCCTCGAGCGAGCCGGTGTACTCGGCGACCCAGAGCGGGACCGCGAGTGCCGCGAAGATGCTCGCAACGAGATAGAACGGGCGAAACCCGAGGCGCCACAGCGCAAAGGGCGTCGCTTCGATCCCCCTCGCTGCAAGCGCATTCAGGTGGACGGGATGAGCCATGATCCTGGCTTTTCGCTTGGTCGGTGAGGCTTGCTCGCCAAGCCACGCAGTCATTGTATCGCCTGGGCCATCGGTCTCCCGGGTACGGCGCACCGCTCGGGCCGTCCAATCGACGCCGCAGCGTCACCCTCGTCGCGCGTCGCTTCGCGCGCGCCAAGCAGAAAACCTACCAGCCGAAACCCGGGAACGGCGACTGGTAACTCGAAACCCGGCCGGCGTCGGTGAAGAAGACCGATCCGCGCCCGGTGCCCGGATAGTAGTAGTACCAGACCAACCTCCCGTCGAGCACGAAGGTCGTTGAAGCCGCACCGATCAAGGCCTTGATCGCCGCCTCGTCCATGCCGCTGTCGATCTGGTTCCAGCGTTCCTTCAAAAGCGCTTCGGGACTCACGTAGTCGAGGTTCGTGCCGGGCCGGGCCGCAGCAATCGGCGCAGCCTGCGGAGCGGCTTGGGCGGCGCTTGGCGCGGACCGGGCAACCGGCGGTGCGACGGTCGCATCCGGGGCCGGCGGTACGACCGACGGTGCGACGGTCGCGTTCGGCGCCGGTCGGGCGTCGTGCGCTTCGAGCGCACTCACTCGCCGCTGCAGGTCCTGCACCATTTCGATCAGGGTCTTGACGTCCTTCCGCAGCGTTGCGTCATCGCCCTCGGCGGCCCGCGCGGCGGAGATTCCGGTGAGCGCGACGAACACGCTCGCCAGAACTGCGGCTCGGATCATTTGGACGCAGCGTAGGCCGCTGCTGCTCGTATCTGCTCGGGGCTCATCGTCCGGACGACGGCGGTCATGATCGGAGCGTTGACACGGGTCCCGGTTTGGAAGCCCTGGAGCTGAGCGACGAGATAGTCCGCGTGCTGTCCGCCGAGCCGCGGGAATGCGCCATTACCTTGCGCGTCCTTGCCGTGGCACGATGCGCAGGCGGGAACGCCCTGCGCGGCGATGCCCTCGTCGTAGATCTTCGCCCCCTCGACCATCACCGTCTTGTCGCCGACCTCTCCGGGCGCAGGCTTCTGCGCCGCATAGTAGTCCGCGAGGCCCTTGATCGCGGCATCGGAGAGCTGCGACGCCATGCCCCACATGTACGCCCGGGCATTCGGGTCGCCTCGCTCATGGCTGCGGAAGGCATCGAGCTGCAGGACGATGTAGTTTGCCTGCTGGCCGGCGAGATTGGGAAATACCGACGAGATACTTTGACCTTTCGGTCCGTGGCATGCTGAGCAGACGCCGGTGGCGAGCTCGGTTGCGCTCTGCTCGCTCGGCTGCGCGGGCACACCGCTCGCGCCGGTCGCGAGAACTGCAGCTGCTGCAAGTGCGAAGAACCATTTCACGGTCGTCGCTCCAGTAAGCCACCCAATGCACCGAGCGCCGTTGCGCCGTGCAATCGACGGCGCGCCGCGCTAGTAATTGAACCAGAAAAGCAGGTACGACGTATCGTTGTCGCTCGCATTCCTCCCGTTTCCATCGTAATTCGAGCTCGCGCCATTGAACTTGCTGTACCCGGTGTATTGCAACGCCAGCTTGAGATTCTGGTAGGGAAGCCAGTCGAGCTCGCCGGTCCACCCGTTGCTGTTCGGGCTTCCGTTGGCGAAACCGACGACGGGAGCGCCGCTCGGATAGAGCAGCGCGTCCGACGATCCCGTCGTCCGGAAATATCCGAGCGCGGCGCCGTACTTGCGCTGGTAAAGATAGCTCGTCCCGATCCGGAACGTCTTCAGGCGATCGGAAGCGTTGGTGGACGCGCCCGCGCCGTAGGTGGAATCGAGCGTTTGCTTCTCGTCGATGTAGGTTGTGCTCACCGACACGATGTGGTCGTCGCCAATGTACTGGTACTGGCTGTCGAGCGCCCAGTCCTCGTACTTATTGGTAGGGCCCGAAAGGGCGATGCCGCCACCAGGGTGGATCTTCGCCACGACGCCATAGGCACCGATCTCCCACGAGTGGCGACCCCACTGATGCTCGTAGGCAATGCGCCAATAGGGCGCAAGGTTGTTCACGACGTTGGTGCTGGTGCTGTCGAGCTGGGCCGCCGCCGGCGCCGAGTGATATCCCCCGAATTCCGCATAGACGGAGTTGTAGAGGTAGCCGTACATGCTGAGTCCCGCAACGCCCGCGTCGACGAGCCCACCGTCGAGCATCGTCACCGCGCCCGGCGACGGCGCAACGGAGCTGCGCTGGTCGAACGGCGTCTGCCAGGCCGGCGTCGAATTCCATGGATCTTGCACGGTAGGGTTGTTGTTGAGGCTCAGGCCCAACAGCAAGTTCTCGTTGATCGACCTGGCGTAGCGTATGTCGGTATTGTCCCAGCCGAACGTCCCCGAAGTCCCGTCGTAGGTCATCTGCACGAACGCCCCGAGGTTGGGTGCGATCCGCCCGGCATAGAACAGGCTTGCCTGCTGCGGAAACAACACCTGGCCGTTCTTCGCCAGCTCTCCGGGAAGCGTCGAGTCGGGCATCGCCGACTTCGTCCTCGTGTACGAGGTCTGGAACATGAACGACAGCGGTGCCAGCTGGTTCAGCAGCAGGGTCTCCTGCTTGTTCGGACTGATCCCGCTCACCTGCGGCAGATTGTCGATCGTGTACCCATTGAGCTTGAAACGCCGTCCGTACGGAGTCAGCTCGGGAAATGCCGTATGGCAGGCTTCGCAGGCCAATCCGGTCTGGCGGGCGTAGGAAGGTACCGCCTGCGCGGCCCCCGAACCCAACGCGCCGGCGACCGTCACCGCACACGCGCACATGCGCACGCGTTTCCATCCAAGCTTGCTCATCCCTGGCTCCCGCTACAGCTCGGCCGACATTCGCTCGCCCGAGTGGGTCGACAATCGATTCATCCATTACAGTTTGTACGAGCTTCCCGTACCCGGATGTTGATCGAAGTCAATGGAGGCCGCAATGGCTGCACCCGATCTTCGGGTGCACGGCGGACGATCAGGACGGACGCGATGCCACGAGCGGCCGCGCGACCGGGAGGAGAGGCGGTGAGGCTGATCAGCTGGTCGGCGTCGAGGGGGGGCTCGAGTACAACCGGCTGTTCTCGCGGATCGTCAACCTCGCTCCGCCGCCGATCGGCGTCGGGCCGTCAGCGGCGGAGATCACGCCGGGAGGCGTCAGGGTTTGAGTACCGCGCGGACCTCGCCGACCGGATGCGCGGCGCTGTGCACGTTGAAGTAGAGGTTGCCCGCCTTCAGTGCCGTCATCTGATCGGGAGTCAACTTCGCGCCGGGCGGCGCGACGAAGGTGTCGCCTTCCTTGGTAAACGGAACGATCACCTTGCCGACCGTGCCCGGCGGGCCCTCGTGGATGTGGGCCATCGTCGGGGTAAACCCGCTGACGGTGATCTTGCCGCTGACTGCGCCGTCGTCGCCGACGGTGATCGTGCCCTGCGCCGATCCGCTCGACTCGACGGGAGGCACTTCCTGCGCTCCGGAAAGCTTGAGATGGAAATCTTCCGCGAGCGCCGCGCCCGACAACGCGACGCCGAGGGCGAGGGCTAGCGCGGCGACCGGCACGGCGATCACCCTCGTCGATCCTTGATTGAACTTCATGCGAGGCTCCTGTGGTTGACGTGACGACTGCACACCCGGCGCGAAGCCGGGGCCGTAGCGCCCCGGATCTTCCCCCCGATACAATCCCGCGTGCCATGCCCGGGTGGTGAAACCGGTAGACACAGGGGACTTAAAATCCCCGGACCGCGAGGTCATGCGGGTTCGACCCCCGCCCCGGGTACGTGTTCCTCGTCAGCGCGCGGCGCCCGGCATCGAGTTCTGGGCGATCCGCGCGAAATCACTCATCACGCGCTGCATCGTCTCGAACGCCGAGCCGCCCGAGCCGATGACGCCCTGCATTGCCGATATGACCTTCTGCATCTGGCGCAGGTCCGGAAGCATCGCCATCGCGGCGCGCGTCTCCCTCACTCCGGGAACGCCCGCCATCTGACCCTCGATCAGCGCGAACAGCCGCTTCTGGATCTCGACGATGAGATCGAACATTTCGCTCCAGTAGTGCATAGACTTCTCGAGCGCTTCCTGCGCCGCTCCCTGCCCTGCCGCCATCAGGCCCTGCGCGTCGCGTGCTTCCGCCGCCGAGCGCGCGTGCTTCTGTCCGAACGCGCGAGCTTCCTCCTCGCCTTCGAGTTGCTTCCTGCGCAATTCGGTCGCACCCGCGATCGCCGTGTTGATGACGTCGAGCGCGAGCGCCGCGTTAGCCTTGTACAGCTCGACCGCCTGCTCCGGAGTCAACATCTTCGGCATCTTCGGCATTCCCGCGAATCCGCGTGCCGCGGAGGCGCCCGGCGTCGAACCTGCGGCAGGCGCCTTCGGCGGAGCCGCGCGTTTGCGGGCGGGAGCCTTGCGGGCAGGAGCCTTCGCGACGGATTTGGAAGAGGCGGTTCGACCAGTCGTTTTCCGGGGCATGAGCGTTCTCCTCGCGAGATGAGTCGGAGCTTTCGGGCGTCCTGTCTGCTTTCCTGTCTGCTTGTAACGCCGGCCCCGGCCGCCGTCAAGGAAGCTCCGGGAGGGAACGGTACGAGGCAGCAGGGGGCTTGACCACAGGCCACCGCGGCCTATAATCGGTACCGTATATCCATACGGTCATCGATCGAACTCGAGCCCGCTTCCACCCGTTGGCAGTCCCCACGTGTCCGTCCCTCCCCGCCATCGCTCCGACCGCCGCTCCGCGTCGCGCGAGCACAGCGCCGCAGCGCCCGACGCGCTCCGGCTCACTGCACGCCAGCAAGAAATCCTCGACTGGATTCGCGCGCACCTCGAAGCTTCGGGCATGCCGCCGACCCGCGCCGAGATCGCCGCCGGGCTCGGCTTCTCCACCGCGAGCTCGGCCGAGGACCACCTGCAGGCGCTCGCCCGCAAGGGTGCACTCGAGATCATCCCCGGCGCTTCGCGCGGCCTGCGCCTGACGAACCCTCCCGGCCTTGCGCTGCCGGGCACGCTGCCGCTCGTGGGTCGCGTCGCCGCCGGGCATCCGATCCTCGCCGTCGAGCACATCGAGGCCCGCTACCGCGTCGATCCGTCGCTGTTCACGCCGCGGGCCGATTACCTCCTGCGCGTGCGCGGGCCGAGCATGCGCGACGCCGGCATCCTCGATGGCGATCTGCTCGCCGTGCATCGAACGTCCGACGCACGCAACGGCCAGATCGTCGTCGCGCGGATCGGTGGTGTCGGCGGCGACGAGGTGACGGTGAAGCGCCTGCGCAGGCGCGGGCGCGAGATTGCGCTCGTTCCCGAGAACGACGCGTTCGAACCGATCGTCGTCGACCCGCGAGCCACCGCCTTCGCCATCGAAGGCATCGGCGTCGGCCTCGTCCGCAGCGGAAGCTTCTGACTCCGCTTCGTCGAAGGTCGCCCTTTCCTTTCATCCACGAGGAGACCTCCATGGTTCAACCGATTCCCGCCGGCTATCACACGGTAACCCCGTATCTGATGGTGCGCGAAGCCGCGCGTGCGATCGACTTCTATCGCAATGCGTTCGGCGCCAGCGAAGTGATGCGCTTCAACGGGCCGAACGGCCGCATCGCGCACGCCGAGATCAGGATCGGCGATTCGCACGTGATGCTCGCCGACGAGAACAGCACGCACCGCAGCCCGCAGACCCTCGGCGGCGCCGGGGTGAGCCTGATGCTGTACGTCGAGAACGTCGACCGGACGTTCGCGCAGGCGGTCGCGGCCGGCGCCACGGTCGAGCGTCCGGTCGCCGACCAGTTCTATGGCGACCGCATGGGGACGCTCGTCGATCCGTTCGGCCACACCTGGTCGATTGGCACGCACAAGGAGGACGTGTCGATGGAGGAAATGCAGCGGCGCATGGCGAAGCTGGGCGAACAGGGCGGCGCCTGACGAAACCGCGAAATCAGGACAGCGTCCGACACCACTCGGGAGAATCGGCATGTACACGCTCTATGGCAAGAAGGGCGCGGGATCGGCTGCGGTCGAGACGGCACTCGCGCTCGCGCACGCGCCGTACCGGATGATCGAGACCGCGTCATGGGAGCAGAACGACGACTTCGCCGGACTGCTCGAGCGCAATCCACTCGGCCAGATCCCCACGCTCGTGCTCGACGACGGCAGTGCGATGTCGGAGAGCGCGGCGATCCTGATCCATCTGGGCCTCGTCCATCCCGAAAGCGGGTTGCTGCCCATCGACGTCGCGGCGCGCGCACAGGTCGTCCGCGGCCTCGTGTTCATCGCAGCCAACTGCTACGCGGCGATCAGCATCATCGACTTTCCCGAGCGCTGGTGCGAGAACGCCGACGGTGACGAAGCGGTACAGCAGCGCATCCGCGCCGGGACGCGCGCGCGCCTGCACCGTCACTGGGAGATGTTTGCCGATGTTTTTCCGGCGCACCCGTGGCTGTCGGGCGAGCGCATCGGTGCCCTCGATCTGCTCGCTGCGGTGGTCTCGAAGTGGTCGGGTGCACGCAAGCATCTCGAAGCGCACCGGCCCGCGTTCCACGAGACCTTGCTACACATCGAAGCGCATCCCGAAGTCGCCGCAGTCTTCGCCCGCAACTGGCCGCCGGGCTGATCCGTCCGGTCTGATTCAATTCGCTCGTCGGATCGATGCGGCCCAGTCGTCAGCAGCCATCTGACCGTTCCGATGAACCCGGCGCTCACCGAGGCGCTCGCGCATCCGGCGATCTGGCGCGGCGGCGATTGCGCGCCCGAGCCGGCTGCCGTCGCCACCGGCTTCGATGCGCTCGACGCCGTATTGCCGGGCGGGGGCTGGCCGCGCGCCGCGCTGACCGAGATCGTGCTCGAGCGCGAAGGCATCGGCGAGATCATGCTGACGCTGCCTGCGCTCGCACGGCTACAGGTCGAGGGAAGCCTCGTCGTGTGGATCGCTCCGCCCTACCGCCCCTATGCCCCCGCGCTGGCCGCTGCCGGGCTCGACCTTGCGCGCTTCGTCGTCGTGCGCGACGTCGACGAGCGCGACGCATTGTGGGCCTGCGAGCAGGCGCTGCGTGCGCCCGAATGCGGCGCGGCGTTCATCTGGACGAGCACGCATGACGAGCGCGCACTGCGCCGGCTCCAGGTCGCCGCCCGCGAAGGCCGGAGCTGGAGCGTAGTGTGGCGACGACCGGGCCGGCAGGCGAGCGCCGCCACGGCGCCGCTGCGTCTGGCACTCGCGCCGCACGAAGGACAACTCGCGGTGCGTGTCCTCAAGCGCCGCGGTGCCGAGCTGCCGCACCCGGTGCTGCTGGATCTCCGGCGGGAGCAACGAGCATCCCCGCACTCGCTATCCGATCACCACAAACGACCGAAGCCGTCATCGCACCATGCTGTGGGCCTGCCTGTTCCTGCCGTCGCTCGCGCTCGATGTCTTCGTGCGCAACGCCGCCGCTGACTCCGCGCAGCGATCGCGCGCACAACTGCCGCTCGCGCGGCCGGCAGTGGAACAGCCCCCGCTCATCATTCACGACGGAGCCCGTCATCCCGTGGTGGTCGCGGCTAACGCCGCGGCGCAAAATGCCGGGATCCGCCGCGGCCAGCAAGTCTCCGTCGCACTTGCGCTCGCTCCCGATGTGCGGCTGCACGAGCGTGACCGTGAGGCCGAGGCCGATGCGCTCGCCGAGATCGCAACGCTCGCGCTCGCCTTCACGCCGCAGGCGAGCCTCGCGCCGCCTGCGGCGATCGTCGCCGAGGTCGGTGCGAGCGCGCGCCTGTTTGGCGGCGTCCCGCGTCTGCTCGAACATCTCGCGCAGCAGGTCCAAGCTCGCGGCTACCATGTGCGCAGCACCATCGCGCCCACACCGACGGCGGCGTGGCTGCTGGCGTGCGCAGGGGTCGCCGCCCCGGCGGCCGGAGCGACCCGGCCGACTGCCCCGGTGATAACCACCGCGGTGACGACCATCGCGGTGACGACGCTCGCGCAACTGCCCGCGGCACTCGACGCCTTGCCGCTGGCGCTGCTCGATCTCGATGCGAATGCGCTCGCGACGCTGAACGCTGCGGGCGTGACGACGCTCGGCGCCGCGCGTCGCCTGCCGCGTGCAGCGCTCGCGCGACGCGTGGGCACCGTGCTCGTCGACGTGCTCGATCGCGCGTTCGGCGTGGCATCCGATCCGCGCGAGCCTTACCGGCCACCGCCGCGCTTTGAGCGCAGGCTGCCGCTGCCTGCTACAGTCGAAACCGTCGACGCCCTCGGTTTCGCCGTCAACCGCCTGCTGCACGATCTGTCGGGGTGGCTCGCGGCGCGCGGACTCGGCGCCATGCGGCTCACGCTGACGCTCGTCCACGAGCGGCACCTGCGCGAACGCGGGCTGGCGCCGACCTCGGTCGCTTTCGCATTCGGTGCGCCGGCGCGCGCGCCCGCGCATCTCAACGCGGTGCTGCGCGAGCGGCTCGCCCGCATCGAGCTGCCCGCCGCCGTCGACACCCTCGTGCTCGTCAGCGACGAAACTGCGCCGCTCGCCGGCCGCAGCCTCGGCCTGCTTCCCGACGACGTCCGCTCTCCCGAAAGCGCATCCGATGCCGCAGCCGTGCCGCTTGTCGAGCGGCTGCGCTCGCGCCTGTCCGACGACGCGGTCGTCGTGCTCGAAACCTGCGCCGAGCATCGCCCCGAATACGCGATGCGGATGATCGGTGCAGCGTCCATCGCGCCTGCCCGCGCACCGGTCTCCGATGCGCCGGTGCCGCCGCGTCCGCTATGGCTGCTCGACGCGATGCGGCCACTGCGCGCGGACATCGAGGCGAAGCCGTGGGTGCTGCGCGACGGGCCCGAGCGGATCGAATCAGGATGGTGGGACGGGCGCGACCTGCGACGCGATTATTTCGTCGCCGAATCTCCGCATGGAGAAACGGTCTGGATCTATCGCGACCATCGCTACGGAACCGACGACGGCGAGTGGTTCATGCACGGCCTCTTCGCCTGAATCGACGACACCGTCAGCGGTGATTACGCTCGCTGGTGCAGCTCGATTACGTTGCGATCCGGATCGCGCACGAAGATCGCGCTGTCGCCGGTCTCGAAGCGCACCGGTCCACCGCTCAGCGCAATGCCCGCGGCTTCGAGCTCGCGCATCGCGGCCGCGAGATCGCGGCAAAGCAGCGCGAAATGCGTGATGCCCGGATGCTTCTCTTCGACGTCCATCAGCACGTTCGGCTCGCTCGACATTGGTGCGTTGAGCACGAGGTTGATCTCGATCCCGCTCGGATGCTCGAGGATCGCGACGGGCTCGGGGCCGATCGGTCCGGCGGTCTTGCGAAATCCGAGCCGCTGGTAGAACGCGACCGAGCGCGCGAGATCGTGCACGCGGATGCCGATGTGGGCGAGCCCGTCGATCGCGATCGCATGCTGTGCCATGCCGATTTCCGTTGTCTTCAGCGAGGAGTCGAGGGTACCGCAGATCGCCTGAGGCGTCGGGTCGCGAATCCGGTGCGCCCAACGTCATGGCCGGAGCCGCCCGCCTGTTGTAAAAGCTGCCATGCGAGATGCCCGCGATCGCGCACGCACCGGCAGCTTGCGTGCTACGCTCGCCGAGTCACCATCAAGGTCAGGAGTCACAACAATGAGCGAGCACGTCGCCGACATCGCCAAGTTCACCAGCAACGTCAATGCGGATGCCGTAAAGGAGATCGTCCACTACTGCGGCATCGCCCTGCGCAGCCGTGATGCGTCGCTGGTGTCGACCTCCGACGCGAAGGAGCTCGAGACGATCCGCGACGGCTTCGCGGCGAAGAAGCTCGGTCTCGCCTCGGACGCTGCCGACGCCGCGATCAAGAAGGTCGCGGAGAAGATGAAGGGCGAGCACAACAAGAGCCGCGTGACGTTCTACTACCTGCTCGCCGAAGCGAGCGGCACGATGAGCAAGCTGGTCAAGTAGACTGCTGGCTCGCCGCGCGGCCGGCGACGGCGCCGCCGCCGATCAGCGATACCGCGGCACGCAACTGCGTCTCCGCGTCGCGCGCGATGCGCTCGACGAGTGCGCCGGCGTCGTCGACGCCATCGATGAGGTCGACCGCCTCGCCCGCCCAGACCATCGCGGTGTCGAAGTCGCCGTCCGCGGCAGCGCGGCGAAACGCTGCGCGCTCGCCGCCGAGCGCGGCAGCGAGCGCATCGGCGCGGCCATCCCAGCGGCTCATGAAATCGTTGCGTAGCGCCCGCCCGGTGTAGGGGCCGGGCCAGGCGTAGTCGCGCACGATGTCGAACACGCGCGTGCGCTGCGTGCTGCCGCCGTCCGCGGCGACGATCCGCGCCTTCGCGGCCTCGTGCCCGAGCGACTCGCGCGCCGCGTAAAAGCGCGTGCCGATGAGCGCACCCGCGGCACCGAGTGCCAGCGCCGCGGCGAGGCCGCGCCCGTCGGCGATCCCACCGGCCGCGACGACCGGCGTCGGCGCGACGCGATCGACGACCGCCGGCACCAGCGGCAGCGTCGAGCGCTGGCCGCCATGTCCGCCGCCTTCGGTTCCCTGCGCGACGATGACGTCGGCGCCCGCCTCCATCGCGAGCCGCGCCTCGTCGAGGCCCTGCACCTGGCAGATCAGCTTGCAACCCGCGCGGCGGATCGCGTCGACATGCGGACGCGGATCGCCGAACGAAAGCATGAACGCTGCAGGCTTGAACGAAAGCGCGAGGTCGAGCACCGCGGGGCCGATCGACCAGGTGATGAGGCCGACGCCCCATGGGCGCTTCGCGTGCTCGCGCACAAGCGAAAGCTCGCGCCGAAGCCACTCCGGATCGCCGTAGCCGCCGCCGACCAGTCCGAGGCCACCTGCGTTCGATACCGCGGCGGTGAGCGCACCGCCCGATACACCACCCATCGGCGCGAGGATGATCGGGTGGGCAAGGCCGAACAGACGAGTGAGCGCAGTGGTGAGCATGGTGGCGAGTTTTCAGTGATCGCGACAGCGCGCTTGACGTACGCCGCACTCAGATCCCGGCATACCACTGGTAGCCCTGATCCTCCCAGTAGCCGCCGTTGCCGTCGCCGATGCCGGCGTAGCTCGCGACGAGCTCGAGGCGCATCACGTACTTCGCGTGCTTGTAGCCGAGCTGACGCTCCACGCGCAGGCGGATCGGTGCACCGTTCGGGATCGGCAGTGTCTGGTCGTCGAGGCGATAGGCGAGGATCGTCTGCACGTGATAGGCATCGTCCATGCCGATGCTCTCGTAGTACGGGTCGGTGCCGTCGTCGTTCATCGGATCGGCGCAGTGGAACACGACATAGCGCGCATTACGCTTCGGCTCGACGAGATCGAGCAGTGCCGACAACCGCGCCCCCTGCCACTTCCCGACGGCGCTCCAGCCCTCGACGCAATCGTGGCGCGTGATCTGTGTGCGCGACGGCAATGCATGCAATTCGGCGAGCGTGAAGCTCCGCGGCTTTGCCACCAGGCCGTCGACGACGAGCTTGTAGTCGGCAAACCCGCTCGCCGCGAGCGTCTGGTAGGCCGGGTTATTCGGATTCGCGGTGCCGTTGCTGCGAAACGTCGGCGAGAGGTCCGCCTCCGCGTACTCCTGCGCCATCGCGCGGCGTCCGGTGACGACTTTTGCGACCGCGGCATTGAGATGCTCCGCGCTGCCGAGCACGCTCGCGACGGTGTCGCTCTGCGACAGCCGGTCGCAGCCCGCGAGACCGGCGGCCCCGAGGGCTGCACCGATCCCGGTCAGAAAGCGGCGGCGCGAGCGTTGCCGGAGCGGATCCATCGCTTATCTCTCTTCCAGCGGGGCGTCGGCCGCCATCCGTTGCACCGTTACGTGACCGGCGGGCGCCTGCGGCACTCGATAGCGCCCGGTGATCATCGAGCGCAGATTGTTCCAGAGCCCCGTCACGATCACCTCGAAGACGTGGACGAGCACGAACACGACGAGCAGCCACGCGACGATGAAATGGATCGAGCGCACCGACTGACGCCCGCCGAACCAGCCGACCCAGCCCCCGAACAGCGTGTCGAGCCGCGGCGAGAGCCCCAATCCCATCAGGACAATCAGTGGCAACAACACGAAGATCACCGTCAGGTACGCGATCTTCTGCAGAACGTTGTAGCGCTTCGCGTCGTCTCCCGACGGGTGCCGGAAGCGCAGGTGATCGACGATCGAGCGGCCGATCCCCGCGAGATCCCTGCGCGTCGGCGCGAGATCGCGCGCGAGGTGCCGGCTCACGATCGTGTAGAGGACATACGCGAGGCCGTTGACGAGGAAAATCCACGCGAAGAAGAAATGCCAGGCACGCGCCATCGCGAGCCACTGGTGGCTCGGCACGCTGAGCCACGCCGGGAACGCCTGCGCGTACGCCTGGCCGTCGTCGGACGACACGCCGAGCACGCCGGTGGTGTCGAACTCGTGGCCGAGGATACGCGTGTAGCCGCTCATTGCGCCGTTCGCGTCCATGCGCGCGCCGATCTCGAGCCACGGCGGCGCGCCGCTGTACGACGAGTTTCCCCAGTACAGCGCTGGATGGGCCGTGAAGATGTTGAGCCCGCTCATCAGCATCATCGCGAGCGCGATCACGTTGATCCAGTGCATGATCCGCACCGCCAGTGTATGTCGGTAATGGAGCGGACGCGCGCGCGCGGCAGGCCGGGGTTCCGCCATCACGGTCGCCGTCGAGGTCGTCTCGTTCATGCGTATGCTTCGAGTCCGGAAGGATATTCGGAAGGAGCGGGCACGCGGTTACACGACAGTCGCCGCCATGACCGCAAGCTTACGCCGACAGCGGTCAACCCTTGCCGTCCAGCCGTGGCAGGTGGTGCCCCGATACCTGGAACGCGATCCAGGCCGCGACGGTGAGACCGGCGCCGGTCAGGAACGTTGCCGACGGGCCGAACGACTGCCATAACGCACCCGCGAGCGCACTCGCCGCAAGCAACCCGACGCCCGACAGCAGATTGAAGACGCCGAACGCGGTGCCGCGAAGATTCGCTGGAGCGGTCCCCGCGACCAGTGCCGCAAGAAGCCCCTGCGTCAGCGCCATGTGCAGGCCCCACAACGCCGCCCCGCTCAGTGCGCCTGCCTCGCCCGCAACCAGTGCGAGCACCACGTCGCTCGCCACCAGCGCGAGCATCCCCGCGGACAGAAGCCGCGCGCCCTGCCCGCGATCGGCCGCGCGTCCCGCCGGGTAGGCGACAAGCGCATAGACGAGCGACATCGCAACCATCACCCAGGGTGCGCCCATCGTGCCCATGCCGTCGCTTTGCCCGCGAAGCACCAGGAACGCCTCGGAAAAGCGCGCGAAGGTCAGAGTGAACGCGATGCCGGTGACGAGCCAGTAGCGATGGTCGAGCTTGCCGATATCGCGCCACGAAATCCGCTTCGGTGCGGTCGCAAGCGCGCGCGGTCGATGGGGCTCGTGGACGCCGAACACGATCAGCGTAAAACACAGCACCGCTGGCACGACCGCGACCCAGAAGGCGAGGCGGAAGTGGCCGGCGAACCAGCCCATCGCCGCCACGGCGAGAAGCGGCCCCGCAACCGCGCCGACGGTGTCGAGCGCCTGGCGCAGGCCGAACGCCGCTCCGCGCAATTCGGGAGGGGTCAGGTCGGCGACAAGCGCGTCGCGCGGCGCGCCGCGGATGCCCTTGCCGACGCGATCGGCGAAGCGCGCGCCGATGACCCAGGCGAGCGTAGGGACGAGCGGAAACGCGAACTTCGTCAGTGCAGCGATGCCGTAGCCGGCAAGCACCAGCGGCTTGCGATGGCGCATGCGGTCCGACCAGTAGCCCGAGAAAACCTTGACGATCATCGCGATCGCTTCGGCGATCCCTTCGACGACGCCCACCAGTGTCACCGAGGCGCCGAGCGGTCCGACCATGTAGAGCGGCAACAGCGCGTGAATCAGCTCGCTCGAAGTATCCATCAGCAGGCTGACGAAGCCGAGCGCCCACACGCCACCTGGGATGCGGCCGGCGCCGCGTCGCAGCCCGACCGGCGCGAAAACGGTCACGAGTCGAACCCGAAACGCACGGACCGCACGCTCTAGCCGAGCGTCACCAACGTGCGCACGGCCCCGGCGCGATCGTGATGCGCGCGTATGCCGATGACGTCACCGCGGTTGCCCTGCACGACCCATTCGAGCTTCCTGCGACAGTCGGTCACCTCGTAGTCGGGCCAGAACGAGACTCCGGTGTGCTTGTAGGCCTTGCCCTCGAGCTGACCGGTGTCGTCGCGCAGCTTGCCTGCAACGAGATGCGCGCCCTCGGGCAGCTCGAAGTCGACGATGACTCCGCGCACCGTCTTGCGCGCGAGCGCGCGCTTCGTCACGTAGGTCGGCAGCCAGCCGGTGTTCTCGACGACCAGCGTGATCTTCCACGTGCCGTCGCCGGCGGCAACCGCAGCGGCGTGGACGAGCTCGAGACGCGGCGAGCACAGCGCCTGCCAGAGGATCCAGCGGGGGAAGCGCTCGACTTCCGCGCGAAGCCGCGACGGTGGCGGATTGCTGAACGCGTTGAAGCGGTCCCAGCCGCCGATCTCGACGCGGCCAAGCTGCGGATGATCGAAAGCCTTCCAGCCGTGGTGCGCCGCACCGTCGAGCTTCTCCTCGTTCCAGCGAAACAGCGTGAGATCGTCGTCGATCGAATGGTCGCGGAACCAGTCGATGTACTTGTAGTTCGCGATGCCCGCCTCGCGCATCGGCGACCAGATCTCGACCACCCACGAGAACATTCCCAAGTGCTCGTAGATCCAGTCGGAGGTTCCGCCGATCACCTCCTTCGGGTGATAGCGGAACTCGTGGTAGACCGAGATCGCAGGATAGCCGGTGAGCTCGGTCCCCTTGCGTCCGGCGCGCTGGTAGAACCACAGGTCCTCGGCGTCCATCTCCTCGTCGGGAGCGTGCTCGAATGGGCGCAGCAACACGCCGGACCAGGTATGGAAGCTCGTCCCGCCGGTGAGGTTGGGATGGCGCACGACGAAATCGGCGACCGCGCGGATCTCCGGCTCGGAGGTTGGATAGGGCCCTGCTCCCTTCTGCTCGAACTCCTGGCGCCAGCTTCCAGGGAAGTTGCGATTGAGGTCGAGGCGCTCGCGCGGGCGCTTGATCTTCAGCGTGTGTCCGTCGTAGCCGTCGTAATGGCCTTCGGGCAGCACGTGGTAATACGTGCCCCCGGTCTCGGTCGGCTCGCGGCGCACGAGCAATCGCGGCTCCTGCGGATGCGCCTTCCACAGGCCGTTCGGGTCCGCGATGCGCATCTGCAGGATGCGCCCATTACCATCGATGTCCTCGACGACCAGGCCGTCGGGCTCGTCCTCGTCGAACGGATACGGCCGCGTCGACGAGCGTACCCATTTCGGCTGGTCGACGAGCGCCCATTCGGCGCCATCGGGATTGATCCGCGGACAGACATAGAACGCGCGCGTGTCGAGCGCGCGCGTGACCTCCGAGTCGCTTCCGTCGCGCGTCAGCAGCGTGTGCAGGAAAAAGAGCGCCGCCGTCGAGCCCGCGACCTCGGTCGCATGGATGTTGCCGTCGACCCAGAATGCCGGCTTGTCGGCGGCCGCGCCGGTCGCCTTGCGGGTGACGGTCAGCACCCAGATGTCGCGCCCTTCGAAGCTCCTGCCGATCGATTCGATCGCGACGAGGTCGGGATGCTCGCGCGCAAGCGCGTGGAGAAGTTCGGTCAGCTTAGCGTAGCGGTAGAAGCGGTCGAAGGCGATCTCGGGCATCGGTAGGCGGCGTTCGAGAAGAAGTCCCGATCTTACGCGAGACGTCCGCGCAGCCATGGTAGCGGTCGGGCCCGACATCTGGCCGGTCCGTTGCAAATACCGTATATTTGTACGGTATGTCGTCCCCCGATCTCCTCCCCGCCTACGCCGAGCTCCATTGCCGATCGAACTTTTCGTTCCTGTGCGGGGCGTCGCACCCCGAGGAGCTCGTCGAGCGCGCGGCGGCCCAGGGTTATGCGGCGCTCGCGCTGACCGACGAGTGCTCACTCGCCGGCGTCGTGCGTGCGCATCTCGCGGCAAAGGAAGCCGGGCTCGCGCTGGTCGTGGGCAGCCAGTTCGCGCTCGCCGACGGCACTCGGCTCGTCCTCCTCGCTCACAATCGCGCAAGCTACGGCGACCTCGCCCAACTCATCACGCGTGGCCGCCGCAACGCGGTCAAGGGCAGCTACCGGCTGACGCGCGACGACGTTGCCGCGACGGCCTCGTCGTGCCTCGCGCTGTGGCTGCCGCGGCTCGATGCCTGCGCCGCCGGCGACGCCGGGGCCTGGGTGCGCGAAACCTTTGCCGGCCACGCGTGGATCGGCGTCGGGCTGTTTGCGCAATCACGCGACCGCGCGCGCCTCGCCTGCGCACAGGCGCTGTCGCAGGTGAGCAGGCTGCCGCTCACGGCCGCGGGCGACGTCCACATGCACGTCCGCGCACGCCGCGCGCTGCAGGACACGCTGACGGCGATCCGGCTGAAGACCTCGGTCGCGTCCTGCGGACATGCGCTCTTCGCGAACGGCGAGCGCCATCTGCGTGCGCGCGCACGCCTTGCCACCGTCTATCCGCCCGAGCTCCTTGCCGAGACCGTCGCCATCGCCCGCCGCTGCGCCTTCTCACCCGATACGCTGCGCTACGAGTATCCGGAGGAGATCGTCCCCTCCGGCGAGACGCCGGCATCGTGGCTGCGCAAGCGCGTCGAAGCGGGTCTCGTCCGCCGCTACGGGCGGGAAGCGGCGTGCCCGCGGGTCCAGGAGCAGCGCGATCCACCCGAGTGCTCCGGATCCTGCGGCCCGTCGCGGCTTTCCGCTGTGCGCGCGCAGATCGAGCACGAGCTCGCGCTGATCGCCGAACTCCGCTACGAGCCGTATTTCCTCACCGTCGACGAGATCGTCAGCTTTGCGCGCTCGCGCGGCATCCTCTGCCAGGGTCGCGGCTCGGCGGCCAATTCGGCCGTCTGCTATGCGCTCGGCATCACCGAGGTCGATCCGGCGCGAAGCTCGATGCTGTTCGAGCGCTTCATCAGCCGCGAGCGCAACGAGCCACCCGACATCGACGTCGACTTCGAGCACCAGCGGCGCGAGGAAGTGATCCAGCACATCTACGCAAAATACGGCCGCCACCGCGCAGCGCTCGCCGCGACGCTCATCACCTACCGGCCGAAGAGCGCGCTGCGCGACGTCGGGCGCGCGCTCGGGCTCGGCCCCGATGAGGTCGATCGCCTCGCCGGCGCCTTCGCGTGGTGGGACGGGCGCGCGATCCACCCTGAGCGCATCCGCGAAGCGGGCTTCGATCCGGGTCACCCGGCGCTCCGCCGCGTCGTGACGCTCGCCGGTCAGCTGCTCGGCTTTCCGCGCCACCTGTCGCAGCACGTCGGCGGCTTCGTCATCGCGCGCGACTCGCTCGAGCGGCTGGTGCCAATCGAGAACGCCGCGATGGAAGAGCGCACCGTCATCCAGTGGGACAAGGACGACCTCGATGCGATGGGCCTGCTCAAGGTCGACTGCCTGGCGCTCGGCATGCTCTCGGCGATCCGCCGCGCGCTCGACCTGATCGGCACCGGATTCGACGCGCCTGCTGAACACGATGCGTTTGCGACGGCACCTGCGCGGCCGCTGCGGATGCAGGACATTCCGCCCGAAGACCCCGCGGTCTACGCGATGATCCAGCGCGCCGACACGATCGGCGTGTTCCAGATCGAATCGCGCGCACAGCAGTCGATGCTGCCGCGCCTCTTGCCACGCACGTTCTACGACCTTGTGATCGAAGTCGCGATAGTGCGGCCAGGCCCGATCCAGGGTGGCATGGTGCATCCCTACCTCAAGCGCCGCCAGGGCAAGGAACCGGTCAGCTACCCGAGCGAAGCCGTCAAGGGCGTGCTCGAGCGCACGCTCGGCGTGCCGATCTTCCAGGAGCAGGTGATGCAGCTCGCTATCGTCGCAGCCGGGTTCACTCCGGGCGAAGCCGACCGGCTGCGCCGCTCGATGGCTGCGTGGAAACGGCGCGGCGGTCTGCAGGGCTTCGAAGAGCGGCTGGTCGAGGGTATGGGTGTGCGCGGCTACGACCGCAGGTTCGCGCAGCAGATCTACCAGCAGATCCTCGGCTTCGGCGAATACGGCTTCCCCGAGTCGCACGCTGCGTCGTTCGCGCTGCTCGTCTACGTGTCGGCGTGGCTCAAGCTCCACGCGCCGGCCGCGTTCTGCGCGGCGCTTCTCAATTCGCAGCCGATGGGCTTCTACGCTCCCGCCCAGCTCGTCGCCGACGCGCGCCGGCACGGCGTCGACGTGCGCGCGCCGGACGCCACGACGAGCGAGTGGGATTGCACGCTCGAGCGGCCTGACCGCCCCACGGCCTCGGATCCAACGGCCCAGGATCTCGCAGCCTTCGGCAACGCGCCCGGCCCCGTCCTGCAGCTCGGGTTGCGGATGGTGAGCGGGCTCTCGGAGCACGGCGCGCAGCGGATCGTCGCCGCGCGCCGCGAGCAGGCATTCGCGAGTGTCGCCGATCTCGCCACGCGCGCGAAGCTCGATGCGCGCGATCTCACTGCCCTCGCCGACGCCGATGCGCTCGCGCCGATCGCCGGTGATCGGCACGCTGCCGCATGGAGCGCCGCCGGGGTCGAACGATTGCCGCCGCTCTTCGTCGGCACGACGATCGACGAGGCCGCACCTGCGCTCGCCGCGCCGACCGAGGGCGAGGACATTGTTGCCGACTATCGCCGCCTCGGCCTGACGCTGCGCCGGCACCCGCTCGCCCTGCTGCGCGACCGGCTGCGTCGGCGTCGTCTCCTACGCGCGGATGAGATCGTCACTACCCCACACGGCCGTCTCGTGCGCACCGCGGGCATCGTCATCGGCCGCCAGCGTCCCGACACGGCGAGCGGCGTCGTGTTCGTCACGCTCGAGGACGAGACCGGCACCACCAACGTGATCGTCTGGCGCAGCCTCGGCGAGCGTCAGCGCCGCGAACTGCTGCAGGCGCGACTGCTCGCCGTCTACGGCCGCGTCGAGCGCGAGGGCGCGGTCGTGCACGTGCTCGCCGGCCGCCTCGCCGACCTCACTCCGCTCCTCGGCGAACTTCCGACGCGGTCACGCGATTTCCACTGAGCGAAGGGCGCGTCTCGGGGCGCGGCGACCGCACCCCCGACTCCACGCCCGCATCATCAACCCCGAATCATCAACCCCAAATCAACGGCGCTGTCCCCGGGACGTCAGAGCGCGCTGCCGCACACCGGCGTCGGCTCGAAGCGTTCCTTCGCCGTCGCCACCGGCGCGATCTCCCGGACATCAACGCCATTGCGCACCGCTGTGATCTCCGCGAGGATCGAGATCGCGATCTCGGGCGGCGTGCGGCTGCCGATGTAGAGCCCGATCGGCCCGTGCAGGCGCGCGATCTGCGCGGCAGTCAGATCGAACTCGCGCAGTCGCTCGCGCCGCCGCGCGTTGTTCGCCCGCGAACCGAGCGCCCCGACGTAGAACGCCGGCGACTTCAGCGCCTCCATCAACGCGAGATCGTCGAGCTTCGGATCGTGCGTGAGCGCGACCACGGCACAGCGCTCGTCGAGGTGCATCGCCTGCACGGTGTCGTCGGGCATCGTGCGCACCAGCGTCACGCCGGGAACGTCCCAAGTGTCGGTGTACTCCTCGCGCGGGTCGCACACGGTGACCTGATAGTCGAGGCCGACCGCGATCTGCGCGAGATAGCGAGAGAGCTGCGAGGCGCCGATCACCAGCATCCGGTAACGCGGGCCGTGGATCGTGACGAGCACCTCCCCGTCGAAGGTGAGGCCGGCAGCCGCACTCGCCTTGCGCAGCGACCACGTGCCGTCGGCGAGCGTGAGCCGCCGCTCGGTGAGGCGCCCGGCCTCGACTTCGGCGAGAAGCGCGCGAACGCCCGATTCGCGCGTCAACGGCTCGAGCACGAGACGAATCGTCCCGCCGCAGGGTAGGCCGAAACGCCGCGCGTCGTCCGCCGACACGCCGTAGGTGACGACCTCGCAGCGCGTCGACCGCATGCCTTCGCGGCGCGTGCGGTCGATGATGTCGTCCTCGATGCATCCGCCCGACACCGATCCGGCGACGAGCCCGTCGTCTCGAACGGCGAGCATCGCACCTTCCGGCCGTGGCGAGCTTCCCCAAGTCTTGACCACGGTGACGAGAAGCACGCGATGGCCCCCATCGAGCCAGTCTGCGCTTTTCTTCAGAACCTCGAGATCGACACTGTCCATGATCGTTGCTCTCTGCGCTGCGCCGGTTCCACCGCCGGCCGCTTCAGCGCGAATTGTGCAGGTAAAGAATGATCAGCACGATCACGATGACGATGATCGCCGCATAACGGATCCACGGTGCGCCTCCGGCGGGCGCGATCGGCGTCGCACCGGCACCAGGGGACGCCTGCCCGGCGCTCGGCGCCGCACCCTCGACCGACGTTGCACTTTCGGCCATCACCCGCGGGCCGAGATGCGCCGCGAAGCGTGCGAAGAAGTCGTCGGCCATTTTCGCCGCCGCGCCATCGACGAGGCGCGAGCCGATCTGCGCGAGCTTGCCGCCGACCTGCGCCTTGACGACATACGTGAGCGCCGTCTCGGCCGCCCCCGACGGGGCCAGCGAGACGCGTGCTTCGCCCTTCGCGAATCCGGCGGCGCCGCCCTGCCCTTCGAAGTGCAGCGTGTAGGCATTGGGCGCATCGACGTCGGTCATCGTCATCCGCCCATTGAAGCGCGCCGAGACCGGCCCGATGCGCGCGGCGATCACCACCTTGAACGCACCATCGTCGGTGCGCTCGAACGATTCACAACCCGCCAGGCAGGCTTTGAGCACATCCGGATCATTGAGGGCTTCCCAGACCGCGGGAGTTGCGGCAGGCACGACACGCGTGTTCGACAGGTCCATGGTGGAGGGGTTCTCTCAATGCCGCGTCGTGGCCGTCACCGCGCGTGCCTTCGGCCGGGTCAGCGCGTTGGCGAGGTCCTGCAGCGACTCGAGGTTGTGGACGGGGAGGAAATCGTCGACATGCGGCAGCAATGCGCGAATGCCCGCCGGGCGCGCCTCGAAGCCGGCATAGCGCAGCAGCGGATTGAGCCAGACGAGCCGCGCGCACGACTTCGCGAGCCGGTCGGCCTCGAACGCGAGGCCGTCGCCTGCATCGGCGTCGAGCCCATCGCTGATCAGCAGCACGACGGCGTTCTGGCCGAGGAGCCGGCGCGACCAGCGGCGATTGAATTCGGCGAGGCAGCGCCCGATGCGCGTGCCCCCCGCCCAATCTTCGACGGCATCGGAGACCCGCGCCAGCGCGACGTCGACGTCGCGGTGACGGAGCTGGCGCGTGATATTGGTGAGACGCGTGCCGAAGGTCAGCACCTGTACCCGATGCCGGTCGTTGGCGAGCGCATGGACGAAATGAAGCAGCATCCGCGCGTAACGATCCATCGACCCCGAGATGTCGCACAGCACGACGAGCGGCGGCGGACGGCGGCGACGCTCGCGGAAGCGCAGCGGCGCGAGCGTTCCGGCGGCGCCGATGCTGCGCCGCAGGCTCGCGCGCAGATCGACGCGGTGGCCGCGCGCCGCAGGCTGGGTACGGCGAACGCGGCGTTCGGGAAGCGGTAGCTCGAGACGGCGCATGATCGCACGCACCGTGGCGAGCTCATCGCGCGACATCGTCGCGAAGTCCTTCGTCTGCAGCACCTCGTGGGCGGAAAACGTGAACGCCGCGTCGAGATCGGTTTCCTGCGGCGCCCTGTCGGAAGGCGCCGGCGGTGGGGGCAGCAGCGCCTGCGCAAGCCGCGCCGGGAGCTCGTCGCGCGGATCGGTCGCGAGGCCCTGGACCTTGGGCAGCAGCTCGGCCATCATCTTTTCGAGCAGCCGCGGGTTGCGCCAGAACACGTCGAACGCCTGCTCGAAGATCGCGAGGTGTTCGCGCCGGGATACCAGCACCGCGGCAAGCGCCTCGCGAAAATCGGTCCGCTGCGAAACACCGACCGCCTCGACCGCGGCGAGCGCGTCGATCACCTTCGCCGGGCCGACCGGCAGCCCCGCGACGCGCAGCAGGCGGACGAAATGAAGGACGTTGTCGGCGAGGCGCGGTCGGTGGCGAGCGGTTTCCAGGCTAGCCGGACCGGCCATTGCCAGCCTCCTCGGCCGTCGCCTCGCGTGCGAGCCGCGCGGCGACCTCGGGCGTGATCGCGGTGACATCGTCCTGATACTTGAGGAGCGCACCCAGCGTGTCGGCGATCGTCTCCTTGTCGAGCGCGATGCGATCGAGCGCCACCAGCGCCTCGGCCCAGTCGAGCGTCTCGGCGACGCCTGGGGCCTTGAAGAGATCGAGATGGCGCAGCCGCTGCGTCACCGCGACCACCTGCCGCGCGAGCGCGTCCGAGACATGCGGGCACTTGCTCCGCACGATCTCGAGCTCACGCGTCGCATCCGGATAATCGACCCAGTGGTAGAGGCAGCGCCGCTTGATCGCATCGTGGATCTCACGCGTGCGATTCGACGTGATGATCACCACCGGCGGGGTTACCGCGCGGATCGTGCCGAGCTCGGGAATGGTCACCTGGTAATCGGAGAGCACTTCGAGCAGATACGCCTCGAACGGTTCGTCGGCGCGATCGAGTTCGTCGATCAGCAGCACCGGCGCGACACCGTCGGCAGGCGCCAGCGCATCGAGGAGCGGACGTCGCAGCAGGAAGCGCTCGCTGAAGATGTCGGAGGCGAGTTGCGACCGGTCGTCGACAGCCGCCCCGCGCACGTGTCCGGCGGCCTCGGCGAGCCGGATCTCGATCATCTGCCTCGGATAGTTCCACTCGTACACCGCCGACGATGCATCGAGCCCCTCGTAGCACTGCAGGCGCACGAGACGGCGCCCGAGGCCGGCGGCCAGGACCTTCGCGATCTCCGTCTTGCCGACGCCGGCCTCGCCTTCGAGAAACAGCGGTCGACCGAGCTTCAGCGCCAGGAACACCGCCGTCGCGAGCCTGCGATCGGCGACGTAGTGCTCGTGCGCGAGAAGCGCCAGCGTCGCGTCGACGTCGCCAGGCACGCCGGCGCGTCCGGGCGGCGCGGAACCAGGAGCGAGACCCAAAGCCGGGGTCGCGGCGTGCGCCGGATCCAGCGCCGCACCCGCAATCGCAGTCGCCGGGGTCGCCAACACCGTCCCTCAGGCGGCGGCGACCGCGCGCGACGCAATCACCGGTACGAGGTGCGCGCGGTACGCGGCCGATGCGTGCAGATCATTGTTCAGCCCCGCCGCATCGACGCGCGCGGCTTTCGCCGCGTCGGGCGTGAACGACTTCGCGAGCGCAGCCTCGAGCGACGCCGCGCGGAACACCGACGGTGCGGCTCCGGTCACCGCGACGCGCACGCTGCCGTCGCCGAGCTGGGCGACGAACACTCCGACGAGTGCGAAGCGCGACGCCGGGTTGGGAAACTTCGCATAGGCGGCCTTCTTCGGCGTCGGAAACGACACTGCGGTGATGATCTCGTCCGCCGCGAGCGCCGTTTCGTACATGCCCTTGAAGAAGTCATCGGCGGCAATCCGTCGCTTGTGCGTAACCACCGTCGCGCCCAATCCCAGCACCGCCGCGGGCCAGTCGGCTGCCGGGTCGTTGTTGGCGAGCGAGCCACCGATCGTGCCCATGTTGCGAACCTGGCGATCGCCGATGCCCTCGGCGAGCGCCGCCAGCGCCGGGATCGTCCGCTTCACCTCCGCCGCCGACGCGATGTCGGCATGGCGGGTCATCGCGCCGATCGCGAGCGCCCCACCCTCGACGCGGATGCCGGCGAGCTCGGGGATGCCCGCGAGATCGACGAGCGTCCCCGGCTGCGCGAGGCGCAGCTTCATCGCCGCAATCAGACTCTGCCCGCCCGCAAGCGCCTTCCCGCCGGACTTCGCGATCAGACCCGATGCCTCTGTGGCCGACTTCGCCTTCTGATATTCGACTGCGTACATGATCGTATCCTCCGTCTTCGCCGCGAGGCAGCGCTCAGGCTGCCGCTTTCGCCGACTGGATCGCTTGCCACACGCGGTGGGGCGTGGCGGGCATGTCGAGATGCGTGACGCCGACCGGCGCGAGCGCATCGAGCACCGCGTTGATCAGCGCCGGCGGTGAGCCGATCGCGCCGGCTTCGCCGCATCCCTTCGTTCCGAGCGGATTCACCGTGCACGGCGTCACCCGCGTCGACACCTGGTAGGACGGCACGTCGTCGGCGCGCGGCATCGCATAATCCATGTAGCTTCCGGTCAGGAGCTGCCCGCTCTCCGGATCGTAGACGCAGGCCTCGAGGAGCGCCTGGCCGATCCCCTGTGTCAGGCCACCGTGCACCTGGCCCTCGACGATCATCGGATTGACGATGTTGCCGAAATCGTCGCAGGCGCTGAACCGCACGACCTCTACGACGCCGGTGTCCGGGTCGATCTCGACCTCGCAGATGTGGGTTCCCGCCGGGAAGGTAAAATTGGTCGGATCGTAGAACGCCGTCTCATCGAGGCCCGGCTCGAGCTTGTCGAGCGGGTAGTTGTGCGGAACGTAGGCGGTGAGTGCGATCTCGCCGAAGGTCTTGCTGCGGTCGGTCCCCGCCACGGTGAACTTGCCGTCCTTGAACTCGATGTCGGACTCGGCCGCTTCGAGCAGATGCGCGGCGATCTTCCTGCCCTTGCCGACGATCTTGTCGAGCGCCTTGACGATCGCGGTACCGCCGACGGCGAGCGAGCGCGAGCCGTAGGTGCCCATGCCGAACGCGACGCGGCCGGTGTCGCCGTGGACGACGTCGACGTTGTCGACCGGGATGCCGAGGCGCGTCGCGACAATCTGCGCGAACGTCGTCTCGTGCCCCTGGCCGTGACTGTGCGAGCCGGTGAACACGGTCACGCTGCCGGTCGGGTTGACGCGAACCTGGCCCGCCTCGAAGAGCCCTGCCCGCGCACCGAGTGCCCCGGCGATATTGGACGGCGCGAGCCCACAGGCCTCGATGTACGACGAGTAGCCGAGCCCGCGAAGCTTGCCCCGCTTCGCCGCCTCGGCCTTGCGCGCGGTGAAGCCCTTGACGTCGGCGAGCTCGCTCGCGCCGTCGAGTGTCTGGTCGTAGTTGCCGGTGTCGTACATGAGCGCGACCGGGGTCTGATACGGGAATGTCCGGATGAAGTTGCGCCGGCGGATCTCGTCCTGCGCGATCCCCATCTCGACCGCCGCCTCGCGGACGATCCGCTCGACGACGTAGGTCGCCTCGGGGCGGCCCGCTCCGCGGTAGGCGTCGACCGGCGCCGTATTGGTGAAGGCGGCCTTCACTTCGCAGTGGATCGCCGGCGTCGTGTACTGGCCTGCGAGCAGCGTCGCGTAGAGGATCGTCGGAATGCACGACGCGAACGTCGATAGATACGCTCCCATCGCCGCAGTCGTATTGACGCGCATCGCGAGGAACCTGCCGTCCTTGTCGAGCGCGAGCTCGGCGTGGGTGACGTGGTCACGACCGTGCGCGTCGGTCAGGAACGATTCGCTGCGCTCGGCGACCCACTTGATCGGCCGGCCGACGCGCTTCGACGCCCACACCAGAGCCGTCTCCTCGGCATACAGGTAGATCTTCGAGCCGAAGCCGCCGCCGACGTCGGGCGCGATCACGCGCAGCTTGTGCTCGGGAAGGCCGAGTACGAACGCCGCCATCAGCAGTCGCTCGACGTGCGGGTTCTGGCTCGTCACGTAGAGCGTGTAGGAATCGTCACTCGCGCTGTGGCTCGCCAGCGCCGCGCGCGGCTCGATCGCGTTGGGGATGAGCCGGTTGTTGACGAGGTCGAGCTTCGTCACGTGCGCCGCCTTCGCGAACGCGGCGTCGACCGCGCCCTTGTCGCCGAGCGCCCACGTATAGCAATGGTTGCCGGGAGCCTCGTCGTGGATCTGCGGCGCCCCGGGAGCGAGCGCTTCCACCGGGTTCGTGACGGCCGGGAGTACCTCGTAATCGACGTCGACCAGTTCGGCAGCGTCCTTGGCCTGATTGCGGGTCTCGGCGACGACCAGCGCGACCTGGTCGCCAACGTGACGCACCTTCCCCTTCGCGAGCACCGGATGCGGCGGCTCCTTCATCGGCGTACCGTCGACGCTGGTGATGAGCCAGCCACACGGAAGTCCGCCAACGCCTTCGAGATCGCCGCCGGTGTAGATCGCCACCACGCCCGGAGCTTTCGCGGCCTTCGACGTGTCGATCGACCGGATCTTCGCGTGCGCATGCGGCGAGCGCACGAAATACGCATGCGTCTGATGCGGCAGCGTCACATCGTCCGTGTACTGCCCCGCTCCGGTGAGGAAGCGCCGATCCTCCTTGCGCCGCAACGACTGACCGATATAACCGCTTTCGTTCGCGCCCATGGTCCGCTCCTTCACCGGCTCATCGCGGCGGCGCCCTGCTGAACCGCCTTGACGATGTTGTGATACCCGGTGCAGCGGCAGAGGTTGCCCTCGAGCTGCGCCCGGATCGTCGCCTCGTCGGCGCCCGGGTGGCGCTGCACGAGATCGATCGCGCTCATCACCATCCCCGGCGTGCAGAACCCGCACTGCAGGCCGTGGCATTCCTTGAACGCCGCTTGCATCGGATGCAGGTCGCCGTTCCCGGCGAGCCCTTCGATCGTCGTGACCTTTGCGCCGTTCGCCTGCAGCGCAAGGAGGTTGCACGCCTTCACGGCACGGCCGTCGAGATGGATCGTGCACGCGCCACATTGCGCAGTGTCGCAGCCGACGTGCGTGCCGGTGAGCCCGAGATTCACGCGCAGGAAATCGACGAGCAGCGTGCGCGGATCGATCTCCGCACTCACTGCCGCACCATTGACCGTCATCGAAATCGCAATGCCCATGGCCGCTTGCTCCATTCTGCGTGGATGGGTGAGCCCGTAGGTGCCGTTCCGCGCGAGCGCGCTGACGGGTTCTGGATGGTCTTGAGGAACGCGATGATGTTACCGATCTGCCGATCGGTCAGCAATCCTTTCCAGGTCGCCCGACCCCGGCCGGCATTGCCGCGTCGGGCGGGTCGAGCCTCAGTTCAGGTTCGCGATGTACTCGGCAAGGTTGTCGATCTCTGCGTCGGTGAGCGTCGCCGCAACGCTCGTCATGTTCCCGCCGTCGTTGGTGCGGCGCTTCGCTCGGAAGTCCTCGAGCTGCTTCTTTACGTACGCGTAGTGCTGGCCGGCAACGCGCGGGATCTCGTTCTGGCCGCTGAAGTTGCCGAGATGGCACATCGAGCAGAGATCGGCGTCGGCCTTCTTCCGTCCGGCGTCGACCTTCGCAGGATCAGGCTTGAATCCGTTCGGCTCCTGCTTCTGCTTCGAGAACCACTCGGCGAGCGCGAGCATGCTCTCCGGCGTGAGCGTTGCCGCGATCGGATCCATCGACGCGTCGTGACGTCGCCCGGCCTTGAAATCCCTGAGCTCGAGGTAGAGATAGCGCGCGGTCTGGCCGGCGAGGATCGGATACAACGGGTTGGTCGAATTGCCGGTCGCCGTGTGGCAGGCGGCGCAGACGACGACCTGCGGCGGCGCTCCCGCAGGCAATGCGGCCTGCGCCAAAGCGTGCGCCGCAGACACGACGACGACGACCGACAGCGCGACCGCGAAGGACGACTTGACCAATGCGCGCATCACGATTCCCTGCGTCCGATCATACGCGAGGGCTCCCGCGCGGCGCCGTTGACTGCTTGCGGTGACACTCCGAAATGACGCCGGGGCTGCCGCGTGACCGCGACAGCCCCGGCGAAAGACGACCTTCGGTTACTGCAGCGAAAACACGTACACGCTGTTGCCGCGCTTGGCGTCGATCTGGTTGTTGCCGCCGGCGGCGACCGCGACATACTGCTTGCCGCCGACCATGTACGACACCGCGGGCGCATTGACACCGGCGCCGCAATTGAACTTCCAGAGCTCCTTGCCGCTGCGCGCGTCATAGGCCTTGAACCAGCCGTTCGCCTCGCCGTTGAAGACGAGGTCGCCCGCCGTAGCGAGCACGCCGCCGATCAGCGGCTGCGGGGTCTTGACGCCCCAGACCACCTTGCCGGTGTCGAGATTCACGGCGACGAGGTGGCCCCATTGCGCCTCACCCTCGATCGTCTTGAACGCGCCGCCGAGCCACAGCTTCCCGCCCGGATACGCGGCGTCGGCGACCTGATAGGTCATCGGCTGATGCAGGTTCGCGGCATACGCCATGTGGAGCTTCGGAATGATCGCCATCGGCGACCACTCGACCCCGCCGTTCGCGCCCGGAAGCATCCGCGCGCCCGTCGCGGTCGGGAGCGTCCACATGTTCTCCTGCGGAATCATCGCCTGCGAGAAGCGAATGAGGTGCCCGGTCGCACGATCATTGACGTAGATGTGGCCGGTCTTGCCGCCGTGGATCGCAACATCGACCATCTTTCCGTGCTCGTCCTTCGCCTGCGTGAGAATGACCGGGCTGACGGCATCGAGGTCCCACACGTCGTGCGCGATGTACTGGAAGTGCCACTTGTAGGTGCCCTTGTCGAGGTCGACGGCGACCATCGAATCGGTATAGAGGTTGTCACCCGGCCGGATCGCGCCGTAGAGGTCAGGCGACGGATTGCCGACGACAAAGATCACCGTCCGCGTCTTCAGATCGACCGCAGGGGCCATCCACACGCCGCCGCCCAGACGCTCGTAGAAGTTGCCGTCCTTGGCGAGCGCGGCCTTCTCGGCGGCGATGTCGCGATGCATGTCGCGCCCCGTCGCGTCCTTGGTCGCCCACACGCCTTCCTGGCCCTTGTCGGGAATCGTGTGGAAGGTCCACAGCAGCTTGCCGTCGGCCTGGCTGTACGCCTTGACGAAGCCGCGGATGCCGTACTCGCCGCCGTTGGTGCCGATCAGGATCTTGCCGTCGACGGCGACCGGCGCCATCGTTTCCGAGTAGCCCTTGTCGGGATCGGCGATCTGCGTCTCCCACAGCACCTTGCCCGTCTTCGCGTCAAGGGCAACGAGCTTGGCGTCGAGCGTGCCGAGGAAGAGGCGATCACCGGCGATCGCGACCCCGCGATTGTTCGGGCCGCAGCAATAGGTCGCGATCGGACCCATCTTGTGCTTGTATTCCCAGTATTCCTCGCCGGTCGTCGCATTGATCGCAAACACGTGGTCGTACGACGTCGTGAGGAACATCACGCCATCGACGACGATCGGCGCAGTCTCCATCGACTCCAGCATGTCGGTCTGGAACACGAACGCCGGGCGCAATTTCGAGACGTTGTGCGTGTTGACGAGTGCCCCGGGGTAGTAGCGCGTCTGCGCGTAGCTGCCGTTCGAGTGCAGCCAGTCGCGCGTATCGGTCCCGGCATGCGTCAGCATGGCGTCCGACACCGGGGCGAGCTTGGGCGACATCGGTGCGACGGAGGTCGTCGCGCTTCCGCCGACCTCCTGCGCGCCCGCCTGGCTGGCGAACGCAAGACCGACAGCCGCGACGCAAAAGGCTATGTTTCTGCGGTACGACATGATGGACACTCCCCGATCGGATGACGGTTCTCCGGCCGCCTCGCGCGCGCGGGGCGGACCGTGCAGTTTGGAACGCGCAACAGGGGGTTTATAGTGCGTTTCTCGGCAGGTGGCAATCGGTGCGCATGCTGCGTTGCAGCAGCCGGCGAAACGGGCCCCGCCAAGTGGCGAACGCAGGAGTCCACCCGATGCTCACTTCATCGATAGCGCCCATGTCCCGTCCGCGTGCGCGTGCCATCGCCCGTACGACGCCGGTCGCGGCACTGTTCGTTGCCGGCACGCTGGCGCTCGCGACGCCGCCCGCGCAGTCCGCCACAACCGCGACCGGCGCGACGCTCGCCAAGCCTGCCGCAGCGGCGCCTGCCGTTTCCGCCACGGATGCCGCCGGCCACCCTTCGGCCGACCCGTTCGCAGTCAATCTGCGCCTGCTTTCCGCCGTGCGGCGCGAAGACGCCGCGGCGATCGCGCAGGCGTTGCGCGACGGCGCTTCGATCGACTTCCGCAATCGCCTCGGCGAGACCCCGCTCCTCACGCTGTTGAAGAAGAACCGGCCCGACCTTGCCGCAGCGCTGCTCGCCTCGGGGGCCGACGTCAACCTCGCCGCGATCAACGGCATCACGCCGCTGATGGCAGCCTCCTACAACGGCATCACGTCGGCCGTCGAGGCGCTTCTCGACAAGGGGGCAGCGACCTCGCCGATCGATCGCACCGGCAAGAACGCGATGACCTACGCCGCAGGCGAGGGGCATACCGACATCGTGCGCCTGCTGATCGCGCGTGGTGTCGACCCGAACGCGACCTATCGCAACCACCTCACCGCCCTGATGTGGGCGGCAGGCTATGGGCATACCGACACCGTACAGGCGCTGATCGCCGCCGGTGCGCGCGCCGATGTCGCCGACGATCGCGGCAAGACTGCGGTCGACATCGCGCGCGACGGAGGCTTTACCGCGACGGTGGCCGCCCTGGCCGGACAGGGCGACGCGCACTGATCGATCGAATGCACCGCGCGCGGCCCGACGCGCGACCGCGAGGCTAGAGCATGACCCTCACGGTCGCCCCGACGAACCAGTTGCGTCCCGGAGCCGGCTCGAAATAGCGCCTGTTGCTGTCGTTGACGATCACCGAGCCCGAGTAGTTGCGATCGAACAGGTTGTTGACCCGGGCGAACGCGGTCATCGTCGTCGTGCCGATCTTCGCACCGTAGCCGACGCGCGCATTGACTGCGGTGTAGCTCGGGGCCGCGTCGGAGTTGAGTTCGTTCACGTAGAGCTTGTCAGCGTACTGCGCCTCGAGCGCCGCGTTGACGCCGACGCTGCCCTGCGGGGCCCAGGCAAGCTCGGCCCAGGCCTCGCGCGACGGAACGCCTGGCAGACGCGCACCCGCGGAGACGGTTGCCGGAGGCGTCCCCGACACGTACGAGTCGGCGAACACTGCGCGCAACCACGTCAACGCGACGCGCCCGTGCAGCCCGTGCCCGAGCGTCGCGTCCCACAGCGCCTCGGCTCCTTGCCGATGGGTCGCGCTGGCGTTCTTGTAGGTCGTGCGTCCGCCAATCGCCTGGTCAACGACGATCTCGTTGCGCGTGTCGGTGTCGAACCACGCGAGGTTGAACCGCTGGCGCTCGTGCGACACGAACTTGGCGCCGACTTCGAACGCGCGGCTCGTCGCCGGCTGCAGCGCGAAGTTGAGCCCGGTGCCGCTATCGCGGTACGCGATCTCGGTGAACGTCGGCGTCTCGAACCCTTCACCGTAGCTCGTGTACAGATTGAGCTCGTCGGTTGCGTGGAACACGATGCCGGCGACCGGGCTCGTGTTGCTGAAGCTGCGGTTGCCACTGTCGTTGCCGTTGGCAGCAGTGACGTAGTGATCGACTGACGCATAGCGGACGCTGCTCGCGCGCACGCCTGCGGTCGCCGACCAGCGTGGCACAAACTCCCACTCGGCCTGAGCGAAGGCGTCGGTACCGGTCACGTCGTCGGTCTCGTCGCGCCGCAGGTCGCCCATCGCGCCGAAATTGTTGACGTAGCCGCGCCGCAACTGGTTCTGCCGGTTCCAGTCGCCGCCGAGCGTGAGCGTCAGCGGGCGTCCGAGCGCCGGGGCCCGCCATACAAGCCTCGCGCCGACGCCACCGAAGTTGCCGTCGAGATCGGTGATGCCGCCCGACGACGCGTCGCTCGAGCCGGTGAACGCGAGGTACTGGCGCACGAGGCGCCTTCCGCCATAGGCGTCGACGTGCACATCGAGCGCATCCGACAGCGCGTGGTCGACCGCGATGCCCCCCTGCCCCTGATTGATCGTCTTGCGCGTGTCGAACAGGATCGCTGCATGGTCGACGCCGCGCGGGTCGCTCGACCACTCGGCGCGGGTCAGGCCGAGCGGATCCTCGGTCTCGGGCTGGTACTGCGTATTGCCGATCACCGTGATACGGGTCGACGAATCGACGCTCATCACGAGCTTCGCGTTGGTGAGGTCCCGCCGCGCGCGCGAGTGATCGCGATACCCGCTCGTCTGGAACTCGCTGCCGGCGACGACGTATCCAAGTCGGTCGCGGGTGCCGGAAAACTTCGTCCCCAACGTCCACTGGCCATAGCTCCCACCGCCGCCGTTCACCGTCGCGATGGGCTCGGCCGACGGATCCTCGGTGAAGATCGAAATCACCCCTCCGGAAGCGTTGCCGTAGAGGGCGGAAAACGGGCCGCGCAGGACCTCGATGCGCTTCGCGGAGAGCAAGCTGAAACTGCCGGTCTGGCCCTGGCCGTCCGGCATCGTCGCGGGAATGCCATCCTGGTAGATGCGCACGCCGCGCACGCCGAAGGTCGCACGCGCGCCGAAGCCCCGCGAGCTGATTTGCAGGTCCTGCGCATAGTTCTGGCGATTCGCCGCGAACACGCCCGGGATCCGAACCAGCGACTCGGACAGATTCACCTGCGGCTCGCCATCGTGAATGGCCGCGGCGTCGATCACGTCGATCGACGCAGGAACATCGAAGATTTTCTCCGCGTGCCGCGTCGCGGTGACGGTGATCGATTCCAGCGAGCCCGCGGCGCCGGAGGTTTGTGCGGCGGCGATCCCGGAGACCAAGGCGAGCACGACGAAAACGCCCGCGAGGACGCGCGGTCGCGCCGAGTGCGGCGTGGCGCGGTGGAAAGCCGATCCTATCCGTTGCATCGGACACATGGTCGAGCTGCCGGCTCGTCTACGATGCCGGCTGCGCAGCGACTTCGCGATCTCGCTGCACACGGATCCGGGAATCCGGCCCCGACACGCCGTGCTCGCTGTTCCGAAACGATACAGCCGGAGGGCCCGAGTCCAAGGGAGACCTGGCGACAGCATGATGTCGACACGATGGCGATGATCCGGTCTCACCAGAACCTTCCGTCGCGTCCGTATGCGTGCGCCGCAATCGATCCTCCGCACCCCGCACTCGCCCCGCTGCGCAGCGCAACCCGTCTACGCATGACGCAGAGGGTCTACGATGCCCGCAGGACCCGCGCCGCGGCGAGTGTTGCCGTGATGCTCGCGGCGACAGCGTGCTGGCCATCCGGCGCACGCGCGGAAAACGCCGCCGAAGCACTCGAATTGCCCAGTGTGCAGGTGGTCGCGACCACACCCCTTCCGGGGCTCGGGGTGCCGCTTCGCGACGTCCCGGCAAACGTGCAGATCCTCGGTCAAGATACCCTCGGAGCTGGGCAGGGTCTGTCGCTTTCGCAGCTCCTCGGCGCCACCGCGGGGAGCGTCGACATCGGGTCCGGCCAGGGCAACCGGTTCCAGCAATCGCTCGATTTTCGCGGACTCACCGCATCGCCGCTGCTGGGCACTCCCGAAGGTCTGTCGGTCTTCCAGGATGGCATCCGGATCAACGAGGCGTTCGGCGATACCGTCAACTGGGACCTCCTGCCGCGCTCGGCGATTTCCAGCGTTCAGCTCATTCCGGGAACGATGCCGGCCTACGGCCTCAATACGCTCGGCGGCGCGATCGCAATCTACACCAAGAGCGGCGCGGCGTACCCGGGTGCGTCGGTCGATCTCTCCGGAGGATCGTTCGGGCTTCGCGACGTCGAGCTCGAAGCCGGCGGCGCGCGAGGCAAGCTGGACGGGTTCGTCACCGTACACGTCGCCGACGACTCAGGATGGGCCGAGCACAATCCTTCGCACCTCAAGCAGCTCTTCGGCAAGCTTGGCTTCCAGGACGACCGCAGCGATCTCGATGTCAGCCTTACCCTCGCCGACAACCGCCTGCAGGGAACACAGACGCTTCCACTCGCGTTTCTGGATACGCCTCGCGCAGCGTACACCTGGCCGGACGAAAACGACAATCGGCTTGAATTCCTGACTGTGAAAGGAAGCCGTTTCCTGACCGAGAATCTGCTCGTCGGCGGCAACGCGTACTACCGTCATTTTCGGTCGATGAACCTCAGCAGCAACGTGAACGACGATTACGGCGATCCCGACGATCCGCAGGATTCTGGGTACGAGGCGCTGAACGACCGCTCGCACATCGACCAGCGGAGTTGGGGGGCTGGGCTGCAAGTGACCTGGACCGGGACCTTCGCCGGCTTTCGACACCAGCTTGCGGCTGGTGCGGGGGGTGACTTCGGACGCACGCATTTCTACCAGGACGAGGAGCTTGCGAACTTCACCTCCGACCGCGGCATCACGGGTGCCGGCAATTACTACTCACTGACCGACGCCGAGTTGCGCAACGCGTATACCGGGCTCTTCGCCACCGACACCGTCACGGTCTCGCCGCACTGGACGCTGACCGTCGCCGGACGATACAACTACGCGCGGGTGACCATCGCGGACCGCAGCGGCAACGCACCCGAGCTCGACGGCGAGCACTCGTTCTCACGCTTCAATCCTGCGCTCGGAATCAATTTCAATCCTTTGCCGAGCCTGACGGTCTACGGCGCGTACAGCGAGGGCATGCGCGCACCGTCGCCGATCGAGCTGACCTGCGCTGACCCGTCGGCGCCGTGCAAGCTTCCCAACGAATTTCTCGCCGATCCGCCGCTTGCGATGGTGGTCTCAAAGACCATTGAAGCGGGTGCGCGTGGCAAAGTCGACGCGTCTACGGACTGGTCGGCCGCGGTATATCGGACTGACCTCGCCAACGACATCGAATTCATCGCCGCCGGCGCCGGCTCGTCGAACGCCGGCTACTTTCAGAACGTTGGCACGACGCGCCGGCAGGGCTTCGAGCTGGGCGCCACCCGCAAAGCTGGCCCTCTGCGAATCAGCGCGCATTTCAATCATCTCGATGCGACGTTTCGCAGCCGCTTTCTCGCATCGTCGGCCGACAATTCGGACGCCGATTCCGACGGAGGGATCGTCGTGCGTCCGGGAGATCGGATCCCGGGCATCCCCGCGAACACGCTGAAGCTCGGGTTCGAATATGCCAGTGAGCCCTTCTCGTTCGGCGCCGCGATGACGGCGATATCAGGCCAGTACGCGCACGGCGACGAGAACAACGCCGATCGACGCGGCCGGATTCCCGGATACGCGGTATTCTCTCTCGACGCGAGTTACGACGCGTCGCCGAAGCTTCAGTTTTACGCCCGCATCGATAACCTGTTCGACCGGAGCTATTACGACTTCGGCGTGCTCGGATCGAACGTATTCACGGGACCTGGCCGCAGCTTCGGGCCAGCGAACGGAGTTGCGCCGGTTTCCGATCAGTTCCGGGCGGTGGGCGCTCCGCGCAGTGCCGTCATCGGACTGCGCTATCGATTCGGCGACGGGCGGCCGGGTCGCTGAGCAAGCTGGAATGCCCGAACAACGGCGTCCAGGCCGCAGCGATCCCCCACGCAATACCGGCTGCGACCAACAGCGCGCCAGTGCGCTGCTGGTCGCCCTGAAGATACGCCGAGCAGAGTCGCTCCTGCGCCGCGACGTAACCCCACCCGAATCGAAGCAGCGTCGCGATCACCTCGACATGAATCAGCGCGCGCGCGATCACCGGAACGCGTGACCACGAAATCGCGGCCACGACACCCAGCGGGAAAACAAGCGTCGCAAACTTGAGTGCGTCCCAACCCGCATCGAGGCGGGCGGCGTCGAGGCTTCGCGGAAGCATCCACAGGAGCATCGAGAAGCTCGCAACGATAAGGCCGGTAACTCCGCCGACGTTGCACCCGTCGACGCATCGTCGCAGGCGTCCCATTGCGCCGCCCGCGGGCGCGTCGCGCCAGGCGACGCCTAGCCACCAACCCGAAAGAGCGAGGAGTGGCATCTGAATCAGCATCTGCCCCGCCATCGTGGCTTCGAGCAGATTGCGCAGCGGGGGCGAGAACAGCGCGACCGGGAGTACCGCGCCGAAGAGTTCGCGCGGACGGTGAATCGCCGACACAATCACGCTCATCCGGCGACACCCGCTGCGCGCCCCGGATTGCGCCCTGCTGCTACCCCTGCTGCGAGCTCGCCTGCAATCCTTGCACGCAGCCACGCCGCCGTCCGCGCAGGGTCGTCCGCGTTCAGAATGGCGGCCAGTCGTCGCCGCGGGTCGACAACCGCGATCGCCTCATTGTGAACGAAACCTCCCCGGCCGTCGGCGATCACCACCACTCCGAACGCATCGAGCCACTGGCCGACATCTGCGGCGGCGAGCGGCGCGGCCGCCTCACGTCCTGCGATCGGCGCTCCGTCACGGGCAAGAAAGGCGCGCAGGCGCGCCGCGTCATCATGCGCGGGGTCGAATGACACCGATAGCAGTCGCACCGTCCCCGCCTCGACCTCGGGCGCGAGCAACTGCGCAAGCCGCGCATCGGAGGAACCGCGTGCAACGCAGAGCGATTCGCAGCGCGTGTAGATGAAGTCGACGAGGATCCACGGCGCGCGCAGATCGGCGAGGCTCGCGACGCGGCCGTCAGCGAAACGAAGCGGCAGTCCCGGCGCGGCTTGCGGATGTGCGAGCACCGCCTCCCGTCGCGCCGATTCACGCGTGAAGGCCGTGAAGCCCCCGGTCGCCGCGTACGTGATGGCAAGGCCGGCGCCGAAGGCGACGAGGCTCGCAGCGAGCGTCGCCACGACGCCCGGCGCAAGCCGCCACGCGCGCGGGGCCAGCACCGCTAGGCCGAGAGCGACGCTCGCGGCAGCCGCGCGAGGATCCGGCCGCCAAGGAACAGTACCGCAAGCAGCACGATCGTACCCGCGACGGCGCCCGCCTGCGCGTAGCCGATCCACGGCGCGTCATAGGATGCGAAGCGACGCGGAATGCCGTGGAAGCCGCTGTCGAGGAACACGAAGCAGAACAACACTCCGGCGATCACATAGCCCCAGAACACGACGCGATCGACGAGCGAGTTCGCGCTCTGCTCGCGCGTGCATGCGTAGAGCAGGCTTCCCAGCACCATCGGCACGACACCGAGCAACAGGTAGAAGTGGAAGTGCCCCGGCACCCAGAGCGTGTTGTGCATCACGAGATTCACGCGGATGGTTCCATCGATGATCGCCGGGATCACGCCAGCGGCCCAGCCGAACACGCCGAACACGAGGAGGCGCAACGGCGTATCCCACTTCACCCCGCTTCGATACAGGTTGACGAGCGCTCCCCACGCGGTCACGAGAAGTACCGGAATGCCGGAGAGGTAGGAGACGATCTGGCCGGTTGCGGCCGCCCAGCGCGGCATCGCGTAGTCCATCAGGAGATGGTGGGGATAGACCGAGAGCACCAGCAGCACGACCGCCGCCCACGAGCCGAGAAAGGCACGGTTGACCTTCCACGGTCTGCCGGTGTAGCGCGGGATGATCTCGTAGACGCCGATCACCGCCATGTAGATGGTGACGTTGATGAACACGTGTCCGAAGAAGTAGATCAGGTTCTTCATCAGCAGCGCATCCAGCGCGATGCCTGGCACGTAGAGCGAAATCAGCGTCATGATCAGAACCACCGCGCCGCCGACGATGCCGAGCACGTTCACGATGATCGCCATCGTGCTCGCGACGACGGTCGCAGGATGCGCCGGATCCACCTTGCCGGAAATGAGTTGATCGAGCCCGAGGCCGCGCGCGAGGCTGCCGTAGCGGCGGATGATCGCGAGCGCGCAGTCGGCGTAGAAAATCAGGAATCCGACTCCGATCAGCAGATAACCAACCATGAACGCCGCCGCCGCGTTGGCGCTCCAGAGTCCCATGCTGTGCGCCGGCAGCGGGTAGAGGAAGGTCCACGCGCCCGCGAAGTCGCCGAGGCCGATCGAAAGCAGAATCAGCACCACACCGGCGAGTGAGAGTCCCATCATCGCAAGGAACGCCGACGTGGTGAGCTCGACGTAGCGGCGCAGGAAGTACCACATCACCGCCGCGCCGGCGAGGCCTGCGGTGCCGACCATGCCGGCCCCGTGCAAGGTCAGGACCTCGTAGAAGTAGTTCGGCGGAATGCCGAGCCAGGCACCCTGGGTCGCGCGCATCACGACCCCGGCGAGCATCATAAGCAGGAAGACCAGGATTCCGACGGCGGCATAGAGCTGGAAGGCAAACTTCGCCTTCGGTGTATCGGGCGTTACAGGCTGGGCAGGCGCAACGGATGCGGGGTAGGCAGACATGGCGGCGTTCTCCTCAGGACCCGGCAACGACCTTGACGACGGCACGCATGTTCGAATGCGCGATGCCGCAATATTCGAGGCAGAGCACCTGGTACTCGCCAGGGGTATCGAAGCGGATGCGAAGTCGGTTGACGTAGCCAGGCATCACCTGTGCCTGCGCGACGACGTGGGTCGCATCGCGATAGAGCGCGAAACCATGATTGACGTCGGCGCTGTGCAGATCGAACTCGACCATTTTGCCGACCGGGACGGTATCGGGGACGATGTCCCAGCTCCACTGACGCGCCGTCGCCTGCACGACGACATCGGCCGGACCAACATCGCTCGCGTAGGCCCGAAGCGGCCAATGGCGCAAGGTCCCTACCGAGATCAACACGCCTGCGACCAGCATCAGCCACACCAGCGGCCCGCGCCAGCGGTATCCGCGCGCGGCAACTGTCGCGGCGTCGGCTCGATCCGCTCCGGACTTGGCGCACACCCACAGAAACACGACCGCGACCAGCGCCATCAGTACCAATGACAATTCCCACGCGACCTGTTGCATGATTTCCTCCTTGATCACGAAGACGTCAAAGCGGATGCGGCTCTTGTTATCCGGTCCTTCTCCTACCCATGCCTAAGCGAGCGGTGCATCGCTTCGCACCAATCACGCCGCCTGCACGATGCGCAGCGTCGCGAACCGCGTCGCGAAAGGCCGGTCCGCGACCAGATCAGCGAGCGTGTACCCCCGAAGCGCGGCGACGAAGGCATCGGCTGCCGTTGAAAGCGCGAGTTTCAGCGTGCATGGTCCCCGCAGCACGCAGCTCTGGGCCTCGCAGTCGATAATCGACAGGTCGCGCTCCATCCGCGCGACGACGTCACCGACGTTGATCCGTGTGGGCGCCCGTCCGAGGGCGATACCGCCATGACGACCCTGCGCCGTGACGAGGAACCCCTCCTTCGCGAGCAGGTGCACGACCTTGCGCAGATGCTCGTGCGAAACCCGGTAGAAGCGCGCCACCTCGCGCATCGTCACGCGTGACGGCTCGGCCGGCTTCTGAGCCAGATAGAGGAGCACGCGAAGGGAGAGATCAGTGAAGCGGGAGAGTTGCATGCGGGCGCACCGGCATTCGATGTGCGCATGCTACATCGTTTCAGCCGGAAGTCCAGCCCCGTCAAGGCCCACCCCCTCCGAGCGCGGGAGGAACATCACGACGACCAGTGTCACCAGCGCGGTTGCGGCCATCAGTAGCAGGAGCGCGTGGAATCCGGCCACCTTCACGACTGGGCCGAGCGCCCATACCGCGAGCGAGCTCACGCCGAACGCGACGGTGAGGCGCATGCCCGAGACGCGCGAGCGCATCGTGTCGTCGACGTAGCGCACGATCAGCGCGTCGGTGAAGGGGATCGCACCGAAGACCGCGATCATGAAGGCGATCATCAGCGCGAACAGGCTCCAGCCCTGCGCGCCCGCTGCGACGGCGAACAGGGGGATCTGCGTCGCGACGATCGCCGCATAGAGGAGCTTCACCGGAACGCGGTCGAGCAGCGCCCCCACCGTTACCTGCGCGAGCGCACCTGCGACGTACACCGCGGCGAGGAGCGCGCCGAGCAGCGCCGGATCCTCGACGATTCCGCGGAAGCGCTCGCGCAGCAGTTCACCATTGCCGTTGGTCGTGAAGTTGAACAACAGGCTCCCCGAGATCGACGCGACGGTGATCACCGTGAACACATGGGCGAGCGCACGCCGCGGCAGCATCGACCGCGTCACCTCGCGCCGGGCGGGCGCGACGGCCTCGGGCGGGGACACCCAAACGAATGCGGCTCCGCAGACGAAGGACAGCAGTGCCGGCACCGCGAATGCCGCGCGCCATCCGGCGTACTTGACGATGAAGCCCGTCACCACGGCCGACAGCGCGACGCCAAGGTTGCCGGCGAGCCCGTTGACACCGATGACGAAACCCGGACGCGGGGCATCGCGAACCAGCATCGGAATGCCGACCGGGTGATAGATCGCCGCGAAGGCGCCGAGCAAGGTCAGTGCCGCGGCGAGCTGCCACGCGTTGCGGGTGAACGCGACGCCAATTGCGGCGAGCCCGATGCCGAAAAAGAAGATCAGCATCATCCGCCGCCTGCCCCAGAGATCGCCGAGACGCCCTGCCGGCAGCGAGCCTATCCCAAACAGTGCGAATGCGCCGGCGCCCCAGGGCATCAGGTCCTCCCAGCGCGCGAAGCCGAACTCCGCAGCCATCGGCCCCACCGCCGAGGCGAAGATCAGCAGGAACATGTGGTCGATCGCGTGGCCCGCGTTGAGGAGCAGGCCTGCCGCGCGCGTCGGACGTCCGCTCATCACGAGATCACGCTCCCGCCGCGAGCGAGCTGGCGACGGCATCGGCGACCATGTCCGATACGCGGCGCTCCGACTCCATCGTTCGGCCGGCAATGTGCGGCGTCAGCAGCAGGTGCGGGCACCCCTCGAGCGGCGACCCGGCCGGCAGCGGCTCGCTGCCGAACACGTCGAGCGCGGCACCGCGGAGCCGCCCTGAGGCCAGTGCTGCGGCGACGGCAGTCTCGTCGACGATCCCGCCCCGCGCGGTGTTGACGAGGACGGCATCGCTGCGCAGCAGTCCGACGCGGCGCGCGTCGACGAGCCCGCGCGTAGCTGCGGTGAGTGGCAGGTGCAGGCTCACGACGTCGGCTCGATGCAACAGGTCGTCGAGCGCCCAGGGCTCGGTTTGCGTCTCGGCCCAGATCGGGTCGTCGTCGCCGAGCGCCGGGTCGTGCGCGATCGCGCGCATTCCGGCCGCGCGCGCGAGCGCCCCGGTCGTCCGACCGATGCTGCCGAAACCGACGAGTCCGATCGTCCTCCCACCGATCTCGCCGCCGCCGGCGAGCTCGCTGCGCGGCCAGCGCCCGGCCGCCACGGCGGCAGTCGACGCGAACGCGCCGCGGAGCAGAATGAGCGCCGCGGCGAGCACGTACTCGGCGACCGCGCGCGCATTGGCGCCGATCGCCGGAATCACCTCGATCTTGCGTGCGGCACATGCGTCGACATCGATGTTGTCGAGGCCGACGCCAAGCCGTCCCACGACGGAAAGCCGCAGCGCCGAACCGACGAGTTCCGCGTCGACCCGCGTCGCATTGCGGACGATCAGCGCATCGGCTTCACCGACTGCGTCGCGCAGCTTCGCGGGCTCCGAAGCGAGCGCCGGCTCGTAGCGGACCGCGAACTGCCGCGCGAGGCGCGCGACCGCGCCCTCGTCCATGTCCTCGCTGACGACGATGCGCTTCAGGTGGCGAACAGCTGGTCGATGTCGGCGAATGCCTTGAACTCGAGTGCATTGCCGAACGGGTCGAGGAAGAACATCGTCGCCTGCTCGCCTGCCTCACCGCGAAAGCGCACGTAGGGCTCGATGACGAAATTGACGCCTGCGGCACGGAAACGTCCGGCGAGCCGGTCCCAGGTCTCGCGATCGGTGACGACACCGAAGTGGCGCACCGGCACTGCGTGCCCGTCGACGTGGCTCGTCGCCTCGTGCATCGCCGCGCGGTCGACCTTGTGGGCGACGATCTGATGGCCGAAGAAGTCGAAGTCGACCCATGCATCGCTGCTGCGGCCCTCGGCGCAACCGAGGAACTCGCCGTAGAAGCGCCGCGCCTCGGCGAGATCGGTGACCGGAAAGGCGAGATGGAACCGCGGATAGTTCGGGGTTGGTCGATGCATGGTCACGATGGCGTCGGGGCTCCACCCGATCAGTTCTGCAGCCCCCATTTTCGCACGGTACGCGCCTCGAGCGTGCGAAAGACCACGTTCTCGACGATGAGCCCGATCACGATGACGGTGAAGAGGCCCGCAAAGACACTCGGGATCTCGAGCTGGTTCTTGTTCTCGTAGATGTACCAGCCGAGTCCACCCGACCCTGAGGACACGCCGAACACGAGCTCGGCGGCGATCAGCGTCCGCCACGCGAACGCCCAGCCGATCTTGAGCCCGGTGAGAATGCTGGGAAACGCTGCGGGAATCAGGATCCGCGCGACGTAGGGAAGCCCGCGCAGCCCGTAGTTTCGCCCGACCATCCGCAGCGTGTTCGACACCGCCAGGAACCCCGAGTGGGTGTTGAGCGAAACCGCCCACAGTACCGAGTGGATGATCACGAAGACGATGCTTCCCTCCCCCAGCCCGAACCAGATCAGCGCGAGCGGCAGGAGGGCGATCGCCGGCAGCGGATTGAACATCGACGTCAGGAGCTCGAGAAGATCGGTGCCGATGCGCGTCGAGATCGCCACGACAGTCAGCACCGCCGCGCAGACGATCCCCGCCGCGTAGCCCTTCAGGAGCACCTTCACCGAGGTCATCGCCTTGACGAAGAGGTCGCCGCCGAGCATGCCGTGAACGAACGCCTGCACCGTCGCCGAGAAGGTCGGGAACAGGAGGGGGTTGTGGAGCTGGCGTGCGTAGAGCTCCCAGGCGACGGCGAGCACGACGATCAGCGCGAGCTTGCGTACGGCGCCAATGTTCAGAATGCGCTCACTGGCCGACAGCGGCTTCTGCACGATGCCGAAGGCGCCCGCGGCGACCGGCTCGCGAACGATCTCGGGTCGATGCGGGGGAACGACGGTAGCTGCGCTCATCCATGCTCCTCGTGCGGGGTGGCGGGCTCGACGGCGTCGGCGAAGAGCATCGCGTGGATGCGCTTCTCGAGCGCCCCGACCGCGACGCCGTCGGCGCCGGGAGCGAGGCTGTCGAGCTCGGCCTTGACCTGACCGGGGTGCGGCGAGAGCAGCAGGATGCGGCTGCCGACCCTGATCGCTTCGGGGATCGAGTGCGTGACGAAGAGCACGGTGAAGCGCGTACCTTCCCACAGCGCCAGGAGCTCGTCCTGCATGCGCCTGCGGGTCAGCGCGTCGAGCGCCGCGAACGGCTCGTCCATCAGCAGGATCGCGGGCTCCATCGCCATCCCGCGCGCGATCGCGACACGCTGCTTCATGCCGCCCGACAGCGTATGCGGATAGCTGTCGGCGAAGCGCGTGAGGTTCACCTTGGCGATGTAGTGGAGCGCCTTCTCCTCGGCTTCGCGCCGCGCCATTCTGCCGCCCGAGCGGAGCGGGAACATCACGTTCTCCTTCACCGTCCGCCACGGCAGCAACTGGTCGAACTCCTGGAACACCATCATGCGATCGGGCCCCGGCCGTCGCACGACGTCGCCCTTCAGCCTGATCTCGCCCTCGACCGGTTGCAGGTAGCCGCCGACCGCCTTCAGCAAAGTCGATTTGCCGCAGCCGGAAGGGCCGAGCAGGATGAAGCGATCGCCCGGGTAGACGTCGAAGTCGACGCGGTAGGTCGCGGTGACCAGACGGTCACGCGTTTTGTACTGCAGCGTGACGCCGCTGACGGCGAGGAGCGGGCGAGCCGCTTCGGACGACGTCACGCGTGCTGCCAGCAAAGCCGGTCGAGCCCGACGTTGCCCCCCGAGAGAACGACGCCGATTCGCAGGCCGGCGAAGCGGGCCCGATGCTCGAGGAGGCAGGCGAGCGGCACCGCCCCGGAAGGCTCGACGACCTGCTTCATCCGCTCGAACAGCATGCGCATCGCGGCAACGATTGCGTCCTCGCTGCAGGTGACGATCCCCTCGACGCCTGCCCTCAACGCGGCAAGCGTGCGCGGCGACAAGGTCGTGCGCAGGCCGTCGGCAATCGTCGTCGTCGGGGCCAGTGTCTCGACGCGACCGCTCGCAAAGCTCCGCGCGGCATCGTCGGCATTGGCCGGTTCGGCGCCGAACACCTGCATTCGCGGCGCGACCGCGCGCACGGCGATTGCAGTACCCGACAGCAGCCCACCTCCGCCGCAGGGCGCGATCACCGCGTCGAGCTCGGGAAGGTCCTCGACCAGCTCGAGCGCGGCGGTCCCCTGCCCGGCGATCACGCGCGGGTCGTCGAACGGATGGATCAGCGTCGCGCCGCACTCGCGGGCGACTTCCGCGCACGCCGACTCGCGCGCGGCGACGGTCGGCGCGCACAGGCGCACCTGCGCGCCGAAGCGGCGGACGTTCGCCTGCTTTACCGCAGGGGCGTTTTCAGGCATCACGACCCAGGCCGGGATGCCGCGCCGTGCCGCCGCATAGGCGAGCGCCGCGCCGTGGTTGCCCGACGAGTGGGTGACGACCCCGCGCGCCGCTTCGGCGTCGTCGAGCGAGAAGACCGCGTTGCACGCGCCGCGCGCCTTGAACGCGCCGATCTTCTGCAGATGCTCGCCCTTGAAATGAAGCGATGCGCCGACGTCGGCGTCGACCGACGCCGAGGTCAGCACCGGCGTGCGGTGCACGAGCGCGGTGATCCGTCGCTGCGCTGCCCGGATCGCTGCGAGGTCCGGCAGCGCAAGGGCGTCGCCGGCGGACGCCATCAGCTCCCCGGAAGGCCCTGCGCGTTGGGGAAGAACATTTCCTTCCACGACGCCGGCTTCACCTTGATCGAATGGATCTTGTACATGAAGTCGACGTATTTCATCACGTTGTGCGGCGTCGTCGTATAGACGATCGCGGGATCGTCGAGCATCTTCATGATGCTGTCGAGGCTGCTTTTGTCCTTCGAGATCCTGAGATAGGTCTCGGCCGCAGCGCGCTTGTCGTTGTTGATCGTCGCGGTCGCCTCGTCGAGTGCGGCGACAAATGCCGCGTATACCTTCGGGTTCTCGCTGTGGAACTTCGACGTCGTCCAGATGACGTTGAACGTCGCCGGCCCGCCGAGCACGTCGAACGAGCTGAATACCTTGTGCATCCCCGGGTGCTCGAGCTCCTCGTACTGGAACGGCGGCGAGCTGAGGTGCGCGGTGATCTCGGACCTGCCCGACAGCAGCGCCGTTAGCCCGTCGGGATGCGACATCGACACCGTCAGATGGTCGAGCTTGAACTCCTGGCCGGGACCGAACGCCTGCTCGGCCGCCATCTGCAGCGTGACCGCCTGGATCGACACCTTGACCGCCGGCAGCGCGATCTTGTCCTTGTCAGTGAAGTCCTTCACCGTCTTCACGTTCGGGTTGTTGGTGACCAGGAAGAGCGGCATCGAGTTGATCGCCGCGACCGCCTTCACGTCGAGATTGCCGCGCGTCTTCGCCCACAGCGTGGTGAACGGGCCGACGCCGCCGGAGGCGAACTGCAGGTTGCCGGACAGGAGCGCGTCGTTCATCACCGCCCCGCTCGCGAATTTCGACCAGTCGACCTTGACGTCGATGCCTGAGGCCTTCGCATGCTTTTCGATGAGTTTCTGGTCCTCCATGATCATCAGCGGCAGATAGCTGATCCCGTACTGTCGCGAGACGTGGATCGCGGTCGTCTCGCCGCGCGCCGGTCCCGCGGCGAGCACGATCGCCACGGCGAAGACGACCATCGCGGCCCTAACCATCACTTGGTTCATCGGGTATTCCTCCTCTGCGCGGATCGTAGTGGTTCGCGCCGACAGCGTCAAACCGGGCTCGCGCGATCAGCCTGGCGGCGGCAGGTCGAGTTCGGCCTGCGCCACCGGTGCGAACGAGCGCCGATGCGCCTCGCAGGGCCCGTGGCGGGCGAGCGCCGCGAGGTGCTCTCGCGTCCCGTAGCCCTTGTGCCGCGCGAATCCGTAGATGGGGTACTGGCGGTCGAGATCGGCCAGCATCGCATCGCGCACCGTCTTGGCGAGAATCGACGCGGCGGAGATCACCGGAACGTCGCGGTCTCCCTTCACGATCGCGCGGACCGGGCACGCGAGCAGCGGGCAGCGGTCGCCGTCGATGAGCGCCTCGTCGGGCTCGATCGCGAGGGCGTCGACCGCGCGCCGCATCGCGAGCAACGTCGCCTGCAGGATGTTGAGCGCATCGATTTCGGCAACGTCGCTTTGCGCGACCGCCCAGGCGAGCGCGCGTTCGCGGATGCGAACGGCGAGCCCTGCCCGCGCGCGCGCGCCGAGGAGCTTCGAATCGCGCAGCCCGTCGATCGGCCGCGCATCGTCGAGGATCACTGCGGCGGCGACCACGGGGCCGGCAAGCGGGCCGCGTCCCGCCTCGTCGACTCCGGCGACGCGGTGCGCAATCGGCGGATGGGGCGTACGGCGTGCAGCCGCGCTCGCGCTCACGCTGCGCGTCGTTCACGCCGCCCGCCGCCGGCGCGCTGCCCGATCGCGAGGTCGAGTTCCGCGAGCACCGCCGCGCCGGCGACCGCGCCGGTATCGACGGCGAGACGCCGGCCGAACTCGCCGAACAGGTTCTCGAGCCTCCTCCTCGTCACCGTGTCGTCGAACAGGTTGAGCGCCGCGCGCGCGAGATTTGCGGGCGTCGCGTCCTCCTGCAGGAGCTCGGGGACCACGAAGTGCCCGGCGAGCACGTTCGGCAGCCCGACCCAGGGGACGATAAGCCTGCGCCGGACGATCGCCGCGGTGAGCGAGCTTACGCGGTAGAAGATGACGTGCGGACAGCGCGCGAGCGCAGCTTCGAGGGTCGCCGTGCCCGACGCGACGAGCGCCACGTCGGCGGCGCGCAGCGCGTCACCGGCGTGGCCGTAGAGGATCGTCAGCGGAAGCCCTTCGTGGCCGCTGCGCTGCTGGGCGTCGACGAACGCGTCGCGTGTGGTGCGCGAGACGACCGGGACGACGAAGCGGGCGTCCGGGCGCGCTTCGGCGATGCGCGCTGCGGCGTCGAGAACGAGCCTCGCATGCATCTCGATCTCCGAGAGCCTGCTTCCCGGCAGCAGCGCGAAAAGCGGTGCGGCGCCCTTGTACTGCAGCACGTCGCGCGCTGCCCGCCGCGTTCCCGGTCCGGCCGCTTCGGCAGCGAGCGGATGTCCGACGAAGGTGACCGGGATGCCTGCCTCCTCGTAGAGTGGAACCTCGAATGGAAAAAGCGCGAGCATCCGGTCTACCGCGCGATCGATGCTGCGCAGCCGCTCGCGCCGCCACGCCCACACCGACGGACTGACGAAGTGGACGGTACGCACACCGCGGCGCTTGAGGCGCCGCTCGAGGCCGAGGTTGAAATCGGGCGCGTCGACGCCGACGAAGACGGGGACCGCGTCGCGGAGGAACCGCCGCGCGACGCGCCGGCGCAGCGCAACCAGTCCGGGCAGGTGCGCGAGCACCTCGACGAAACCACGCACGGCGAGGCGCTCCATCGGCGCCCAAGCTTCGCAACCCTCGGCCTGCATCTGCGGGCCGGCGATTCCGGCGAAGCGCACGTCGCTCCTGCGCGCGCGCACGCCGCGGATCAGCGCAGCGGCGAGTGCGTCACCCGACGCTTCGCCAGCGACGATGCCGAGCGTGACGCCCGTCGCGCGGTCAGCGCACAATGCCTCGCCCCGGCTGCGCGATGAAATCCACCAACGGAGCGAGCAGCGGGACATCGGCGGCCGCTCGTGCGAGCTCGCCGCGCGCCTCGTCGAGCGCGAGCCCCGAGCGATACAGCGTCCGATAGGCGCGTCGAACGGCCGCGATGTCGGCGGGCGCGAAGCCACGCCGGCGCAGGCCTTCGTTGTTCGTTCCGGCCGGCTTCGCCGGATAGCCCGACACGGTGACGAACGGCGGCACGTCCTGCAGCACGATCGCCCCGGCGGCGATCATCGCGTGCGCCCCGATGCGGCAGAACTGGTGCACCCCGGCATAGGCTCCGAGCACGGCGTAGTCGCCGATCGTCACGTGGCCGGCAATCTGGGCATTGTTCGAGAACGTCGTCGCGTTGCCGACGACGCAGTCGTGGGCGACGTGCGCATAGGCGAGAAACAGGTTGCCGTTGCCGATCGTCGTGTCGCCGCGATCCTGCGCCGTCCCCGCGTGGATCGAGACGTACTCCCTGATCACGTTGTCGTCGCCGATCGTCGTCGTCGTCGCTTCGCCGCCGTACTTGCGGTCCTGCGGAATGTCGCCTACCGAGGCGAACTGGAACACGCGATTGCGAGCACCGAGTGTCGTGCGCCCGAGGATCACCGCGTGCGGTCCGACGCGGCTCCCCGCGCCGATACGCACGGCCGCACCGACGATCGAGTACGGACCGATCTCGACGTCGTCGGCAAGCTGGGCGCCGGGCTCGACCAGCGCGGTCGGGTGAATCGTGGCCACGTCAGCGGGCAGGAAGGCCCGGGGGAGGCGGCGCGTTGCGGATCGCCGCGAGCAGCGTCGCCTCGCAGACCAGCTGGTCGCCGACGCTCGCGCGCGTCCGGAAGCGCCCAATGCCGCGCACCGCGCGCTCGAGCTCGGCTTCGAGGAGCAGCGTATCGCCCGGGACCACCTGGCGCTTGAAGCGCGCGCCGTCGATGCCCGCGAAGAGGACGAGTTGGCTGCCGTCCTGGCGCGCCACGTCGGAGAGCATCGTGAGCAGCCCCGCGACCTGCGCCATCGACTCGATGACGAGCACGCCCGGCATCACCGGGTTGCCCGGGAAATGCCCATGGAAGAAGGGCTCGTTTACCGTGACGTTCTTGATCGCCCGGATGAACTTGGCGGCTTCCCATTCGAGTACCCGGTCGACCAGCAGCATCGGGTACCGGTGCGGGAGCAGCCGCTCGATCATTGCCGCGTCGAGTTCACTCACCCTGATGTCCCCCTGTCGGTTCGTGCTTCCCGTCGCGTCCGCGCATCCGCTCGAGCGCACGGACGCGCGCGACGAGCTCGCGAAGATGGCGCACGTGCGCGACGACGCGCTTCCTTTCGGAGTGCCGAAGCCCCGGAAAGGCGCCAGTGTAGACGCCCGCAGCGGCGATCGACTCGGACACCAGCGTCGCCGCCGAAATCACCGTCCCGGCGGCGATTTCGAGGTGGCCGGAGAACATCGCCGCACCGCCGATCCGGCAATCGGGCCCGATTCGGGTCGAGCCGGCGATTCCGACGCAGCCGGCAATCGCCGTCCGAGCGCCGATCACGCAGTTGTGCCCGATCTGGATCTGGTTGTCGAGCTTCGCGCCGTTGTCGATCACCGTATCGCCGATCGCGCCGCGATCGATCGTGGTATTGGCGCCGATCTCGACGTCGGCGCCGATCACGACGCGTCCGATCTGCGGAATCTTGATCCAGCCATCGGGCCCGTGCGCGAGCCCGAAGCCGTCGGCCCCGATCACCGCGCCGCTGTGGACGAGCGTGCGGGCGCCGATCGAGCAGCGCGGGTAGACGTGCACGCCCGCATCGAGCACCGCATCGTCGCCGACGACCGCGTTCTCGCCGATCGTGCAGTGGCTGCCGATCGCCGCGCGCTCGCCGATCGACGCGCCCGCAGCGATCACGGCGAGCGGGCCGATCGCAGCACTCGCCGCGACCCGTGCGGCCGGATCGATGACCGCCGTCGCGTGGCGGCCAGCGCGATGCGGCTTCGGCGGATAGAGCAGCCTCGCGACCCTGGCGTAGGTCACATACGGATCGGCGACGACGAGCCGCGGGAGCGCGGTTGTCGCGGCGTCGCCCGGGCCGACGATCACCGCCGACGCGCGAGTCGCCGCAAGCTGGCTGCGATACCGCGAGTCGGCGAGGAAGGCGATGGCACCCGGACCCGCTCCGTCGAGCGCCGCCACGCGGTCGATCGATGTCGCCCCGTCGCCTTCGACGGTGGCGTCGCAGAGTCGACCAAGCTCGTCGAGACGAATCGGCCCGCCCGGAGCGCGCCCGGTCATCGGACTACTTGTCGGAAAGCGCCTTGATCACCTTGTCGGTGATATCGATGCGCTGGCTCGCATAGACGACCGGGTCCTGCAGGATCAGGTCGTATTTTTCGCTCGTGGCGATCTGCTGGATCACCTTGTTCGCACGGTCCTGCAGCGCCGAGATCTCCTCGTTCTTGCGCAGATTGATGTCCTCGCGGAACTCGCGCTGCATCCGCTGCAGGTCGCGCGACTCGTTGGCGAGGTCGCGCTCCTTGCCACGCCGGTCCGCGTCGGACATCGTCGCGCCGTCGCGGTCGAGCGACGCCTGCAGGTCGCGCACCTGTTTTGCGAGCTTCTGAATCTCGGCGTCGCGTGCGGCAAACTCTTTTTCGATCTTGGCCTGCGCGCGCTTCGCCGGCGCCGCCTCACGGAACAGCCGCTCGGTGTTGACGAAGCCGATCTTGTAGTCGGCGGCCGAGCTCGCGCCGGCCGCAGCCAGCAGCGTAACGGCCATCGTGGTGATCATCCATCGCTTCAACACTTCAAATCCTCCGCATCCCCGGCGCCTGCCGGGATGTCAGAACGCTGTGCCGGCCTGGAACTGGAAGCGCTGCTCGTGATCGCCCGGCTTCTTGTTCACTGGAATGGCGTAGCTGAACTTGAGCGGCCCGACCGGCGAATTCCAGGACACGCCTGCACCCACCGAGTAGCGGAACGACTCGAACTGCGGCTGACGGCCGTCGGCCCAGATCTCGCCGGCGTCGGCGAACACGCTCGCACGCACCGCCTTGTCGCCCTTCAGGATCGGATAGAACATCTCGGCGTTGCCGACGACCTTGCGCCGCCCGCCGAGCGCGTTGCCCTGGCTGTCCTGCGGACCCAGCGACGCGACGTCGTAGCCGCGCACCGAGTTCGCGCCGCCCGCGAAGAACGCCTTGAAGAACGGCAGCGGCTTGCCGGAAAGCCCGTCTCCGTAGCCGACGTCACCGCGCAGCATCAGCACGAGGTCGCCGTACACCGGCCAGTACTGCGAGTGCGAGTACTCGGCCTTGTAGTACGCGAGGTCGCCGAACGGCAGCCCCATCTCGACGGTCACGCTCTGCAGCCGGCCGCGGGTCGGGAACTGGATGTCGTCGCGCGTATCGCGCGACCAGCCGACCGAGGCGATGAAGGCATTGGTGTTCTTGCCAAATTCGTTCACGAACTGATCGTAGACCGGCGGGCTGTTGCTGAACAGGTTGATCTCGGTGTGCTCGACGCGCCCGCCGAAGTTGATCGTGTCGGTCTCCGTCACCGGAACGCCGAAGCCGACCGCCGCGCCCAGCGTGTGCGAGGAGTATTGCGAGATTGCGAGCCCGGTCGGATCGAGGTTGCGCTGGTACGCCTCGAGCGTCCTCGATACGCCGTCGACAGTGTAATACGGCTGGGTGAAGATCGCCGAGTAGGTGCGGTCGAAGCGCCCGGTATTGGCGGCGAGCGTCAGCGCGTTGCCGCTGCCGAAGATGTTCTGTTGCGAAATCGAAGCGTTGAGGACGACACCTTCGTCGCTCGAATAGCCGACGCCCGCGAGCAGGCTCCCTGTGTTGCGCTCGGTGACCGCGACGTCGACATCGACCTGGTCCGAGGTGCCCGGTACCGGCGGCGTCTCGATGTTGACGTCGTCGAAGTAGCCGAGGTGCTTGATCCGCTCCTTCGAGCGCTCGATCCGCGGACCGTCGTACCACGCGTCCTCGAGCTGGCGCATCTCGCGGCGGATCACCACGTCACGGGTTTTGGCATTGCCGCTGATGCTGATCCGACGCACGTACGCGCGCCGGCCTGGATCGACGAAGAACGTGAACGACGCCTTCGAGTCCTTGAGGTCGAGTTCGGGGACCGCGTTGACGTTGGCGAACGCGTAACCGTCCGCGCCGAGACGCTCGCTCATGTCCTTCGCCGACGCCTGCAGCTTCGCGCGCGAGAACACGTCGCCCTTGTGGAGCTGGACCAGCTTCTCGAGCTCGGACGCAGGAACGACGAGGTCGCCGGCGACGCGGATGTCGCCGACGGTGAAGCGCGGACCCTCGGTGATGTTGACCGCGATGTGGATGTGCCCCTTGTCGGGGCTGATCGACACCTGGGTCGAGTCGATGTTCATTTCGAGGTAGCCTCGGTCCTGGTAGAAGCTGCGCAGCTTCTCGAGGTCTCCCGACAGCTTCTGCTTCGAGTACTGGTCGTCCTTCGTGTACCAGGTGAGCCACCCGGGCGTCGTCAGCGTCATCTGCGAGAGCAGCGTTTTCTCGCTGTACTCCTTCGCCCCGATGATGTTGATCTGCGCGATCTTGGCGGTGTCGCCCTCCTTGATCGTGAAGTTGATCGCGACCCGGTTGCGCTCCTGCGGCGTCACCGTCGTCTGGATCGCCGCGGCGTACTTGCCGCGCGTGATGTACTGGCGCTTCAGCTCCTGCTCGGCGCGGTCGAGCAGCGATCGGTCGAAGATGCGCGCTTCGGCGAGCCCGATCTCCTTCATCGCCTTCTTGATCGTGTCGGTGTCGAACTCCTTGTTGCCGACATAGGTGATCGAGCTGATCGTCGGGCGCTCGACGACCGCGACGATCAGCACATTGCCCTGCTGCTCGAGACGGACATCGCGGAAGAATCCGGTCGCGTACAGGGCCTTCACGGCATCCGAGATCTTCTGGTCGTCGACGCGGTCTCCGACCTTGATCGGCAGGTAGTTGAACACCGTGCCCGGCTCGGTGCGCTGCACGCCCTCGACGCGGATGTCGCGCACGATGAATGGCTCGATCGACCATGCCGCGATCGGAGCGAGCGACGCGAAGGCGAGCAAGGCGACCCGCGCCCAGGTGCGGATGCGGCCGGGCCGATCAGAACAGACGCGAAACGTCATTGAAGAGAGCCAGGGCCATCAGCACCGCGAGCATCGCCATGCCGATGCGTTGACCGACCTCGATGGCGTGGTCGGAAACAGGACTACCTTTGACAATTTCGGCGAGATAATACAGCAAATGCCCCCCATCCAACAGCGGGATGGGCAGCAGGTTGAGCACGCCCAGGCTGATGCTGATCAGCGCGAGGTAGCCGAGGAACGCGAGCAGGCCGGCCTGCGCCGACTCACCGGCGATGTCGGCCATCGTGATCGGACCGCTGATGTTGCGAAGCGACGCATTGCCGGTGACGATCCGGCCCAGCATCCGCACGGTGAACAGCGACAGCTCGCCGGTCTTCGCGAAGCCGGCGCCGAGCGCGGCGAACGGGCGATACCGGACGACGACAGCGAGACGCGCCGCCTCGGCGGGGTCGACGCGCAGGCGCACGCCGGCGAGTCCGATCCTCTTCCCGTCCTGGTCGACGGCCTCGGGGGTGAGCGGCACGTCGAGTTCGCGCCCGTCGCGCAACACACGATAGTCGAGCTTCACCGACGGGTGGGCGTTGGTGGCGCGTGCGACGTCCGCCGGCGAGTGCATCGGCACGCCGTCGACGGCGACGATGCGGTCGCCGGAGTGCAATCCCGCCGCCTCCGCCGGCTTGCCCGGGAGCACCGCGTCGACGATCGGTGGTCCGAGATCGACGACGAGACCGAGCTTCGCAAGCGGATCTCCTTCCCAGTCGTCGTCGGTCAGCCCGCCGAGCGACAGCTCGCGGGCGACGGGCTCCGACGCGACGTCGCTGCGCGCAAGAGACAGTTGCACGGCCGCCTGCCCCTGCGCGCGCAACAGACGCCAGCGCAGTTCCTGGACGCTGCGGACCGGATCGCCGTCGACCGCGGTC